>NZ_JBELPZ010000002.1:0-453172 GCF_046000445.1 Flavobacterium rhizosphaerae | reverse complement strand
GTACTGCAGTTTGTGGGAGAGTATGTCATCGCCTTCTTATATAAATCCCCTATCCTTATGGATAGGGGATTTTTTTTGTTTTATTAATTTGTGTTAATGTCAACTTAAATACTAATTGTATGTATTATCTTAATAAATATTAAATGTATATTTGATATTCATGTGCTGTAATACAATCTATTAATGGATATTTTTCTGACAATACTCGTAGTAATATCATTGTTATTTACCATACTATCTATAATCAGGAACGACAATTGGGCATTCAGAATATTTGATTATCCACGTCTGCAAAAATTTGTGTTTTCCTTTTTGTGTTTACTGTTACTTTTTATTTTTTTTAAAAATACGCTTTACTATTATATACTTATAGTTTTAGTATTAATCAACATACTGTATATAGGCTATTTAATATTTCCATTTACATTTTTTGCCAAAAAACAGGTATTAAATGCTTCATCAGTAAAAGATGAAGATACATTGTCAATAATGATTGCTAATGTGTATCAGGATAATACAAATTATTCAGGATGCTTAAATCAGATTAAATCTGCAAATCCGGATATTGTTTTATTAATTGAAACCAATAAATACTGGGAGGAGAATACTAATGAGTTAAGTGAAAATTTTGCCTATTGTAAAAAAGTTCCTCAGGAAAACACTTATGGTATGCTTTTATATTCTAAATATGAACTCTTAAATTTAGAAGTAAAATATTTAGTTGAAGATGATATACCCTCTATACATACATTTATTAAGCTTAAAAACGGTGTAGATGTGCGTTTATTCGCAGTACACCCAACACCACCTGTACCTAACGAAAATATAAGGTCTACAGAGAGGGATAAAGAGTTGCTTTTGGTTGCAGATATGGCTGAAAAATGTAAAGACCCTGTTATAGTATTTGGAGATTTAAATGATGTTGCCTGGAGTTATACCACAAAATTATTTTTGAAGATGAGTGGTCTTTTGGATCCGCGAAAGGGTAGGGGATTTTATAATTCTTTCCATGCACATTATTTTTTCATGCGTTTTCCTTTAGATCATGCTTTCATATCCAAACATTTTAAACTTGTAAGTATGAAGAGATGTAAAAATTTTAATTCTGACCATTTTCCTATCTATATAAAATTACAATATGATAAGAATGCTATTTTACAACAAGAATCCATGGAGAAAGATGCTGACGATGTAAAATTAGCCAATGAGAAAAAGAGCAAGATATAGTAATTTAATATAACATTAAGAGTAAGTAGCTTGCTGTTAAGTAACTTTGAATAATTCCTAAAAATTATGATTATGAAAAAGTTCTTATTAATAGTAGCATTAACAGGAGGCTTTTATATTTCTGAAGCTGCTGTTACATCCTGGGGCATAAATAATGAGCGTTGTATATTTATGCAGCAGGAGAAGCAATATAAAAAAATTAAAGTATCTGAGGTTTCTAAAGAAGCTATGGATAAGATAAAAGCCGGTTACGGATCTTATACTGTAAAAGAGGCTTATAAAGCAGAAGATGGCAGTTATAAGCTCGTTTTAAGTAAAGATGGAATAAATACTACAGTGACATTTACTCCTGAAGGAGAATTAATTAAGATATTAGATTAAAAAAAGCTGCCTATTGGCAGCTTTTTAAGTACTAAGACAATATTATTATTTTTTGTCGTGTAATTTTTTAGACAATTCTAATGATATTGCACTGCGTTCCATTTTTAGCCTGCCAGCCATAGTTTCTATAACTACAGTATCGTTAGCCAGTTCTGAAATGCGACCGTGTATACCACTTTTTGTAATTATTTTATCACCAACTTTAAGGGTGCTTTCAAATTCTTTTTCCTGTTTAACCCTTTTTTGCTGGGGCCTGATCATGAAAAAGTAAAAAATGATTACTAATAGAATTATCGGTAAAAACTGTTGAATATCTGCCATGTTTATAATTTAATTATTTTCCTTTTGCAACGCCTATACCGTTGTCTTTTACATCTGCAGTAAATTTAAGCATCTCAGTACCTTTTTCGGTATTAAGTGTAAGTGTTACTGTTTTTGATTGTGATCCTTTTTTCCCTGCAGTATTAAACTCTACAGTTACTTCACCTTTTTCTCCGGGTTTAACGGCATCTTTTGTAAAGCTGGGCACTGTACAGCCACAGCTTGCTTTAGCATCGCTTATAATAAGGTCTGCAGTTCCGGTATTGGTAAAAGTATAGGTATGGTTAACTTTTTCTCCCTGGTCAACCGTACCAAAATCATATTCTGTATTCTCAAATGAAATTACAGGAAGTTTTCCTGCTTCGGCATGTGCCAGTTCAGCTTTTTTTGCTGTCTGGTCATCTATACGTAAAGCTGCATTTTCTTTTTTGCAAGAAGCTGTAAGGGCTAATGAAGCTATGGCGAACATAGCTAATGATTTTTTAATCATGGTAATAATATTAATTTGTTTTACATTAAACCTCTGCCGGTTTTTACTAACTTATTATATGTTTGATAGTCTTTTACAAGGTTATCTAAAATACCGTTGATAAAAATACTACTTTTTGGCGTACTGTATTCCTTAGCAATTTCAAGATATTCGTTAATAGTAACTTTTACCGGAATTGATGGGAATTTTAAAAACTCGCAAATGGCCATTTTTAAAATGATTGTATCCACTTCGGCAATACGCTCGGTATCCCAGTTTGGTGTTTTACCAACAAATTCTTTTGAAAGCTCGGTATCGTTAAGCACTGTTTTCCTGAACAGGTTACGCACAAATTCTTTATCATCAATATCCTTAAACAACCTGGGCGCCAAGTAACTGTTGCCACTATCAACATTTAATTGTTTAAGTTGTTTATTTATAAGGGTATTAACTAAAGGTATATCATCAACCCAGGTAAGCTTATAATCTTCAAGATATTCATAAAGCTTATCATTAGGGGCAATAACCTGTGTAAAAATATTGATTATAAATTCTTTATCCTCTTCAAAAGTATTATCACGGTTGTGCATATACTCTTTATAAATATCGCTGTTTTTTACCTCATTAAGCAAAATAACAATATAATCGTCATTAAGCTTCCAGTTATTTATTTTGCGGTTTTCCAGCGCTATACTAAGGCCGTTGTTTTCTTCTAAAAGCTTTAGCGCAATATTATTTACAAATTTCAGGTTAGGATTACGTTCTTCCTGTGTTGCTAAATGCTTTTTTTGTGATTTTTCAATAAAATCGTCTTCAACATTACGCAATTCTATAAGTGCCGATAACATAACCAGATATAAGTCCTGGATATTTTCTATACTCTGAAACAGGAATTTCTCTTCCTTTTCAAGGTTATCAGAATGATTTTGATGCATGGCGTAGATAGATTGCATCACCTTTACACGAATATGTCTCCTGTTTAGCATCGCGCTTTTTTAAGAACTTTTTAAAATTAATAAGCGAAAGAAAATATTTTCTTTCGCTTAGCAAAATTAGTAATTATATTTTTTAAAGCTAATTTATTTAGCCGTTTCTTTTTTTCTTTCGTCAATACGCTTTTGTGCTATAGACATGGCCGCCTGTTGCGTAGTAATATTATTTAGCTCTGCAAGGTTAAATATCTCTAACGTAGTATTATAAATATTTTCGGTTTTCTTTAAAGCCTCGGCTTTATCATACCCCGCAATTTCAGAATACACATTTATTATACCTCCCGCATTTATTAAAAAGTCAGGGGCATAATGTATGCCTCTTTCCATAAGTATCCTGCCGTGTGTTGCCTCATTGGCAAGTTGGTTGTTAGCAGCCCCGGCAATAACTTTTACTTTAAGCTTTTGTATAGTATCATCATTAATAGTGGCTCCAAGTGCACATGGTGCATAAATATCTACATCGGCGCTGTAAATATCATCGCCTGTAAATGGTATTGCCCCATAAGTTGTAACCATTAACTGCATACGCTCTTCATTAATATCAGTAACATATACCTTGGCGTCTTCTTTGGTAAGGTAACTTATAAGTGTTTCCCCCACATGGCCTGTACCCTGTACCAAAACCGATTTACCCGCAAGGCTATCGGTACCAAAACGGTGCATCGCAGCTGCCTTCATACCCATATACACACCATAAGCAGTAACAGGCGAAGGGTTTCCGGAGCCGCCACGTGACTCAGATATTCCCGTAACATAAGGGGTAACATCACGTATAATATCCATATCTGGCGTGGTGGTACCCACATCTTCTGCAGTTATATATTTACCGCTTAGCGAGTGTATAAATTCGCCAAAACGTTTCATCATGGCAGGGGTCTTGTCAGCTTTGGCATCACCAATTATTACGGCTTTGCCACCGCCAAGGTTTAATCCGGATATTGCCGATTTGTAAGTCATGCCGCGCGAAAGCCTTAACACATCATTAAGTGCTTCCCATTCATTGGTATAGTTCCACATACGGGTACCGCCCAGGGCAGGCCCCAAAACTGTATTATGTATACCAATTATTGCTTTTAAACCAGTATCTTTGTCATGGCAAAAAACTACCTGTTCGTGGTTGTCAAAAGACGTTTGTCCGAAAAGTGGATCAGCTTTTATAAGTTCTGAGGCCTTAATTACATCGGTATACATAGTTATTAATTTTTAGAAAAGTATACAAAATTACACATTTTATTGTTATATGTTATTTTAAGGGTATTTTTTTATATTATTTTTAATTAAACACGGTGTAAATTATGAATGTATGATATTTTTAGGTTGTTTTTTTAACAATGCGCCTGATGTTTTTTTGATATTTTCTATTTTTTACTATGAAAGAACTTAAATATTTAAATAAATATTTTTATAAATATAAATTTCAGTTGCTGCTTGGTATATTCATTACCATTGGTGCACAAACATTCTCACTTTTTACCCCAAAATTAATTGGTGATAGTGTAAATGATATCCAGGTATTTTTAAAAGACCAAAATGCTACCCGCGATGTTATTGTGGAGAGCCTCAAGATGAATTTATTCTGGATAGTGGTTACTACACTGGTAGCAGGGGTGCTTACCTTTTTAATGCGCCAAACCCTTATAGTAATGTCGCGCCATATAGAGTATGACCTTAAAAACGAGATATTCAGGCATTATGAAAACCTTAGCCAGTCGTTTTACAAGCGCAACCGTACAGGAGACCTTATGAACCGTATAAGTGAAGATGTAAACCGTGTGCGCCAGTATGTTGGCCCGGCTATAATGTATTCTTCTAACACAGTTATACGTTTTGTGGTTATTATTACCCAGATGCTTATTATTTCGCCAAAGCTTACATTGTATACCTTGTTGCCATTACCCGTTTTGGCTTATAGTATTTTTTGGGTAAGTAAAGAAATTAACCGCCGTAGTACACTGGTACAGCAAAACCTAAGTTTGCTTTCCAGCTATTCACAGGAAAATTTTTCAGGTATAAGGGTTATAAAGGCCTATGCGCTGGAAGCGCTTAAACATGCCGGGTTTACAGAGCTTTCAAGGGAAAGCAAAAAGCGAAATATGGGCCTTGCCAAGGTGAGCGCTTTATTTGGCCCGTTAATGATATTGCTTATAGGTATAAGTAACCTGGTTGTTATTTATGTAGGCGGGCGCATGTATATTAATGGTGCCATACCTGATATAGGTACAATAGCCGAGTTTATACTGTATATAAATATGCTTACCTGGCCGGTAGCCTCTTTAGGGTGGATATCGAGCATGATACAGGAGGCCGAAGCATCACAAAAAAGGATTAATGAGTTTTTAAAAACTGAACCGGATATTAAAAACGAAAATTCCAACCATACTCCTGTATTGGGTACCATTACGTTTAAAGATGTATCTTTTACTTATGAAGATACCAATATAACGGCGCTTAAAAATATATCATTCACCGTTAAGAAAGGTGAAACGCTGGCAATATTGGGCCGCACCGGCTCCGGAAAAAGCACCGTACTTTCTTTAATAAGCAGGTTGTACGATCCGCAATCAGGGCAAATACTTGTAGACGGGCAGGATATAAAAGAACTTAACCTGTATGACTTGCGTAACAGTATAGGCTTTGTACCGCAAGATGCCTTTTTATTTAGTGATACTATAAAAAACAATATTAAATTTGGTAATGAAGATGCTACTGATGATGAAGTAGTAGCAGTTGCTCAAAAAGCAGTTGTACACCATAATATCGCAACTTTTACAAAACAGTATGAAACCATATTAGGTGAAAGGGGTATTACACTTTCCGGTGGGCAAAAACAGCGCGTTTCTATAGCCCGTGCTATGATAAAAGATGCCCCGGTATTGTTACTTGATGATTGTCTTTCGGCAGTAGATACAGAAACCGAAGAGGCTATTTTAAATAACCTTATGGAGTTTTGCAAAGATAAAACCACAATTATTGTAAGCCACAGGGTATCGTCAGCCAAAAATGCTGACCGTATTATTATAATGGAAGGTGGGGAAATAGTGGAGCAAGGCACTCACAATCAGCTTATAAATGAGAGTGGTTTGTATAAAGAATTGTACCTGAAACAACTTTCGGAAAAAGAATTAGGGTAAAATCTTGTATTATTTAGATTTTTTTTAGATTTTTGAGTGCTACATAAACCAAATAAAATTAACAAAGGATTATGAAAGAAAATGATATGTTGGAAAAGGAAGAAATCTTTTCTAAAGTTTTAAGGGCAGGCAGGAGAACATATTTTTTTGATGTAAGGGCCACCAAAGCTGATGATTATTATATAACCATTACAGAAAGTAAAAAATTTACTGAAGATGATGGTTCTTTTCATTTCAAAAAGCACAAAATTTACTTATACAAAGAAGATTTTGCAGCTTTCAGCGAAATTCTTGATGAAATGACAAATTTTGTGGTAGAGCACAAAGGGGAAGAAGTAATAAGCGAAAGGCACCAGAAAGACTTTAAAAAATTATTTGGTGAAAGAGGCGAAGAAGCTACAGTAACAACAGAAAGTTTTACTGATATAAGTTTTGATGATATTTAATATTAGGTAACAAACACATATAAAACTTTTTTAGGGTCCGGAAGCTAATAGTTTTTGGGCTTTTTTTATTGTATACGCAGCCCGTTCTCAACTACAGTGTCGGGCGAGAGCAAAACCACATCGCCTTCTGTACCCACTGCACCAAGTACCAGGCACTGGCTCATAAAATTGGCAATCTGCTTTTCAGGAAAATTAATTACAGCAATAACCTGCCTGCCTGTAAGCATATCTTTTGTATATCTTTTGGTTATCTGTGCCGATGATTTACGCACGCCAATTTCTTTACCAAAGTCAATAGTAAGCTGGTAAGCCGGCTTTCTCGCTTTCGGAAAATCACTCACGGCTGTTATGGTTCCCACCCTCATTTCTGTTTTTTCAAATTCTTCCCAGGTCAACATTATAATTTTATAATTAAATTTATTCACAAAAATAAACTAAAATGGCTAATACACCTTCTAATATGTTGCTGTCCCTGGGTACCCCTGCACCGCAGTTTTGGCTAAAAGATACCACTACAGGCACTATGCTATCGTTTTCTGAACTTCGTGGGCACGAAGGCACGCTGGTTATGTTTATATGCAACCACTGCCCGTTTGTACACCATGTATTGGAAGAAGTAGTAATGATTGCTAATGATTACCGTGTACAGGGCATTGGCGTTATAGCGATAAGCAGTAATGATGTTGAACGCTACCCGCAGGATGGGCCGGAACGTATGGCAGAATTTGCTTTTAAAAATAAAATAGATTTTCCATACCTGTTTGATGAAACTCAGGAAATAGCCAAAGCTTATAACGCCGCCTGCACCCCTGATTTTTATTTGTTTGATGGAGAAGATAAATTAGTATACCACGGCCAGTTGGATGATTCGCGCCCGGGGAATAATATTCCCCTTAGTGGCAGCGACCTCCGGGGAGCTATTGACAGTGTGTTGTATAACCGCAGTTTGCCAGAAAGCCAAAAACCAAGCCTTGGGTGCAGCATTAAATGGAAACAGCCTTTTTAAATTAGGTTTTTGTTAATACCTGCAAGGCAGAATAAATTTGTAACTTTGCCTTTTGAACGAAAAACAATAATAATGGAAAACGGAATTTACGCAAAATTTAATACTTCTAAAGGTACTATACTGGTTAAGCTAACGCATGATAAAACCCCGGGTACTGTGGGTAATTTTGTTGGCCTTGCCGAAGGAAATCTTGAAAATGACGCCAAACCACAAGGGAAGCCGTATTATGACGGACTTGTCTTTCACCGTGTGATACCTGATTTTATGATACAGGGCGGTTGCCCCCTTGGTAAAGGTACAGGTGGCCCCGGTTATCAGTTTGATGACGAATTTCATCCTGACTTGAAACATAGCGGCCCCGGTGTATTAAGTATGGCCAATTCAGGCCCCGGCAGTAACGGATCACAGTTTTTTATAACCCATGTTGCAACCCCATGGCTGGATAATAAACATACTGTTTTTGGTAATGTGGTTGAAGGTCAGGATGTAGTAGATGCTATTGCCCAAGGAGATAAGATTGAAAGTATTGAGATTATACGCGAAGGCGAAGAGGCTAAAAACTGGAATGCTATAGAAGCGTTCCGTACGTTTGAAGGTTCACGTGAAAAGCGCCTTGCAGAAGCTAAAAAGAAGAGTGAAGAAGCGCTTGATAAAATAGCGGCAGGTTTTGATAAAACCGAAAGTGGGTTGCGCTATAAAATAATACAGAAAGGTGCGGGTAAAAAAGCCGAAAAAGGTAAAAAAGTATCCGTACACTATAAAGGGTCTCTTGAAAACGGAGAGGTGTTTGATTCTTCATACCAACGCAAAGAGCCTATTGAATTCCCATTAGGACAGGGTTATGTTATTCAGGGTTGGGACGAAGGTATTGCCCTTTTACAGGTTGGTGATAAAGCCCGTTTTGTAATCCCTTCTGAGCTTGGTTATGGTTCACGTGGTGCAGGCGGTGTTATACCACCCGATGCTACCCTTATTTTTGATGTGGAACTTATGGATGTGAAATAAGTATTTCAACTTTAAATACTTACTATCTTATATAATAAAACCCGTTTTGTTAACTACAAAACGGGTTTTTAATTAAATATATACCGAATTTATTCTTTTAAAAGTTTTAAAGTTTTACTACTGCCTTTTTCATTTTCAAAACGCACAAAATAATATCCGGATGAAAGGTCGCTTACGTTTATTTGGTTTTGGCCTGAAGCTACATTTCCGCTACTGATTACGCTTCCGGTAAGGCTGATAACAGAATATGTACCGGCTTCTTCAACAGTAAGGTTTACGGTTTGGGTAGCCGGGTTAGGAAATATAGAGAAACTTTTAACAGTTATCTCATCAGGGTTTGCCATCATATCCGGATTAGCATAGCGTGCCGAACTTTCTACCTGGTTAAAAGACCATTGCTGGTTGTTACCACCGCCATAGGCCCATACCTGTATCAGTGCGCCATTTGCAGTAGATACATCTGTAACATCCAGCGCTTTCCCACCATATACATTTTCAATTTTATAATAACCACTACCCACACTGCTAACTATCCATTTGTAGGTATCATTGTTTGCATAGGTTTTCTGCTGCACTTTAATTCCGTCTGCTGTACTGGTACTTGCCAGGGCCAGGTACATTCCGGTTGATTTAACCCTTATATAATAATTGCCGTTGCCCGCATCTTCAAACCGCCAACGCTGGTTGTTGCCGCCACCATTTGTAATGTCCCATTGTTGTATGCTGCCACCGCTTGCAGTTGAGTTATCGGCTACATCTAAACCTTTACCGCTTAATCTCGAAATAATGTTATAATATCCCGGAAAACTACCCGCTGATCCCCCCGAAGGTGTCCATTTAAAAGTAACGGCCGATTTTCCGGGGATGGAATAAGTAAAAGCATTGGAGCCAGATACCACCTTAGTACTTGCCGTAGAAGAATTGTTATTGTAAGCCACTACTACAATGCTGCCATCACTGTTTTTAAAAGAAGAAGCCGATATATTAGCACCGCTTACACTGGTACCTATTCTTTGGGCACCGTTTTTTACAAACTTAGATATTTGCCCAATAATATAATAGCTGGTATTACGGGTATAGCTGCTACTGTTATTTACCGTTATCGCACCTTCGCAATTGCCGCAGCCACCTGCGGTATGGGGGCCGTAAGAAGTATTGGTGGCCAGGTTCCATTCAATAGCTACTTTAGACCAGTTGTTGGCGCTGCCTATCACCACATTTTGCATATGCCAGCCAAAGTCGCCCGAAAAATTGCTGGGCCCTCCAATATATTGCTCAGTAAAATAAACGTTTTTACCCGTATTGTTATGTACAGTACTCATTGCAGAAATATTTCCTGCATACAGGTGAAAAGCCGCGCCGTCTACATAGCCGCTGTTATTAAGTACATCAGTAGGGTAGGCAGTATTATCGCAATTATGGTCAAAAGCAATAATTTTAATATAACCAAAACCGGCAGCATTCATTTTTGGTCCCAGGTGGTTATTAATAAAGTCTTTCTGCTCTGACGAGTTCATAGTCATACTTGGCTCATTGTATGGGTTTTCGGGTTCATTTTGTGGTGTAATACCCCATAAATAAATGCCTTGTGCCTGCATTGCCTGAAAATATTTTACAAAATAATCGGCATAGGTGCTATAGCGGCTGGTAAGCAGGCTGCCGCCCACCCAGCCATTATTGGTTTTCATCCAGTAAGGGGCAGACCATGGGGTTGCTAGTATTTTTATATTTGGGTTTATCTGCAATATTTTTTTAAGTATCGGCACAGTATAATCCATAGTAAAACCCGCAAGGCTAAAGTTATTAAGGGCGGTATCACCATAAGTATCATCGTAGCTGTATGTATATTGGCTAAGGTCAGACGATGCTATGCTGATACGTACCACATTAGAGCTCAGCCCTGTGTTAGGGTTAAATAATTCCTGCAATAAATTATTTTGCTGTGTGGCATTAAGGCTGGATATTACCTGTGCGCTGCCATCGGTAAGGCACCAGCCAAATCCGTCCATTGTCTGGTAAGTATTGCCGGCATTAACAGTTATAGTATAAGAGCTGCTTCCGGAGTTGGGGCCAAAGCTAATATTTCCCTGTTGCTGTATAAGTGCACTTTTATCGCCTTTGGTAAGCCAGGGGGTTACAGTTTGAGCCTGTATAATTGCAGGGAGTGCCACAAAGACACATAAACAGTAAAACAGTTTTTGATAGAGGAAGTTTTTTCTCATAATGATAAAATTTAAGTGAATAATTTTTGTTTTCCTTAAAATTATATCGTTTTAATCTAAGAATAGATAAAATAGCTTTAATCAAAAACACATCAATACATTTAATTATCAAATATTCAGGGCTTAAAAACTATACGTTTGTATATAAAAATGTTAAAACTTTATTAAATAACGAAAACGTTGTAATTGTGTAATAAAGTAGATATTTTAAAAAAATTAAAAGCGACTTTCTGTTTATAACATTATTGTATAAAAGGGATAAGGCAACTATTGCCAGATAAATTTTGCGCCTTAAAAAGTGGAAAAAACGGCTCTTTTTAGCTGCCTGTATGTTAATATATGTGTTTAATGCTTATTTAAAAACCATATAGGCACATGTATTGTAAAAATCATACCTTTGTAAGCATAATAGATTAAATTATGAAATACATTATTTTCATATTAGCAATTATTGGTTTTTCAGTTAATGCCCAGCAAACTACCATGCATTGCGGGTATGATTTCACCTCTTATGTGGTGCTTGATGTGCATGAAGCCGGCAAAAAGGAGAACATAAAAAATTTGCATATTACTATTGTAGACAGCCTGGGTAATGATGTTATAAACAGCAATAACCAATACAGCTGGAAAAATGCCGATAAGCCTATGGTTTTTAATAGTAATTACAGAATAGGCGATGATGATAAAAGGTTGCCCGAAGGCGCTACCGCTACAAAAGAACGCTGGTTTTTTCCTTATTCAGGAGATACGTACCTTATTTCTGTAGCCAACAGCTTTCCGGCTGATAATTTCAGTATAAAAGTAGAAGATATAGACGGCGCTGAAAACGGGGGCAAATATAAAACGGTTATTATTCCGCTATATAGCTACAACATGTACATTTTGTGCAGCAACCAAAGCCAGCAGGCAACTATGAAGTTTGGGCGTAAAATGAACAAACCTATTGACATTGTACTGGAAAAGGAAAGTCTGTAATAAAATTTTATTGTATAGCTATGCAAAGCCTTTTTGACCCCAACGGCAACCGGATTATAATAGAACGTATAGACCAGTTAACGCCTATAGTACTTTCTCAATGGGGAAAAATGACTGTAAGCCAAATGTTGCTTCACTGCCAGATGCCTATCAAGGTGGCTTTTGGTGAAATGGAAATTAAACCCAATTGGTTCCTGAAAACTTTTTTTGGTAGAAGCTCTAAAAAAATGTTTATTGACAGCAAACCCCTGCGCCATGATTTACCCACCTCAAATGAATTTAAAATAACCCATGAGCCTGATTTTGATCAGGCTAAAGAAGAGCTCAAAGCACTGGTGAAACAATTCACTGAAAAAGGTCCTGCTGTTATAAAAATTGAAAAACACCCTTTGTTTGGTAAAATGACTATGGAAGAGTGGGATATGGCACAATACAATCACCTGGACCATCATTTAAGGCAGTTTGGAGTGTAATTTTATTACCATATCAATTTTACAATATACAATTGGCAATAAAAGATAGTGCCTATAATTGTTACATTTGCAAATTGAATGACCTGATCAAATTAAAATTATGCGCATTGATATAATTACCGTATTGCCAGAATTGCTGCGAAGTCCTTTTGAAGCCTCTATTCTTAAACGTGCTATTGATAAGGGCATTGTAGAGGTACATGTGCATAACCTGCGCGAATACAGTACTAATAAACATAAAAATGTAGACGATTACCAGTTTGGTGGAGGGGCAGGTATGGTAATGATGGTAGAACCTATTGACCTTTGCATTACTAAACTGAAAGCCGAGCGGGAATATGACGAGGTGATTTACATGACCCCCGATGGCGAAACACTTAACCAGGGCATGGCTAACCAAATGTCTTTACTTAAAAATATTATTATTTTATGTGGGCATTATAAAGGGGTAGACCAGCGTGTGCGGGACCATTTTATAACTAAAGAAATTTCGATAGGCGATTTTGTCCTCTCAGGAGGTGAGCTTGCAGCGGCGGTGGTAGCCGATGCAGTAATACGGTTGATACCCGGGGTTTTAAGTAATGAAACCTCCGCACTTACTGATAGTTTTCAGGATAACTTACTGGCGCCACCTGTTTATACCCGCCCAGCAGAATATAAGGGTTGGAAGGTTCCTGAAGTTTTGCTTAGTGGGCACGCAGCCAATATTGATAAATGGCGTGAAGACCAAGCCTTGCAACATACTCAAAGCCGAAGGCCCGATTTACTTGAAGAATAAATTATTTTTTAGCCAGACAATATTCGCAAACCTCTGCCACTATACATTCATTGTGTTTGGGGTTTGTGGGGCGGCATACTTCCCGGCCTAAAAAAGACATGGCCATGCCAATTTCTCCCCACATACTTTTGGGCAGGGCATCCATAAGTTCTTTTTCTATCTTATCGGCATTTTTGCCTTTGGCAATGCCCAGTCGGGGCGCTACACGCACCACATGCAGGTCTACCATTATACCTTCGGATTCGGCGCCGGCTTCACGTTTAATAACATTGGCCGATTTTCTTCCCACCCCTTTCAGCGCGGTAAGCTCTTTCATGGTAGTGGGTATATTTTTATCCTCTTTTACCTCAGAGGCAATATCCTGCAGCCATTTAATTTTATTGGTATGAAAACGTACTTCAGAAAGCACCTCGGTTAGCTCTGCCGTATTGGCTTTGGCAAGCGCTTTCATATCAGGATATTTTTTAAAAAATTCCGGGGCAATTTTATTTATGTGTGCATCGCTGTCCTGCGCGCTAAGCACTACCATAACCAAAAGTTGATATAAATTTTTATAATCCAGCGGGTGCTGCCTGCCTTTATACTTTTGTATTAATGGCTTTAAAGCCTTTGGCCAGTCGGTTTGCATAAATAAATCCATTTGTATAAAGTTAGTAAAAAATAAAAGCCGGTCAATACCGGCCTTGCTTAATCTTCTTTTAAATCTATAGAAAGAGAGTTCACACAATAGCGTTGCCCGGTTTCAGTGGGGCCATCATCAAACACATGGCCAAGGTGGCTGCCGCAATTGGCACACACTATTTCGGTACGTTTCATACCGAATGAATTGTCCTGTATGTATTCTACCTTACCCGGTATAGAGTCATCAAAAGAAGGCCATCCGCAGCTCGATTCAAATTTCGAATCACTTTCAAATAACGCCTCACCACAAGCACCGCAGCAGTAAGTACCTTTCTCAAAAGTAAGGTTATATTTACCCGAATGGGGAAACTCAGTGCCTTTGTCGCGTAAAATTTTATAACGCTCTGCCCCCAGTTGCTGTTTCCATTCAGCCTCACTTTTTTGTATATTATAATCTTTCATTATTTATATTCATTCCGTTAAACAAAATTAAATTTTAAAATACAACATAACAAGCTATGTTGGCATTATTGCTATTACTTTTTAGCGGGTATAAACTCTATAGAAACCGAGTTGGTGCAAAAACGTTCGCCGGTAGTATCTTTAGGGCCGTCATCAAATACATGGCCCAAATGGCCGCCGCAGCGCGCACACATTACTTCGGTGCGATCCATGCCATAACTGGTATCATGCTTATAAATTACAGAGCCTTTAATAGCCTGGTCAAAAGAGGGCCAGCCGCACTCTGAATCAAATTTAGCATCAGATGTAAAAAGCGGGTTACCGCAGGCAGCGCATACATATACCCCTTTTTCAAAATGCTTGTAATATTCCCCTGTAAAAGGGCGCTCGGTAGCTTTGTTACGCAACACATCAAACTGTTCCTGCGTAAGGTCGGCCTTCCATTCTGATTCTGTTTTGGTTACCTCAAAAGAGCCCTCCTTCTTTTTAGACTCGGTTTTAGGAGCTTCTTTTTTAATGTCTTTTTTCTTTTCCTGGCCCTGGCACGCAGTCAGCGAAAGCAGGAGTGCAATCATTATTACATATTTCATATTTCTAAAAATGCTGTTATTTTATTAATTACGGCTTTATCGCCCAAAATTTTACGGTGGCCCAGTCCCTGTGTTATATATAATTCGGCATCGGCAAGGTTACTGTATATATTATGGGCGGCACTTACAGGTACATCATGGTCATCTTCATCATGTAGTACCAGCACAGGTATGTTAACCTGCTTTACTGCCATATACGCAGAATATTCATTAAGGGGTTCATTAAATTTTTTCTGGAACTGTTGCCTTACCTTATTGGTGGTGGCAATTTTCATGCCTAATTTTCCGGTAAAGGCGGTTATAATATCATCAATTATATCCCCGCTGCCAATAGTAACAATTTTTTTAACTGATAGCCCCTTTCGCACAGCATTTAGAACAGCCATAGCACCAAGCGAATGCCCAATGGCAAACTCAAAAGGGCCATATTGCTGCTGTAGCTGCAATATGCAGCCTATAAACTCAGTCATATCACTGGTTTTTCCTTCAGATTTTCCATGAGCCGGGGCATCAAAGCTAATAGTGCTGTAACCAGCTTTAATTAGTTTATCGGCAATAGAATGTAATTGTGTACCACGTCCGCTCCAGCCATGTACCAATAATACCTTACGCGCACCGGTGCCGTAGTGGTATACGCAAATAGTTTTATTAAGTGGGGTTATAGTAATGTGTTCCTGCTGCGTGTTTTTATCCATATTTTCTTCCCGTTTTGGGAGCTTATATTTAATGGGAGTCATAAAAAGTTTTATAGCAAACTTAGCGGCTAATTTTGGCGATAATGCTTCTAAAATAACAGAAGCTGTTTTTATTGACTTTGGTATAGAAACCGGGCTTTGTTTAGAGGAGCTCATTACAGAAAATATTTTTATTAAAGATACTCATAAGTTATATTACAATGCACGCATACTTTAATAACGGAGCAAAATGTATTATTTACAATACTTTAACTTTTGTAAGATTTTTTTCGGAAATTATTATAAATTAATTTCATTAATTTTGACAAAGATTTAAATAGCCAAGAAATGAAAAAAAGTATGTTTGCCCTTTCGGGATTTTTATTTATGATGGTAATGGCCTGTAGCACAAACCCGTTTACAGGTAAAAGTTCTCTTAATTTTGTATCAAACAGTCAAATTTTTCCTACTGCTTTTGCCGAGTATGATCAATTTTTGAAAGAGAATCAGGTAATAACAGGTACGGCCCAGGCGCAAATGGTGAATACCGTTGGACAGAAAATTAAAAATGCCGCAGAAACATACCTTAAATCTATAGGGCAGTCAGAATATTTAAATGGCTACCAATGGGAATACCACCTGGTAAAAAATGATGAAGTAAATGCCTGGTGTATGCCCGGTGGAAAAATAGTAGTGTATAGTGGTATCTTACCTATAACTAAAGACGAGGCAGGGCTGGCTACAGTATTAGGTCACGAGGTAGCACATGCTTTATTAAACCATGGAGCGCAACGTATGAGCGCCGATGTTATAAACCAACTTGCTGCTACAGGTGTTGCTGCAGCTACTGCAAATAAAAGCCAGACAACACAACAATTAGTAATGCAGGCATATGGGTTAGGTTCTACTTATGGCGCTATATTGCCATTTAGCCGTAGCCACGAAAATGAAGCCGATGAGGTTGGGCTAACTTTAATGGCAATAGCAGGGTATAACCCTGATAAGGCACTGGAGTTTTGGCAGCGTATGGATGCTAATAGTGGTGGTAGCGCACCACCTGAATTTTTAAGCACACACCCAAGCAATAATACACGTATCAGCAATATACAAAAAGAAATACCCAAGGCTAAGGCTACAGCAGCAAAATTTGGGAAATCATATTAAAATTAAAATGCCAGAAACTAGTAGAGGCTGCCTTAACAGGCAGCTTTTTTTATAGTGCATACTTAATATATGTGTTACGGATTTTTCAAAAAAAATGCATTAGATTTGAAAAATCAAACCAATGTAATATGACACAATTAGAAAAGGGTAGCAAAAAGCTGCTTAATGCATGGGCTTTTTATGACTGGTCTAACTCAGTATACAGTCTTGTTATAGCTTCGGCGGTATTTCCTATCTTTTATAATTTTATTTACCCAAAAGGTAGTGTTATCACTGCTTTTGGTGCCGAAATGAAGAGCACGGCACTAATGAGTTTTACTACAGCTTTTGCTTTTTTAATTGTCGCTTTTATATCTCCTTTACTTTCGGGCATTGCCGATTATTCCGGTAATAAGAAATCATTTCTTAAAGCATTTTGTTACCTGGGCGCCATATCTTGTATCGGGCTGTATTGGTTTGATAGCGCCCATTTATATTTCAGCCTGGTTTGTTACCTCTTTGGCCTTATAGGTTTTTGGGGCAGCCTGGTGTTTTATAACTCTTATCTGCCGGATATTGCCTATGCAGAACAACAGGATGCAGTAAGTGCCAAAGGATATTCAATGGGGTATATAGGTAGTGTAATATTATTGGTTTTCAACCTTTCTATGATCATGTTTCCGGATATTTTTCATTTAAAAGATGGGATTCAGGCCATGCGTATTTCATTTATTTCGGTAGGAGTGTGGTGGATAGTATTTAGCCAGTATACCTATTACTACCTGCCAAAGGGAAACAGAGGCGGCAATAAAGTTACTACCCATGTATTGCTTAATGGTTTTAGGGAGTTGCAAAAAGTATGGGCTCAGCTAAAAATGAATATTACCTTAAAAAGGTACTTGGGAGCCTTTTTTGTATATAGTATGGCAGTACAAACCGTAATGCTGGCTGCTACGTATTTTGGTGCGGAAGAAATTGCCTGGCCCGATGAAGATGCTAAAAGCATGGGGCTTATTATTAGTATACTGCTAATACAGCTTATAGCAGTAGCAGGTGCATTGTTAACATCGTTATTATCAAAAAAAATAGGCAATATAAAAGCACTTATAGTTATTAACTTTATATGGGCGATAATATGTGTATGCGCCTTTTTTGTTACATTACCACTTCACTTTTATATAACGGCTGGTTTTGTAGGGCTGGTTATGGGCGGTATACAGTCACTTTCGCGAAGTACTTACTCCAAGTTTTTGCCACAAACAACCGATACGGCATCTTTTTTTAGTTTTTTTGATGTTACCGAAAAAATAGGTATTGTAATTGGCATGCTGTTATATGGGGCAGTAGACCAGATTTTTGGGAGTATGCGCTATTCTGTAGTGTTTTTAACCATATTTTTTGTGATAGGTATAGGTCTTTTAACACGCATACAAAAAAAAGATTAGGATTTTGATAAAAAATATTTAAATTTGGCAACAATCAATATTTAATACCTTTAGCTATGCGAAAAACTTTACTGGTAAAAGCATTTGTTGCTTTGTTTTTTATAAGCCTTGCTTCCTGTGATACTGAGCCGGTTGACCCCGTACTTAATGATTATGATGATAGCGCAGAAAATCCTGGTGAAGGATCTTCTGACGTTGACGATAATGATGGTGACAGTGGCAGTTCGGAAGGAGATTATTGGCCTATGGCTATAAATAATGAGTGGGTGTTTGAAAGTACGGCTCAGGAAAATGTACAGCCCATGAAGATTATAGGTACCGAAGTTATAGGCGGAAAAACCTATTACCGTGTTGATGACTATTTTTCTGTAGCAGGTACCGACGAGTATACTGAGTTTACAGGAACAACAACAGTATACTTACGTAAGGAAGGGGGCAGTTACTACCAGAGAATTAGTGTGAGTGTGCCTGATGCAGAAGGTATGAGTACAACTGTTACCCCATATGAATATATTTGTTTTAAAGACAATCTTGAGGTAAATGAAGGCTGGACAGATACAGCAACACAAACATCTACGTATACAATGGATGGAGGCGATTTTGATTTTCCTGCAATCGAAATTGATTTAAACCTTAGTTTTCAGGGAGTTATTTTAGAAAAAGGAATAACACTTACGGTAAACGGTGTTACGTACCAAAATGTAATAAAAGAAAAGCTTATACAAACCATAACAATGCAAGGCATGTCTGCGGGTAGTATAACTACTTATATTTGGTTTGCCAAAGATGTTGGGCCTATAAAATCGGAAACTAATGAGGATAGTTATGATGCTACGGTAACCCTTACATCATATACTCTAAATTAAAAAAACAGTGTTAAAATACTTATAAAGCCACTTCGAGTGGCTTTTTTTATTGATTTTTGCCTTAATTCAGCTATTTTTGATAAAAATTAATGATTACTATGAAGAAATTAAAATTAATTTATCCGTTATATTTTTTAATAGCGGTGTTTGTTTTTGCTGGGTGCGATACCGAACCCATTGATCCTGTACTTAATGATTATGTACCAGTAGAAGATGGAGATGCTATGTTTGAGGTAGACTTTAGCGGGCAAACTTATGAAGCTACTGCTACTACCGTAACTATGGAGGAAGGTACAACCACAATTACAGCAGTTAGAAATACTGATGGCGCTGTTTTTTCAATTGTAATACCCGGTACTGCACCCGGTACTTATGCCACTTCTATAATTAGCTATACACCTACAAGCGAATCGCAAAACCACTATATAAATGTTACCGATACCGGCATGTCAGGTTCGGTTACTATAAATACCATTAATACAGTTAACCATACTATTAGCGGTACTTTTAGTTTCACAGGATATTGGTCAGATCCTTCAGCAAACTTGCCTACTATACAATTTACCAATGGTAAATTTACCAGTTTACCGTATACTTCTGATACAGAACCGGACCCGGATCCGGAAACAGGAACACCATTATTTAAGGTAATGATTGATGGTGAAGAATATATTGCAGATAATTATGCAGCCACTGTTGGTAATGGGCTTATTACAATATCAGGAGAAAGGGGCACTGCAGGAGAATATGTTGGTCTGGCAATAGACGGCACAACCGAAGGAACGTATACTGCCGAAGCACTGTTTTTAGCTTATTCACCCGATGGGGGTGAAGATAATGTATATCTTAATATTGATTTTGAAAGCGGAAATAGTACGGGTGAAGTTGTTATAACCAATATAAACCAGTTAAATCATACCATATCGGGTACATTTAGTTTTGTGGGTGTGCTTGAAAACGGAGATTCTAAAACCTTTACACAGGGTGAGTTTACCAATATACCTTATACAACTGGTGTTTCAATGGATGATAGCGAATTTAAAGCTACTGTAGATGGTGTGGCTGTTGATTATGTGGATGATTTGGTTGTAGGCTATGCTAATGACGATATAACTATTAATGGTATAGGGGCAGATCACACTATAACTTTGTTTATTGATGGTTCCCTTGGCCTCGGGTCTTATCCTATTACAGATAGCCCTACTGCTACAGCAAAAGGCACTTATGAGGATGAGAATGGAAATCAATATGATGCCCAGGAAGGTACATTAATAATTACTAATATTTCTGATGGCTGGATAACCGGTACTTTTGAATTTACAATAGAAAATGAGTCAGGCACCGTAATTCATGAAATTACAAACGGTACTTTTCATGTGGAGCAATAATAACACACTTTTAGTCTAAAGTATATATAAATCCGTCCAGATAAAGGGCGGATTTTTTTATGGCACAGTCATTGCCCTGTACACATAGATTTACAATAAATACAGATGCTAATTACTGATATACAGTAGTAAATATAGAGGTTTATATGTAAAGCCTTATTTTGCTATACGTGTAGCAATGACAAAATGACTTTAAATTAACTATGTCTAAACAAAGAATTTTAAATATTGACAGTTTGTCACTTCAGGAACTGGATACTGATGCAGAACTAATTCCGCTAATGACCCCTGAAGATGAACAGGAAATGAATAACGAAATACTGCCCGAAGAGCTTCCTATATTGCCATTACGCAACATGGTGTTGTTTCCCGGGGTGGTTATCCCTATTACGGCAGGCAGGGATAAATCTATAAAACTCATTAATGATGCCAACAGCGGCAATAAAATTATAGGTGTAGTAGCCCAAAAAGACGAAAGTGTAGAAGAGCCTTCGGCAGATGATATTCACAGTGTTGGTACAGTAGCGCGTATTTTACGCGTATTAAAAATGCCCGATGGTAATACTACAGTTATAATTCAGGGTAAAAAGCGGTTTGAAATAGATACTATTACTACAGAACTTCCCTATTTTAAAGCAAATATAAAAGAGGTAAATGAGGTAAAGCCGCAAGAGCCGGACGTGGAGTTTACTACTATTATAGATTCTATAAAAGAGCTTGCCATACAAATTATTAAGGAAAGCCCTAACATTCCTACCGAAGCTACATTTGCCATTAAGAATATAGAGAGCAATTCATTTCTTATAAATTTTGTTTCCTCTAACATGAACCTCACGGTAAATGAAAAACAGGATTTATTGGCAATGAGCGCCCTCAAAGACAGGGCACTGCAAACGCTGCGGCACATGAATATGGAATTGCAAAAGCTGGAACTTAAAAATGATATCCAGAGTAAAGTGCGCTTTGACCTGGACCAGCAGCAGCGTGAATACTTCCTGCACCAGCAAATGAAAACCATACAGGAAGAGCTTGGTGGCGTAAGCCATGACCAGGAAATTGAGGAAATGCGTAAAAAGGCTAAATCCAAAAAATGGAATGATAAAACCAGGTCGCATTTTGAAAGGGAGATTTCCAAGTTGCAGCGCTTAAACCCACAGGCAGCTGAGTATGGTATACAACGCAATTATATAGAACTTATGCTGGATTTGCCCTGGGATAAATTCAGTACAGATAAATTTGACCTTAAACGGGCTGAAAAAGTGCTACACAGAGACCATTACGGGCTTGATGATGTAAAGCAGCGCATTATAGAATATCTCGCGGTGTTAAAACTGCGTAACGATATGAAATCGCCTATATTATGCCTGTACGGTCCTCCGGGTGTAGGAAAAACCTCTATCGGTAAATCGGTAGCAGAGGCTTTAGGAAGGGAATATATACGTATTTCTCTTGGTGGTTTACGCGATGAGGCCGAAATACGCGGGCACCGTAAAACGTACATTGGCGCTATGCCGGGCCGCATTATACAGAGCTTAAAAAAGGCTGGTACCTCTAACCCGGTATTTGTGTTGGACGAAATTGATAAATTGAGCAGCGGCTACCAGGGAGATCCTTCTTCGGCGTTGCTTGAAGTGCTGGACCCTGAGCAAAACTCAGATTTTTATGATAACTTCCTTGAAATTGGTTATGACCTTAGTAAGGTAATGTTTATTGCCACTTCTAATAACATGTCCACCATACAGCCCGCCCTGCGCGACAGGATGGAGGTTATAAACATGACGGGGTATACTATTGAGGAAAAAGTAGAAATAGCCAAAAAACACCTGTTACCAAAGCAAATAAAAGAGCACGGTTTAAATAATAAAGATGTTTCGGTAGGAAGAAAACAGCTTGAAGCAATAGTTACAGGATACACCCGCGAATCTGGGGTGCGCGGTCTTGAAAAACAACTTGCAAAGCTGGTGCGTAATATCGCCAAATCCATTGCTATGGATGAGGAGTATAATGTAAAAGTAACTGATGAAGACATTTCAAAAATACTCGGAGCCCCTAAACTGGAGCGTGATAAATATGAAAACAATGATGTAGCTGGCGTAGTAACAGGCTTGGCGTGGACAAGCGTAGGCGGAGATATTTTGTATATTGAGTCCATACTTTCTAAAGGTAAAGGGCTGCTCACCATGACCGGTAACTTGGGTACTGTAATGAAAGAATCGGCTACCCTGGCGTTAGAATATATTAAGGCAAATGCAGAAGATTTAGGCATTAGTCCCGAAGTTATTGCTAATTATAACGTACACGTACACGTGCCTGAGGGCGCTACCCCAAAAGACGGGCCAAGTGCGGGGATTGCCATGTTAACATCGTTAGTATCTTCGTTTACACAGAAAAAAGTAAAAAAACACCTTGCCATGACGGGAGAAATAACCCTGAGGGGACGTGTATTGCCTGTGGGTGGTATTAAAGAAAAAATACTGGCAGCCAAAAGGGCTAATATTAAAGAAATTATACTTTGTGAAGAAAACAAACGCGATGTAGATGAAATAAACCAGGAATATCTTAAAGGGGTAACCTTTCATTATGTAAAAGAAATGCGGGAAGTATTGCAATATGCCATAACAGGGCAAAAGTCAAAAAATGCAAAAGTTCTGTAAAAACCATCGTTTCATAATATTTAAAACGGCTAATATTTTATTGGCCGTTTTTTTTGTTTAAAAAATAATATCTTCGCATCTGCGTTATACAAAGCAAATCGCCATAACTATAAGCATGTTTAAAAACCTTATTTTTTATTTCTCCCTGCTTTTCACTACTGTTTCTTTCAGCCAGATAGGGGGTAAATATACCTATCAGTTTTTAAACCTTGTAACCTCGCCGCGGCAGGCGGCACTTGGGGGCAAAATAATAACCTTATATGATTATGATGTGAACCAGGCCATTTTTAACCCGGCTACCATAAACAGGGATATGCACAATCAGCTCTCTGTAAATTATGGTAATTATTACGGTGAGGTAACCTATGGCACGGCTGCTTATGCCTACACCTGGGACCGCCACGTGCAAACATTTCACATGGGGGTAAACTATGTCAATTATGGCACTTTTGAGGGCAGGGATGAAGCCGGCCTGCTTACGGGCGATTTTACCGGTAGCGAAATAGCTGTTTCTTTTGGCTACGCTTATAACATTCCGTGGACGGATATTTATATTGGCGCCAACCTTAAAATGATAAGCTCTACTTTAGAAAGTTATAATTCTTTTGGAGTAGCCGCCGATATTGGCGCAATTTATATAGATGACAGAAACGATATTAATATAGCGCTGGTAATACGCAACGCGGGTACCCAGATTACTACCTATGCAGGGTTGCAGGAACCTTTGCCCCTGGAAATTTTGGCGGGTATATCTCAGGAGGTAGAAAATGTACCTATACGCTGGCACATAACCCTTGAAAACCTGCAACAGTGGAACATCGCTTTTTCTAACCCTAATCGCGCAGAATCAGACCTTGATGGCAATACTACCCAAGAAAAAGTATCTTTTGTAAACAATGCGCTACGGCACGTAATTTTAGGGGCCGAATTATTTCCGGGAAAAAGCTTTAACCTTCGCCTGGGTTATAATTTCAGGAGGGCAGAAGAGCTTCGTATTGAAGATAAGCGAAGTTTTTCAGGCATTTCTGCCGGTGTTAGTGTAAGGTTTAATAAATTGCGCTTTGATTATTCATATTCAAGATATACACTGGCTGCC
Organism: Flavobacterium rhizosphaerae; assembly: GCF_046000445.1. Lineage (NCBI taxonomy): Bacteria > Pseudomonadati > Bacteroidota > Flavobacteriia > Flavobacteriales > Flavobacteriaceae > Flavobacterium > Flavobacterium rhizosphaerae. The sequence continues at coordinate 428,807 of NZ_JBELPZ010000002.1, read as the reverse complement.
AATACCAGCCTTTTTGGCTTAATGATTAATTTACAGTAAGCATTTGAATAAAAAAATTACCATAGCAATAGACGGTTTTTCTTCTACAGGAAAAAGTACATTGGCAAAACAGCTTGCCAAAGCCCTGGGCTATGTATATGTTGATACTGGCGCTATGTACCGCGCCATCACCCTGTATGCTATGGAGCATGGCTTTATTGTAGATGAGCACATTGATACCGAAGGGCTTATAAAACGCCTGCCCGAAATAAGCCTGCAGTTTTTATTTAACCCTACCCTTGGCTATGCCGAAATATACCTTAATGAGCATAATGTTGAACACAAAATACGCAGCATTGAGGTATCTAACCAGGTGAGCCGCATAGCCGAAATAAGCCAGGTGCGCGCTATGCTGGTAAATCAGCAGCAACATATGGGCGAAAATAAGGGGGTTGTAATGGATGGGCGCGATATTGGTACAGTAGTTTTTCCGAATGCAGAGCTTAAATTGTTTATGACGGCAAGCCCCGAAACACGTGCAGAACGCCGTTTTAAAGAATTACAGGAAAAAGGGCATAAGGCAACGTATGATGAGGTACTCAAAAACGTACAGGAGCGTGACTATATAGATACCCACCGAAAAGATTCCCCCTTAAAAAAGGCGGATGATGCGGTTGAAATTGATAATTCAGGCCTTACGATTGGTGAGCAATATCAAAAAGTACTGGATATGGCCCGTGCAGCGCTACAACTTTAACGATTTACCTTCTTTAAAATTCCAAATTTTATTGATAGTTTTACCGGCGTTAATAAAATGTTAACTACACAAATACATTCATGGGCATAAAACTACGTTTAACAGCAATGAGCTTCCTGCAGTTTTTTGTTTGGGGAGCCTGGCTAATTACTATTGCAAATTACTGGTTTGGTACAAAACAATGGGATGGCACACAGTTTGGCCTTGTTTTTGGCACTATGGGCATTGCTTCTATATTTATGCCCACCCTTACGGGTATAATAGCTGATAAATGGGTTAATGCTGAAAAACTGTATGGGGTGTTGCACATTTTATATGGTATTGTACTGTTTTACCTTACACAGGTAAATGAACCGGGTACTTTTGTGTGGATAATGCTTTTGGCTATGTGTTGTTATATGCCCACCATTGCCCTCAATAATTCAATATCATATACACTTTTAAAAAATAATGGGGGAGATGTGGTTAAAGATTTTCCTCCCATACGCGTTTGGGGCACTTTGGGTTTTATTGCTGCCATGTGGATAACCAACCTCACCGGGAGTAAAGCTTCAGAATACCAGTTTTATATTGCCGGGCTTGCCGCTGTATTATTAGGGTTTTATGCCTTTACATTACCACCATGCAAACCGCAAAACACAAAAAGTAATTCAACGTTTATAGAAACACTGGGCCTGGAGGCTTTTAAGCTTTTTGGCACCTATAAAATAGCCCTGTTTTTTATATTTTCAATGTTTTTGGGGGCTGCCCTGCAGCTCACCAATGCCTATGGCGATGTTTTTCTTGACGAATTTAAGATATTCCCTAAATATGCAGATTCTTTTGTTGTAGAATATTCTACACTCATCATGTCTATTTCACAATTTTCTGAAACCCTTTTTATATTGGCCATTCCTTACTTTTTAAAGCGTTTTGGTATAAAGCATGTTATGCTCATCAGTATGTTTGCCTGGGTACTGCGGTTTGGCTTGTTTGCTTATGGAGACCCGGTAAATGGTTTGTGGATGATTATACTTTCGTGTATTGTTTACGGTATGGCGTTCGACTTCTTTAATATCTCAGGCTCGTTGTTTTTAGAAACCACTACAGACCATAAAATACGCTCATCTGCACAGGGTATTTTTATGATGATGACTAATGGCTTTGGCGCGGTGGCAGGAAGTTTTATTTCCGGCTGGGTGATAGATAAATATTTTACCAGGACATTTACTGATGTAAGCAGCCTTGCCCAATATCTTGACACTACGGTTACCAATAAACAGTTTCTTGCTTTTATTACTAAAAACAATGCAATAGAAGCATCAGGTGTTTTAAAGAATCCTGTAATGTTTAGGGAGTGGCATGATATATGGCTTTCTTTTGCAGCTTATTCACTAATAATTGCTATTGCCTTTGCTGTACTGTTTAAACATAAGCACGATCCCAAAGTTTTGGCTGATGGTGTAGTTACGCATTAACTTTTTGCGGGTTTAAATAAGATATGGCAAATACCAAAACTGAATATTTAGGAAAACTGCTTCTTTTTATTGATATTGAGAAGAAGATAATTACCGATTCAACCACTATTCCGGATGCTATAAAGAAAGGTTATGATACTTTATCAAAGTTTGATCTTAAGTATATAAATGATAATCCTGATATCACTTTAACACAGCTTAAATCAATTACAAAAGAACATTTAATTTACTGGAATGAGAGTATTGGGCTTGATACGGAAACACTTTGGGTGATGCTCAAAAACCATAATATTGATTACCAAAGAAAAGATGAATTAAATTTTGCATTAGCCAAAGGCAGGTTTAGGCGGGTTGACCAAGGTATGTGTGCACGTAATGAGTGGTGGCTGATAAGAGACACGGGACCGGTTAAAGAACGTTTTAGTAATACTGAGATTAAAACAATTGATGAAATTATAAAACAAGATGAAGAAAACCGTTTAGCTGTTTTAACTAAATGTTTAAAGAAATATAGTATTGCGCCTTCCCAATATTTAAAGTTTGGTGAATGCATGGCCTATTTTAATAACTGTAAGTTGTTTGAACAATATTTTTCTAAGGATGAAGTAAAACAGCTTTATACTATATGGCGTAATTTTAAATAAATTACCTGATTAATGAAAAATGCCCCCGGTATTCTTTGCCGTCCTGCCGTTTAACTACAAACCAGTAATCGGTGCTGGGTAGTGGCTTTCCATTAAATGTGCCGTCCCAACCTATACTGTTTACATCAAACCCGGTAATCAGTTTGCCGTAACGGTCATAAATAAAAGTCATTAATTCCGGCTCTGCTGCCGAAAACTGTATTCTCCATGTTTCATTAATAGTATCGCCATTAGGGGTAAAAAACTTAGGATAGGTAAGCAGGTAAGCCGTATCTAAATCAGTTCCGCAGCCCAGCCTGTCTCTAACATATACTACATACATACCGGGAGTAAGTCCTGTAAACGTATTGCTCTCCTGATAGACTATACCGTTTAGGGAATACTCAAAATTTCCGGCTACCCCTTCCGTTTGGTTTACCAATACGGTTAATACATTATCATGGTCTGTCCAGTCTTTAATTTCAACAGTTGCAATACTTGGTTTGGCCGACTGGATAACGGTTACTGTTTTTGTGCCGGTACAACCGTTTTCATCTTTTACGTTTACGGTATAACTGCCTTCTTCCATTACGGTTATTGATGGGGTAGTTTCTCCGTTAGACCACTCATATGATACATAGCCTTCCTGGGCGGTAATAGTAACTTCTTCCCCTTCGCAAACGGGCCATATTTCCTCCATTTCTATTACAGGTGGCTGCCATAAATTAATTTCAAAAGAAGCCAATGCATAACAGCTATAATCGCTGATATGGCTAACCCGTGCATATATTGTGGTGGGGCCACTTGTAATAACATCTGGCAGAGGGTTAGTGCCGGCCTCTGCATCTTCTACTGTGTGGTGATACGTAAGCATAAATGTAGCCGGGTCTTGCCCGTTTAAAATAATAGCATCCTGTACAGAGAGGTCAAAAGTTTCAGTTTCGTCATTACCTTCATCACAAGTCTCGAGAGATGGTGGGTCGGTTGCATTTACAAGCGAAGGTAATTCCGAAATGCTAAATGTAGGTTCTATTACATTACCACAAGGGTCTTCCACGTGCAATGTATATTGTGCATTTTCGAGCCCATAAAATATATTGTTTTCACCATTATCAATATAAAAAGGCTGTCCGTTTTTCTTTATTATAGCGTATGTTATAGGGGTAACTCCTTCTACGTTAACCTGTATATCTGTATCATTTCCTACACAGGTAAGCCTTATAATATCATCTAAAACAAGGGTATCGGTAAAGTTGAATTCATAAAGTGTTTCAACACAGTTTTTGGTTGTGGCAGTATTGCCGCTGCCATACGTTAAAAAGTATTTAACCACCCGAAACGTACCTGTAAAAAACTGTGTAGACAGGGTGCTGTTATTGGTAAGCTCCAAAGAGTTTTCTTCATCAGGTTCTTCACCTTCGGGATACACTTCACCTGTTGAAGGGTGCCCCCATACATTATTCACGGGGTCAACAAGCTTTTGCAGCCAAAAGCTAACAAATGCTACCCCATTAGATTCGTGAAATAACGATAAGTCGAAAGAGCCGCAATAACGTGTAATATATACATCATTCAGGGTAACTTCATAAGCAGTAATTGGTATATCAGTTACATAATCCGTAACACATTCGGTATTGCTTACAAACTGGTAATTGCCCGGGGGCAGGTTATCCATATAAAAAGACCCATTGGCATTTATATTATATGAGGCATCATAGGGTAAAGGGTTATCGGCAATAAAAGCAGCAGGGGCATCGGCTATTGTTACCGATGTAAATGGTCCCGGGCTTGGGGATAAGCGCACAGTGCCCATGCCTGGGGTACAATCTGGCCTGCCCTGTGCACCCACGCTGGCATTTGCAAAAGGCGGAATTATAACTTCACGTATATATATAGTGCCACAGGTATCTGTAATTTCAAGCGTATAATCACCCGGTGGCAAACCATTTATACTAATCTTGCCTTCATCATTAATATTAGCTGAAATATCAGAGGGCAATCCGTTGGGGAGCATATCAATATATTGCTGCGGCGCTTCAGTAATTTTTACTGATGCTATTATATAATCGGTTATAAATGCTTCAAAGCCGCCAAAGCCGCCATTACAATCTGAATTGTAGGGTAAAATAGTGGGTTCAGGGTCGTCCGGCACTTCCAGCTCATCACTGCCATAAAAGGTGCGTCCGCAGCTATCAGTAATTTCATATTCATAAATACCAAAAGGTACTGTGTTCTCTAAATCACCAAAAATAATCTCATTTGCTGAAAATGGCCCCGGATATTGCGTGTTAAGTATTTCAGGGTCAAAACCTGCGGGGGTGCTTGTAAAATTTACCGTGTATGGTTCGCCGTACTTAAAAACATTCAGTTTCATAAAATATTCGCCACAAGATGCAAATACAAACGACATTACACCTATGAGGTGTTGATTTACAACGCTGTTAAGTACTTTATACTCCACGCCACAAGGGTCAGTGAGTATGAGGTCTACATAATAAGGGGTATCATAATAAAAGGGAATAACCTGGTTTAGTTGTGCAAAATCCGGATTACCGCTGCTTATTACAGTAGTATATTCAATTGGTGTACTGCCATCAGGTGGATATACTGTATAATGTGCTGTGAGTGGATAAGGGATGCCTACTTCCGGATAGGTTTGGGCAGCAACCATATGGGTTATGGTCAAGTGGTCGCAATCAGGCAATGCAGAGTCTGGAAAACCGGGATCAGTTACTGTAAGTATCGGCCCGTCTGTAAATAAAATTCTTGTTTTTACCACCGCAAACCCGCAATTATCAGTAACACGCACTTCATAAGTACCGGCGGGCAGGTTATCAAACACACCCGATGTTTGCGGAGGTGCAGTAACAGGGCCGTTAATAATTTCGTAAGTTACCGCCGTGCCCGATGTAATATATACCTCCATATTGCCATCATAACCGCAGAGTGCATTTTTACTGCTTATATAATAGTTAAGCGGAACTACATTATTATCAATTACAACTTCTTCCTCATCAGTAAAAGTAGTGCCGTTAACAACCTGTGTAGCAACAACTAAATACGTGCCAGACTGTAAGCCTGTAACACCTGTAGCCTCACTGTCAGAAATAGCATTGGTAGTATCAGGCAATAAATATACTTTATAATTTACTGCTGCACCCGGGTCAGCATTTTGTACGGTAAACGTTAGTGCCCCGTTGCCATCGCAGGTTTCGGGAGTTACGGCAACAGTAAGCGTAAAGTCTTGTGCCCATAAGGCGGGCATATATAACACACAGATTAATAAAATAAATTTTTTTATTAAATACACATGGTTAGTTACATTAATAGCATTATAGTATTTCATGAGAAATTAAGGGGTCTGCTTAATTTCAAGTTTTTTTCCTTATGCAAGTTAAAAAAAAACCTTGATTAACTATATATTAACATTAGCTAAATCAAATAATTATGTTATAATCAGTTTTAAATACTATTTATTAAAATAATAAAGGATTTTGGTTTTAAAAAAACAATAAGGGTTTGTAAATCACAAAAATAGTATTACCTTTGCGCACCTTTTGGCAAATGGGTTTACCTAAGGGATTTATCAAAATAATATGTAAAACAGCTTCTGTAATTTATTGTTGCTTATAAACCCCGATAAATGCAGGATACAAATTTTAATATCAGACATGTCTGAAGAAACAAAAACAAAAGAAGAATTTTTACAGGATTTTAACTGGCACAACTTTGAAGAAGGTATTGACCCGGTAGACGAAAACAACCTGAAAGAGTTTGAGGATTTAGTTGCAAAAACCTTTATTGATACTGACAGTGATGAAGTTGTTGAAGGTACTGTAGTAAGGATTACTGACAGGGATGCTATTGTTGACATCAATGCAAAATCTGAAGGTGTTATTTCTTTAAACGAGTTCCGTTACAACCCTAACCTTAAAGTAGGGGATAAAGTAGAGGTACTTATAGATGTACGTGAAGACAAATCGGGCCAACTTGTACTTTCTCACAAAAAGGCGCGTACTATAAAAGCATGGGATAGAGTTATCAGTGCTAATGAAACCGGAGAAATTGTAAACGGTTTTGTTAAGTGCAGGACTAAAGGAGGTATGATTGTTGATGTTTTTGGTATTGAAGCATTCCTTCCGGGTTCTCAGATTGACGTAAAACCTATCAGGGATTACGATCAGTACGTAAACAAAACAATGGAATTTAAAGTGGTTAAAATTAACCATGAATTTAAAAACGTTGTTGTTTCGCATAAAGCCCTTATTGAAGCTGATATCGAAGTTCAGAAAAAAGAAATCATCGGACAGCTTGAAAAAGGCCAGGTACTTGAAGGTGTTGTTAAAAACATTACTTCATACGGTGTATTTATTGACCTTGGAGGTGTTGACGGACTTATCCACATTACGGATCTTTCTTGGAGCCGTATTAACCACCCAAGTGAAGTACTTGAGCTTGACCAGAAACTTAACGTAGTTATTCTTGACTTTGATGACGAGAAAACACGTATTCAATTAGGTCTTAAGCAGCTTAACCCGCACCCATGGGATGCGCTTGACCAAAACCTTGCAGTAGGCGATAAAGTTAAAGGTAAAGTGGTGGTTATTGCTGACTACGGTGCGTTTATAGAAGTTGCCGAAGGTGTAGAAGGCCTTATCCACGTAAGTGAAATGTCATGGTCTACACACCTGCGTTCTGCTCAGGATTTTGTAAAAGTTGGTGATGAAGTAGATGCTGTTATCCTTACCCTTGACAGAGATGACCGTAAAATGTCTCTTGGTATCAAACAACTTACTCCAGACCCATGGACAGACATTACCTCTAAATACCCTGTTGGCTCTAAGCACAAAGGTATTGTACGTAACTTTACTAACTTTGGTGTATTTGTAGAACTTGAAGAAGGTATTGATGGCCTTATCTACATATCAGACCTTTCTTGGACTAAGAAAGTAAAACACCCAAGTGAGTTTGTAAACGTTGGTGATGAGCTTGAAGTAGTTGTTCTTGAACTTGATGTTGACGGACGTAAACTTTCTCTAGGTCACAAGCAAACCCAGGCTAACCCTTGGGATAAGTATGAGGATTCTTTTGCAGTAGGTACTGTACACAATGGTGAAATTGCCGAGATTGTTGACAAAGGTGCTACTGTAGAGTTTGGTGATGATATTGTTGCCTTTATCCCATCACGCCACCTTGAAAAAGAAGACGGTAAAAAACTTAAAAAAGGAGAAACTGCCGACTTTAAGGTAATTGAATTCAATAAAGAATTTAAGCGTGTTGTAGCTTCTCACACTGCCACATTTAAAGATGAGGAAGAGAAAAATGTAAGAACTGCACAAGAGTCTAACAACAATAACTCTAATAACAATTCAGAGAGAACCACCCTTGGTGATATTGATGCGTTAGCAGAACTTAAAGAAAGAATGGAAAAAGGAGGTAACTAATCCCTTATAAACCATTTGAAATATAAAACCTCCGCAATACTGCGGAGGTTTTTTTATTGCGTTACTAATGATATTGAAATTTTGGAGTTAACTACATTTCATATATGCTCAGCATGTTAAAAAATCATAAAAATTCTCTCGTAAAAAACCATGATTGATGTATTGGCGTAAATGCCTGTATAATCTTTTAACAAACAAATTATGAAAACGTTAAAATTTTTATCATTAGCATTTCTTGCTTTTACCATGCTTATCAGCGGTGCATCATTTGCTCAAAAAACTAAAATAGTAGGCGGTGCTGCTATGTATCCTACAAAAGATATTGTTGAAAATGCCGTAAACTCTAAAGACCATACTACATTGGTTACTGCAGTTAAAGCTGCCGGCCTGGTAGAAACACTGAAGGGCAAGGGGCCATTTACGGTATTTGCGCCTACCAATGAAGCTTTTGATAAGTTACCCAAAGGTACTGTTGAAACGTTATTAAAACCCGAAAATAAGGCAATGCTGCAAACAATACTTAGTTACCATGTAGTAGCGGGTAAATGGAGTGCTGAAGATATTATGGCTGCCATTAAAAAGCACGGCGGCTCTTATGAAGCTACTACTGTAGAAGGAGGAAAACTATGGTTTAAAATGGATGGAAAAGACCTTTGGGTGATACGAAAAAGGTGGTAAAGCCAAAGTGACCATTGCTGATGTAAACCAAAGCAACGGCGTTATCCACGTAGTAGATACTGTATTAATGCCAAAATAGTATATAACATTGGGCTTATAGCAGTACAAAAAATATTATTGTTTGTAAAACCGTATTAAAAAGTTGTACGTATGTAAGCCATATTTACAGTGAAGGCTGTAAATAAAAAACATAATTTAGGTGGTTGGTTTTTAGCCCTTGTCCTCTCCCCATGAGGCTTGGGCTATTTTTATGCATAAAAAAAGCCCTTAATAATAAGAGCCCCTTTAAGGTTATTATCTTAAAATGATTATTCTTTTATTTTAATTTCAAACATTTTATCCCAGTTTTTGCCCGTAATAAAAAAGCTTTTGGTTTTTGGGTTATAGGCAATACCGTTAAGCACATCAGTAACACCTGGTGTTACAGTAATCTTAGATTTAAGGTCTGCAAGGTTCAATACAGCTTCAACAGCACCATTTTCAGGGTTTATGCGGGCTATGGCATCCTGTTGGTATACATTGCCGTATATTTTGCCATCTACCCATTCCAGTTCATTTACCGCTTTAATTTTGCCGGTTGTACCATATACATTTATATAATCAATTTCTTTAAAAGTTTCGGGGTCTACAATCCATATCTTTTCAGTGCTGTCTGTCATATATAAATTTGTACCGTCAGAGGTAAGTCCCCATCCTTCTACATTTTTAAAGTAATCACCTTCCTTAATCTTTTCAAGGTTATCAGCATTATATACATAGTATTTTTTCTCTTTCCAGGTAAGCTGGTATATTTTATTGTTAACTACTGTTATACCCTCACCAAAAAACTCTGGCCCCATAGTAATCTGCTTATATACTTCTCCTGTTTTATAATTCAGCTTGTGCAATACAGAGTGCCCGTATCGGCCTGTACCTTCTATAAGCGTATCACGGTAAAACTCCAGCCCTTGTGTATACGCATCTGTACTGTGCGGGTAGGTATTCACAATTTCATAGGTAAGTATTTTTGGCGTTACATTACTTACCAGCTCAATACGTCCCGTTGCCTCGGTGCTTTCATTATTATAAAAAACCAGCGCTTTTATATTCTGGTATCCGAATTTTTGCTTAGCCAGTGAAGCGTCAAATGTATTATTGCCTTTTACACCTCCAATACGGGTATCGTTCAGATAGTATACAATAGAATCTATTTCCTTATTTTCAGGATTTTTTATACCTAATGTAAGTGACTCCTGTGGGTGGTATTGCTGCTTAAGTGTAGAAGTATCGATCGAAAATAATTTTTTTTTATTGGTTTCTCCATCATGGCAGGCTTTAAAACTAAATGCCAAGGCTATGATTGCTAAAAGATTAAGTTTTTTCATTGTGTTTGTAAATATAAAGGCAATATACAACGCTATTTTAAAATGGGCAATTGGCTTGTTAAAAAACAAAAAGATTGTATCTTTGCACCCGGCAAGTCCTACACGACCAGCTCCTGCAAAATCCTCCAGGGTGGGAACACAGCAAAGGTATGCGGTTGTAGCGGTGCGATGTAGGTAGCTTGCCTTTTTTTATTCCTTTTATTTTGCAATTCTTTCTGCAAAATCTTCCATCTCCCATTTATATCATTATTATATAAGCCAGTTAAGTAACTTTTGCAGTATTGTATACCAGGGCATAATTGTAAGTACTCGAAAGTCTATTTAAAGATAGTATTAAAAAAACAATAATATTTTTACGATATACTTTATTACAATTGGTATTTTTGATGCTGCTGCTTAAATTATTGATATATTATTGATGGAAAATGTAAAAAAGAAAGATAATATTTATATAAGAGTTATAAAAAACCTCACTTTTTGGGTACTTATAGCCATATTGGCCGGGTTGTTATTAGGGCATTTTGCACCAGCAACCGCAGTTAAAATGAAGGTGGTAGGAGATACGTTTATAGATATTATTAAAATATTTATTGCCCCTATTATATTTATTACTATTGTATTAGGTATTAGCGGTATGGGCGACCTTAAAAAGGTGGGTAAAATAGGCATTAAGTCTCTCATTTATTTTGAAATTGTTACTTCTATAGCTTTAGTTATCGGTATAGTGGTGGGCCTTGTTATAAAGCCTGGAAAAATAAATAAGGAAGGCCTTAATATACAAGATGCCAGTCAGTTTATAAATACCCCTAAAAAGGAATTTAGCTGGTGGCATTTTTTGCAGGATAATGTAACACTGCAGGTGCTTATTGTGGCAATTATTGTGGGTATAATACTAAATTATTCCCGCCATAGGGAAGTAGCTGTTTCTTTTTTAAGTAAATGCTCTAAAGTGGTTTTTATTGCCCTTAAATACATTATGTATTTAGCCCCTCTGGGGGCGTTTGGCGGCATAGCCTACACCGTGGGCAAATTTGGCGTTGTAACACTTATGCCTTTGGGCAAACTTATGTTAACGGTATATGTAACTATGTTTATCTTTATATTCTTTATACTGGGTAGTATACTCAGGTATTATAAAATAAGTATTGTAAAGTTTATAAAATACATACGGGCAGAGCTTCTTATTGTTTTGGGTACTTCGTCATCAGAAGCTGCGCTGCCCAACCTTATGGAAAAGCTGGAGCATATGGGGTGCAGTAAAGCTGTTGTAGGGCTTGTGGTGCCTACGGGCTATTCTTTTAATTTAGATGGTACTTCCATATATCTTTCAATGGCTATAATTTTTCTTGCACAATTATATAATGTACACTTATCTTTGGGCGAAATCATCACCATAATAGGGTTGCTTATGGTTACTTCTAAAGGCGCTGCCGGGGTAACGGGCAGCGGTTTTATTATACTGGCTTCAACATTAACAGCAATTCATAAAATACCTGTAGAGGGCCTTGCCTTTTTACTTGGTGTTGATAAATTTATGAGCGAAGCCAGGGCCATAACAAACTTTATAGGTAATGGTATTGCTACTATAGTAATATCAAAAAGCGAAAAAGAGTTTGTTACTGTAGGTGATCCGTTTGAAGAAAATACATTATAAAGCGTATTAAATATAACTTTTTTTAAAGTTTTGTACTTAACTGAAAAGATAAACGTAACAACCAATGACATCACAAAATAAAATAAATACTATTGTCCCTGTTGTAAAATCTGATTATGCCACAATGCAGGATGGACAAAAAATTGAAATGTATACGCTTACCAATAGTAATGGTATGATTGCAGAAGTAATAACAATGGGCGGCGATATAATAAAACTCACCGCACCTGATAAAAACGGTACCTTTAAAGATGTGGTATTGGGATATACATCACCAGAACTTTATTTAAATGAAAATCCTTATTTTTTTGGGGCTATTATAGGCCGCTATGGTAACCGCATTGCCAATGGCAGGTTTAGCCTGGATGGTAAAGAATATAGCCTGCCGGTTAATAACGGGCCAAATACATTACACGGGGGTAAAGGTTTTGATAAAAGGGTATGGCAGGCTGAGCCGCTTGGCAATCAGACAGTAGGCTTGCAACTTACCTACACAGCAAAAGACGGTGAAGAGGGTTTTCCTGGAAATTTAAAGGTTACGGTTACCTATATACTTACTGATGATAATACACTTGAGGTAAGCTATGAAGCACATACGGATAAAAAAACAGTTGTAAACCTTACCCAGCACAGTTATTTTAATCTTTCGGCTGATTTTGACACGACTATTACAGACCATGAAGTAATGCTTAAAGCCGATAAATTTCTTCCTGTAGGTGAATCACAAATTCCTACGGGGGAATTATGTGCGGTGGCAGGCACACCATTTGATTTTACTACCCCAAAGGAAGTTGGAAAAGATATAGATGCTGATGATGAACAACTGAAAAAAGGCCATGGTTATGACCATTGTTTTGTTTTTTCTGATGGTGCCAATGCAGGATACAGGGAGGTAGGCAGTGTATACCATAAAGGCTCGGGCAGGTTTATGCAGCTATTTACTGATCAGCCCTCGGTACAGTTTTACAGCGGTAACTTTCTAGATGGTAAGGCAGATAGTAAAACAGGTGGAAAGTATGAAAAAAGAAGCGGCCTATGCCTGGAAACACAGCATTATCCGGATGCACCCAACCAGCCTGAATTCCCTTCTACAGTTTTAAATCCGGGAGAAAAATACAGTACTAAAACGGCTTATAAATTCAGCGTAAAATAAAACTGTTTCTACACTAAAGTAAAAAGCCGGTTTTCATAAACCGGCTTTTATATAGCAATAAGTAAAAAGAAATTATTTTTTTCTTGCCATCACCTTTTCTACGGCCTTAATAATATGTTCTGCATCAAGGCCATATTTTGCCATAAGTTCGGCAGGGGTGCCACTTTCTCCAAAACTGTCATTTACAGCCACGTATTCCTGCGGGGTAGGGTTGTGCGTAGCCAGTACCTGTGCAATACTGTCTCCAAGCCCGCCCAGCCTGTTATGCTCTTCTGCTGTAACCACACACCCTGTTTTAGCCGCCGATTTTAATACTGCGTCTACATCAAGTGGTTTAATGGTGTGTATGTTAATGATCTCAGCGTCAATACCCATTTCGGCCAGTTTTTCTCCTGCCTGTATGGCTTCCCATACTAAGTGTCCTGTAGCAAAAATTGTTACATCTTTTCCTTCGTTTACCATCCATGCCTTGCCAATTTCAAACTTTTGGTCAGCATCAGTAAAAATAGGCATTACCGGGCGTCCAAAGCGCAAATATACCGGGCCTTCATATTCAGCAATAGCAATTGTTGCCGCTTTGGTCTGGTTATAATCACATGGATTAATAACTGTCATGCCCGGCAGCATTTTCATCAGGCCGATATCTTCCAGTATCTGGTGGGTAGCACCATCTTCACCCAGGGTAAGCCCGGCGTGGCTGGCACATATTTTTACGTTTTTATCAGAATAGGCTACGCTTTGGCGAATCTGGTCGTATACCCTTCCGGTAGAAAAGTTGGCAAACGTTCCGGTAAACGGAATTTTACCTCCTATGGTTAAACCGGCTGCAATACCTATCATATTGGCTTCTGCAATACCCGTCTGGAAAAAACGCTCAGGAAATTCATTAATAAAGTCCTGCATTTTTAAAGAGCCTACCAGGTCGGCACAAAGTGCCACTACCTGGTCATTACGCCTTCCGGCTTCCAACAGCCCGGCACCAAAGCCAGAACGTGTATCTTTTTTATCTGTATATGTATATTTTTTCATTTATTCAGAATTGAGTATTTGTATTGAGTAATGAGACCGAAAAGCAGATACGGTTAGCATTTACCTATCTCTTATCCAGCATCCCGGAAAAATTAATAGTCGCCCAGTGTTTCTTCCAGTTGTGCCAGTGCGGTTTCAAGCTGCACATCATTAGGGGCAGCGCCATGCCATTTGTGGCTTCCCATCATATAATCTACACCATGCCCCATACCTGTTTTTAAAAGTATAACAATAGGCTTGCCCTGTCCGGTAAGAGATTTTGCTTCTTCAAGTGTCTTTACAATCTGCGCCATATCGTTACCTTCACTCTCTAGTACAATCCAGTCAAAAGCGGTAAACTTAGCTTTAAGGTCGCCCAGCGAAAGCACCTGGCTTGTTGGCCCGTCAATTTGCTGGCCGTTGTAGTCTACCGTACAAATAAGGTTATCTACCCTGTTATGCGGAGCAAACATGGCAGCCTCCCAAATCTGGCCTTCCTGTAATTCTCCATCCCCAAAAAGAGCATACACGAGGTGGTTATCATTATTTAATTTTTTAGCCAGTGCTGCGCCAATAGCTACACTCATGCCCTGCCCAAGCGAGCCCGAAGCAATACGGATGCCCGGAAGATGCTCATGCGTGGTAGGGTGCCCCTGTAGCCTTGAATCAAGTTTACGGAAAGTTTTCATTTCAGAGGGGTCAAAATACCCCGCACGTGCCAAAACGCTGTAAAAAAGAGGAGAAATGTGCCCGTTGGAAAGAAAGAACATATCTTCATCTTTTCCGTCCATATCAAAGCCCTCTTTACGGTCCATAGTATTAAAATAAAGGGCAGTTAAAAAATCAGCACATCCTAAAGAGCCTCCCGGGTGGCCACTTTGGCAACCGTGTACCATGCGTACAATATCGCGGCGTACCTGGCTGGCTATTTGTTCAAGTTTTGTTATATCAGTTATCTTTTTTTCCATAATAATTATGCTTTTTGTGCGGCAGCATGGTCAGCAAGAAACTGAGCAAGGCCATTATCAGTAAGTGGGTGTTTTAATAAAGCAGTCATAGCGCTAAGGGGGCCTGTCATTACATCAGCGCCAATTTTAGCACAGTTAACAATGTGCATGGCGTGGCGTACCGAAGCTGCCAGTATTTGGGTTTCATATCCGTAATTGTCATAAATCAGGCGTATTTCCTGTATCAGGTTAAGGCCATCGGTTGAAATATCGTCCAGCCTGCCCAAAAAAGGAGATACATATGTAGCGCCGGCCTTTGCGGCAAGCAATGCCTGCCCTGCAGAGAAAACAAGGGTAACATTGGTTTTAATGCCTTTATCAGAAAAATATTTTGCAGCCTTAATACCGTCTTTAATCATAGGGAGCTTCACAACAATTTGTGGGTGCAGTGCTGCAAGTGCTTCGCCTTCGGCTACCATTTCGTCAAAAGTGGTTGCAATTACCTCTGCACTAACATCGCCATCGGTAATTTCGCAAATGGCTTTATAATGATTAATAATGTTATCATGGCCGGTAATACCTTCTTTAGCCATTAGCGATGGGTTTGTGGTTACCCCATCTAGCACGCCAAGCTCATGCGCTTCTTTAATCTGGCTTAAGTTGGCTGTGTCAATAAAAAATTTCATATGTGAGAGTTTTGAGTTTATGCTTACTATTTAACAGTTTTAATTTATTCATCTGTCCTGAAGGGTGCAGCAGGAAGTTTTTCTTTATTAATAAGGTTGGGGTTAACCGGGTTATCGGCCCACGCATATCGAACGTATTTTGGCTCAGGTATATCATCATTCCACAATACAATTGTCGAACCCTCTATTTTGGCATTTGCCCAGGCAAACTCTTTATCTTCTCCTGCAATGGCAAACTCTGCAGGCGCCTCGCCATCGCTGGTGGTAAGTCCGCTTCCTGTGTTGGTAAAGCTTATTATTATTTTATTACCTTTAATTTCAGCCGATTTAAACATGGGGCCTGAACTAACAATGTCTTTTTCTCCATAGGCTATCTTTTCTGCTAAGAGCGCAATGCGGTCGCCTACTTCTTTTTTGCGGTCGGGGTGTATATCATTCCATTCTCCCAAATCTATGGCTACAGCCATGGCAGTATTGGGCACTGATAGTGTTTTGGCCTGCGCCTCCCTGAACTGTGCCCACTGGCTATCAGACGGCAGATAATTATAATCCATAAATCCGGGCAGCTGCACAAATATAAAGGGCAGGTTAGGGCCGTGAAATTTGTTTCGCCAGTTGGTTATTAGCGCAGTTTGTAATTTGGTGTACTCGTCTGGCCTGCCTGCATTACTTTCACCCTGGTACCAGGCTATACCTTTAATGTTGTAATTAATATATGGCGCTATCATAGAATTATATAACGCCGTGGGCTGGTTTTGTGCGGCAATTCCGCCACCGCCAAAACTACCTCTTTTAAAAGGCAAGTTTACCCGCCCAACCTTATACTGCCAGTAACCGGTTAGGTCTATAGTATCATTATCAGTTATTAACTGGTAGGGCTTATCGGGCACAAAGCCACCCTTGCCAAAATTGTTGGTGACCTTTACCACAAAAAGGTTTTTACCGGGTTTAAGCAGCCCATCAGGAATTTGGTAACGGCGCTGGGGATACATATAGGTGGTGTTGCCCACTTTTTCGCCATTTATATAAAGCTCGTCAGCATCAACAATACGGCCTAAAAATACCTTGGCTTTTTCTGTTGCCATAGCCTCCGGCACGTTTATTTCACGCCTGTACCAAACTATACCATTTAAATCTTTTACGCCCTGGTCTTCCCAGTATCCGGGTATGGCAATTGTGTGCCACCCTTTAGGGATATAGGCCGGGTCATACCATTTTTCGTCCATGCCCTTATCAGCAGGGATTTTCATATCGCCCCAGTCAGGCCTTTTATTCATACTGTTAACATAAGCAGTATCTTTGTTTTTTGATACAGTTTCCAGTATTTCAGGAAAATCTTTAAAACCGTCCTCACTAATCCAGGCCTCTACCGGGGTGCCGCCCCAGCTGGCGTTTATAATACCTATGGGAACATGGTATTTTTCGTAAAGGTCTTTAGCAAAAAAATAAGCCACTGCCGAAAATTCAGTAACATTGGTTGGGTTAGCGCTTTTCCATGAACTTTCAGGTAAATGGGTTTTAGGGCCTTCCATACTCGTAACATTCGGAACAAAAAACTGCCTTATTTCCGGGTAGTTGGCTTTGGCTATTTCATCGGCATACCGCACACCGTGCAGCCGCATCTGGTGCACCATGTTAGACTGCCCCGCGCAAAGCCATACATCACCCACTAAAATGTTACTTATTGTAATATGATTGGTAGCTTTTACATCCATTGTATAGGGTCCGCCAGCGTTCATTTTGCGTAGCTTTATTTTCCATATACTGTCATTATCAGCCGTTGCACTGTAGCTTTTGCTGTTAAACTTTACAGTTACCTTTTCTCCGGGGGTGGCCCAGCCCCATATATTTATATCTTCATTTCGTTGTAAAACCATTCCGTCGCTAACAAGCCTGGGGAGTTTTACCTGAGATAATGCACTTAAAGAGAATAATGTACATGTAATAAAAAATAGCAGTGTTTTAAAATATTTCATGCAGATGTTTATGTTGTTTGGTGAGTAAAGAAATTTAAAATGCCTGAGGTTTAAAACCGCAGGCATGTAAAAAACTAACCCAATTTTAAATAAATAATATGAAAGCCAAAAAGCTGATTTTTTGTTGTTGTGTAAGCGTGTGTTTTTAAACTATATAGTTGAAACATAATTTTAAGAATGTATTTTAGTAAATTTTGTAATTATACAAATGTGAGTTTCCTGATACATAGTTACAAACTTGGTTTTTTTAATGATAAAATTTTAGAGTGCATATACTAGAAAACGTTTTCGTAATTTTTACTTCCCCATATCTTTTGTTACATCTGTAAAACCTACTTTTGGCAGTAATCCCTTAAAAAATGGGCTTTAAAAGCAATAAATCAGTACGGGGAAAAACTTATTAAAATTTCTTATGGTAAATATGACTACAAGTTTAAAAAAATTATTTAACTTAGCCAAAAAATATTAACCCTATTATTTCATTGTTTTTAAAATTACGTTCAAAATATTTTATTATTACTTAAATATGCTTTATTTATTGGAGAATACGTAAAAGTAAGCCTCTTTGTAAATAAAAATATATAATGAAATATTACATTATAAATGATTAAAAAAACGCTTTACGCTTTAAAGAAATATGTTGTTTTTAGGAATTGATTTAGGTAGTTCATCCATTAAGTTATCAGTATTGGATGGCCAGACAGAAACGATAACGGCCTCTATAACGGTGCCGGATTTTGAATTAGCTATAGACGCACCAAAATTTGGCTGGGCAGAACAAAACCCTGAAGGATGGTGGGCTTATGTTAAAGAAGGTATTGATAAACTCAGCAGGCAATATAATATAGATATAAAAGCCATTGCAGGTATTGGTATAGCCTACCAGATGCATGGCCTTGTGCTTACAGACGAGCAATTGAACCCTGTACGCCCTTCTATAATTTGGTGTGACAGCCGTGCCGCCGAAACCGGAGAAGCCATTTACACTAAAATGGGTACTGTGGCCTGCCAGCAGAGTATATTGGGCAGCCCGGGCAATTTTACAGCTTCAAAACTTAAATGGGTAAAAGATAATGAACCGGATGTGTTTGCTAAAGCACGCTTTATGATGCTTCCCGGCGATTTTATAGCCGCAAAATTTACCGGCATTGCACAAACCACTCCATCGGGATTATCTGAGGCCGCTTTGTGGAATTTTGCAGAACAGCGCCCTGCTACTGAGGTGTTGGATGCTATGGAGCTTTCAGCCTCTATTTTACCAGAGGTAGTACCCACATTTGGGCACCAGGCGGTTATTGACAGCAAAGTAGCCGGAGAGCTGGGGCTTAACCCCAATGTTAAAATTACTTACCGCGCCGGTGACCAGCCTAATAATGCCTTATCGTTAGGGGTGCTTAAACCCGGCGAAATAGCTACTACTGCAGGTACATCAGCCGTAATTTATTCGGTAACACAGGCCAATGCTTTTGATACAGAAAACAGGGTAAATACCTTTTTGCATGTAAATGATATGCCACAACAGAAAAGTAATGGTGTGTTACTTTGCATTAATGGTTCGGGTATTTTATACCAATGGCTTCGCAAAACCCTGAGTACAGGCTCCAATGAGCTTATATCTTACGAAACTCTTAATGGCGAAGTGGCAAAAGCCGAACCGGGAAGTAAAGGATTACGCTTTTATCCTTTTGGAAATGGTCTTGAGCGTATATTCAGCAATAAACCTGCTTTTTCCGGCATACAGAACCTTAATTTTAATATACATCAATCGCCCGAATTGGTACGCGCTGCCTGCGAAGGTATTGTGTTTGCCATGAACTATGGGTTTGATATTATGAAAAATATAAATGCAGGTGGTACCCTGGTAAAAGCGGGCAAGGCAAACTTATTTCTTAGCCGTGTTTTTCGTGAAATATTTGTAAATACCACACAAACCACACTGGAACTTTATAATACCAGTGGTGCAGAAGGGGCTGCCCGAGGTGCAGCTTATGGTTATGGCCATTATGAAACTCTTGAAAAAGCTTTTGAAAACCTGGAACATCTTGAAACTATTGAACCCAATGATGACCTGAAAGATCTGTATTCTGAAATTTACCAATCGTGGAAAAACCACATTTAATTTATATAATTTATAACGCATTATGAGTACAACAAAACACGCTTATTTTAAAACTGTGGATAAAATACAGTTTGAAGGACGCGAGAGTGATAATCCTCTTGCTTTTAAATGGTATGATGAAAACCGCGTTGTTGCCGGAAAACCCCTTAAAGATCATTTTAAATTTGCCATGGCATATTGGCATACCCTGTGCAATACCGGTAACGACCCTTTTGGACCGGGTACCGAAACACATGCATGGGACTCTAAAGATAATGCTGTAGCCCGTGCCAAAGATAAAATGGATGCCGGTTTTGAATTTATGGAAAAACTGGGCATACCTTATTACTGCTTTCATGATGTGGATATGGTGGATGAAGCGCCAACCCTTGCTGAGTTTGAAGAGCGTGTACAGGCAATGGTAGAATATGCAAAAGAAAAACAAAAAGAAACCGGTATAAAATTGTTATGGGGTACCAGTAACCTGTTTAGTAACCCGCGTTACATGAACGGTGCTTCTACAAACCCTAATTTTGATGTAGTGGCCTATGCCGGAGGGCAGGCAAAAATAGCTATTGATGCTACCATAGCCCTTAATGGTGATGGTTATGTATTTTGGGGTGGCCGCGAAGGTTATATGAGCCTTTTAAATACTGATATGAAGCGTGAGCAGGAGCATCTTGCCATGTTCCTTGCTATGTGCCGTGATTATGCACGTAAAGAAGGCTTTAAAGGTACTTTCTTTATTGAGCCTAAGCCGATGGAGCCAATGAAGCACCAGTATGATTTTGATGCGGCTACCTGCGTTGGTTTCTTAAACCAATATGGCCTTCAGGATGATTTTAAACTGAATATAGAAGTAAACCATGCTACCCTTGCAAGTCATACATTTGAGCATGAACTTCAGGTGGCAGCCAATGCCGGGATGCTTGGTAGTATAGATGCTAACCGTGGTGATTATCAAAACGGATGGGATACTGACCAGTTCCCGATAGATATATATGAAGTTACCCAGGCTATGCTGGTATTCCTTCAGAGTGGAGGGTTACAGGGTGGTGGTGTTAACTTTGATGCTAAAGTACGCCGTAACTCTATTGATATTGAGGATAAATTTGTAGCCCACATTAGCGGTATGGATGTTTTTGCACGCGGCTTAATCTGCGCAGAACATATCCTTAAAAACACAAAATATACCGAGTTGCGTAAAGAGCGTTATGCATCGTTTGACGGTGGCAATGGTGCTTCATTTGAAAAAGGAAACCTTACTTTAGAGCAGCTTAGCAAAATTGCCCGTGAAAACGGAAACCCTGAGCCAAAAAGCGGCAAACAGGAACTGTTTGAGCAGATTATTGCAAACTCATACTAAATAATTTTATTAAGCCATTTTGTGATTTACAAAATGGCTTTGTTTTTTATTGTAACTATATCGTTTTAGTAAAATTTAAATCAATGGTAACAAAAAATAATATTTTAAGAGCAGGTGCACTCACTATAACGGCTATAACTGCAATTAGCCTTACAGCCTGCAAAGGAGAAAAAAAAGAAGGCGAAGATACTGCCACAGTAAATGATACCGTACAGGAAGAAAAAAAATTCCTCACAGAGCCATTAGTTACTGATATTTATACTGCAGACCCTTCGGCACATGTATTTGATGGAAAAATATACATTTATCCCTCGCACGATTATGATGCCGGAATTGCTGAAAATGACAATGGCGATCATTTTGCCATGAAAGATTACCACATTTTTTCTATGGACAGCATAGGAGGGAAGGTAACCGACCATGGCGTAGCACTTGATGTTAAAGACATTCCGTGGGGAGGCCGCCAACTTTGGGCACCCGATGCGGCTTATAAAAACGGTACCTATTACCTGTATTTTCCCCTTAAAGATAAAAATGATGTTTTTAAGATAGGGGTTGCTACCAGTAAAAACCCTGCGGGACCTTTTAAGGCTGAAAAAGAACCTATAAAAGGCAGCTTTAGTATAGACCCAGCCGTGTTTATGGATGATGATGGCACTACTTATATGTACTTTGGTGGTATATGGGGCGGACAGCTTCAGCAGTGGGAAAATGGTAAATATGATGCCAACGGCTCTAAAACGGATAATGAAAAACCTGATTCACCTGCACTTAACTGTAAAGTAGCAAAACTGGGCAAGGATATGCTACAGTTTGATGGCCCGGTTATGGATGTGGTGATTAATGACAGCCTGGGCAAACCACTACTTACCTCAGACCATGACAGGAGATTTTTTGAAGGCTCATGGATGCATAAATACAATGGCAAATACTATTTTACCTATTCAACCGGAGATACACATTACCTTGCCTATGCAATTGGCGATAAGCCTACGGGGCCATTTACTTATGCAGGCCATTTTATGCAACCGGTACAGGGATGGACAACACATCACTCTATTATAGAAGTTGACGGAAAATGGTATATTTTCTACCATGATACAGAGCTTTCCGGTAAAACGCACCTTCGTAATATAAAAGTTACTGAGCTTACCCATAACCCGGACGGTACCATTGAAATGATAAATCCATAATGTATGAAGTCTATAACTATAAAAAGCATAGCGGCATTTTTTCTACTGGCCTGTTCAGGGTTTACAAATCCTGTTTCGGAACCTGCCCCGGTAAAGGATATATCTTTTAAAGATGCCTTTAAAGGCAAATTTTATATAGGTGTTGCCATAAACCGCTTTCAGGCTATGGGAAGGGTAGAGGATGAGGCTAAATTAATCAAAGAGCAGTTTAGCAGCATTAGCCCGGAGAACGACCTCAAGTGGCAAATGATCCATCCGCAATCGGACCAGTATAACTTTGAGCCTGCCGATGCCTATGTAAACTTCGGAAAGGAATCTGACATGTTTATTATAGGCCATACTCTGGTGTGGCATTCTCAAACCCCAAAGTGGGTATTTGAAGATGAAAACGGTAACCCGTTAACCCGTGAAGCCCTGCTTAAACGTATGGAAGACCATATTAAAACAGTAGTTGGTCGATATAAAGGGGTTATTAAAGGATGGGATGTGGTTAATGAAGCGCTTAATGAAGACGGAACACTACGTGATTCTAAATGGCGGAAAATTATAGGTGACGATTATATTGAAAAGGCATTTGAATTTGCCCATGCTGCCGACCCTAATGCAGAATTGTATTACAATGATTATAATATGTATAAAGCAGAAAAAAGGGCAGGGGCGGTAAAGTTAGTAGAAAAACTAAAGGCAAAAGGCTTGCGTATTACTGCTGTTGGAGCGCAGGCGCATTACAGCCTTGAGAATGGTACCCTACAGGAAGTGGAGGCCACTATTAAAGACTTTATTAATGCCGGGGTACATGTAAACTTTACAGAGCTTGATATATCTGTATTACCAAATGGTAACGCAGCCAATTCTGCCGATGTAGCCAATTCTGCCGAATATAAAGAAGAGTTAAACCCTTATACTAAAGGTCTTCCGGCAGAAGTGCAGACAAAACTGGCAGATAAATACGGTAACCTTTTTAAACTCTTTGTTAAGTATAAAAAGCATATAGACAGGGTTACTTTTTGGGGATTATCAGACCGTACTACGTGGCTGAATAATTTTCCTATCAGGGGGCGTACCAATTACCCGCTGCCGTTTAACAGGGACCTTAGTGTAAAAAAAGATGTAAAAGAAGCAATTTTAAGCGCTGTACAAACCAGTCGCTAATATAATTTAGTTTGGATTTCACTACTACTAGTTGAAATTTGGGTGTGTTTTTTACACAAAGCCTGTCGGTTTGGGTTCCGGCAGGCTATTTTTTTTCTTTTCTTATATGTGCCAAAAAAAGCCTGCAGGGTTAACCATCCACTGCAGGCAAAAGCAAATTAACTAACCCAAACTTAACTACTTTTATGGGCTGTAATTGAGCCCTGTACTATTTAATTGTAATTATTTTATTTATAATATTTCCGCTGCCTTTATTAGGTTCTCCAGGCTGGCAGCCACCTATTGCAATCTCAACATCACCTGTAAATTGCTTTTGTTTACCATCCTGTGTAATGAAAGACAGGTCTTGTGGGGTAAGCGTGAACGTAATGGTTTTACTTTCACCGGCTTTCAGGTTTATCCTTTCAAAACCTTTCAACGCCTTTAAAGCGGTTTTAACTGTAGTATCTTTATTTACTATATATAATTGAGCAACTTCATCACCCGCTACATTGCCTGTGTTGGTAACCTGTACCGAAACGGTAACATTTTCTCCCTTTTTAATTTTAGCAGGCATTTTTGGTTTATCATATTTAAATGTGGTATAGCTTAACCCATAACCAAAGCCATATAGCGGCGTACCGTTAAAGTATCGGTAAGTGCGGTTATCCATAGAATAATCTGTAAACGGGGGCAGGTCGCTGTCACTTTTATAAAATGTAACAGGCAGCCTTCCTGATGGGTTATAATCTCCAAAAAGTATATCAGCTACTGCTTCTCCTGTGGCCTGCCCGCCATACCATGCGTTTATAATGGCAGGTATATGCTCAGCCTCCCACGAGGTAGCAATGGCACTACCGGTCATCATTACAAAAACAACAGGCTTTCCGGTAGCATTAAGCGCTTTCATTAAATCTGTCTGAACTGTAGGCAGGGCAATAGTAGTACGGTCGCCCCCTTCAAAACCGGGGTCGTTTACTTTCATCTCTTCTCCTTCAAGCTGTGGCGATATACCGCCTGCAAAAATAAAAGCATCGGCATCTTTATATTTCTCTGCAAGGGCTTTATAATCGGTTTTTATAAAACTTCCGGTACTTAGCCTTATATTGCCTTTACCTTCGCCCTGCCAGTATTCTACCTGTAAATTATATACTGAATCTTTTTTTACCTGTAATTCGTAGGTTTTTGCACCCCAGCGGTTTCTTTGCCATGCATCAACCACTGTTTTACCATTTATTTTAAAGCGGTAACCGTCATCACCCTCAAGTTCAAAAGTTATGGTGTCATCATGTTCAGGCTTAAAATTTGTAGTATAGCGGGCAGAGAAATTATTTGCCCTTATATTGCCTATAACCGCCTGGCCCTCCTGCCACATAATATCGAGTTTAGCTTCGGTAGCTGTTACTGCAGTGCCGGATAATTCTTTATTATCAAAATATTCAGCTTTAAAGCCCTGTTTTCCGTTATAGGAATACTGATTGGTCAGGTCTTTGTATACCAGTATATTGTTGTTGGTAAAGTTTACGGCTTTTTCGTAAACTATTTCAGTGTTTTTACCTACCTTATCTTTTATTCCCTGTAGTACGGTACTTAGTTTTGATGGCATCCCGTTATAATTTCCTAATATTGAAATTGCGTTATCGGCATTAGGGCCAAGTACTACTATCTTTTTAAGATCTTTTTTAAGAGGCAGTGTATTGTTTTGATTTCTAAGCAATACCATAGATTCGTGCGCCATTTTTAGCGCATGTTCAGCATGGGCTTTGCTTTCCAGTTCAGAGTCTGGTACCTGTGCATATTTTACCATCGCATCCGGGTCAAACATACCGAGGCGGAAACGTACCATAAACAACCGTTTTACAGAAATATCAATCTGTTTTTCAGTAATCAGGCCATCTTTAACCGCCTGCACTAATGATAGGTAAGCATCTGTACCACACTCTACATCAGTACCATGAAAAACAGCATCGGCTGAGGCTGTTTCTGCATTTTTATGTGTTTTATGGTTTTTAAAAAAGTCATCAATAGCCCAACAATCTGAAGTAACATAGCCGTCAAAACCCCATTGGTTTCTTAAAATATCATTCATCAATATGTCACTGCCGCAACACGGCTGTGTCCTGAATGCATTATAGGCACACATAACCCCTACAACATCAGATTCTGTTACCAATTTTTCAAAAGCCGGCAGGTAAGTATCCCATAGCTCATAAGGCGTTACATCTACATCAAAAACATGCCGTTCCGGCTCGGGGCCGCTATGCACGGCATAGTGCTTGGCACAGGCGGCAGCGTTAATATATTTAGGATCATTACCCTGCAGGCCTCTTACAAAAGCATCGCCAAGTTGAGCCGTTAAAAAAGGGTCTTCACCGTAAGTTTCCTGGCCGCGGCCCCAACGTGGGTCGCGAAATATATTAATATTGGGTGTCCAATAGGTTAGGCCAACATAACGTTCGTTATTACGGCCGGCTTCCAGCGCTTTTCTGTAAATAACCCTTCCTTCGGTAGCAGAATATTCTGCCATAGTATGCAGGGCATCTGTATCAAAAGTAGCTGCCATACCAATAGCCTGAGGAAAAACCGTGGCTTTATACGGTGTGCGTGCTACGCCATGCAGGGTTTCGCTCCACCAGTCATAAGCCGGTATGCCCAGGCGTGCTATGGCTGGCGAAGAATTCATCATTTGTGATACTTTTTCTTCAAGTGTCAGGCGGCCAACCAAATCATTTACCCTTTCTTCGAAAGAAAGATCTGTGTTGTTAAACGGATAAGATTTATTTTGCGCATTACAGCTTAAAGTACTGTATAACAAGTATAAAGTTATAAAACAGAATGTGTAGGTTTTAAACATTTTGGAGAGTATGTATATAGTTAATTTCAAAAATATAATAATGATATGGTACTTATGACAATTAGAGCAACAAAAATACGAAAACGTTTTAGCTTATATTTTTAAAAGATTTGAAAATTAAAGATATTTAGGGGTAATATTGAATTTAGAAATTTAATAATTTACAAAACATATGTTTTATACCACTTCAAAAAATATTTTCTTACTGTTTTTTGGTTTTCTTTATTTTAATTCCATCGCACAACATCTAGTTACAGAGAGAAATAGCGGAGCGGATTTCCCTATCGTGTCTTCAGCCGAAACGGCTACCGTGATGTATGATGAAAATGATGATTCGCTTATTGGTATTGCAGCCAACCTTTTTATTGATGATGTAGAACGTGTTACCGGTAAAAGGCTAAATGCTGTAAACAAACCCGGTAAAAACAAAAATGTAATTGTTATAGGCAGTGTAGAAAAATCTTCTTTATTACAGGAACTTGTAAAAAATAAAAAGCTTGATGTTACCACATTAAAAGGTCAATGGGATGGATATTATGTAACTGTTGTGCATAAGCCTTTTAAAGGGGTAAGCCAGGCACTGGTAATTGCCGGCAGTAACAAGAGGGGCGCGGCTTATGGTGCTTTAGAACTTTCTAAACAAATGGGGGTTTCGCCTTTATACTGGTGGGGTGATGTGCCTGTTGCTAAAAAGAAAGAAGTTTTTGTTAAAAACAATCTGGTTATGGCCGATGCCCCCAAGGTAAAATACAGGGGGATTTTTATTAATGACGAAGCCCCGGCACTGAGTGGCTGGGTACAAGAAAATTACGGTAAGTTTAATCATGAATTTTATGTAAAGGTATTTGAACTGATACTAAGAAATAAAGGTAATTATTTATGGCCTGCCATGTGGGGGCGTGCCTTTAATGATGACGATCCTGTAAACCCGGTACTTGCCGATAAATGGGGTATTGTTATGGGTACATCACACCACGAGCCAATGCAGCGTGCCCAGACCGAATGGAAAAGATATGGTACCGGCGCCTGGGATTATAACAAAAATGAAAAAGAGCTTAAAGCCTTCTGGAAAAAAGGTATAGAAAATATGGGTAACCATGAGAGCCTGGTTACTATTGCCATGCGTGGTGACGGTGATGAACCGATGACTGAGGGCACTGCTACTGAATTGCTGGAACGTATTGTAAAAGACCAACGTGAAATTATTGCGGAAGTTACAGGTAAGCCGGCTGAAGAGACACCGCAGGTATGGGCGTTATATAAAGAGGTTCAGGACTATTATGATAAAGGTATGCGTGTTCCTGATGATGTTACCTTACTGTTGGCGGATGACAACTGGGGAAATATCAGGAAACTGCCTTCACTCACTGAAAAGAAACGTAAAGGTGGGTACGGTATTTATTACCATTTTGACTATGTAGGTGGCCCAAGGAATTATAAATGGATTAACACAAATAATATAGCCCGGGTGTATGAACAGATGCACCTTGCCTATGAATATGATGTGAAGCGTATATGGATTGTAAACGTAGGAGATATTAAGCCTATGGAATTCCCTATATCTTTTTTTCTTGATTATGCGTGGAATCCTGAAAAATGGACGCCTGATAATTTAAGGGATTATTATACAGAATGGGCAGCAGCGCAGTTTGGTAGTGAGTATGCAGAAGAAATTGGCGCAATTATACGCGATTATGGACAAATTTCTGCACGCAGAAAACCAGAGCTTGTAGATAGCCGAACATATAGCCTTACTCATTATGATGAAGCACTACGGGTTGTAGATGAGTATAAAAACCTATTGCACAAGGCAGAGGGTATAAACCTAAAATTACCAGATGTTTATAAAGATGCTTATTTCCAGTTAGTGCTGCACCCGGTAATGGCAACTGAGAACCTGCACCGTATGTATGTTGCCGTGGCATTAAACCATAAATATGCAACTGAAAATGATAGCAGGGCAAATAAATATGCAGACATGGCTAAAGATTTGTTTAAAAAAGATTCGGCAATCAGCTATCAATACAACAAGAAACTGGCCAACGGAAAATGGAACCATTTTATGGACCAGACGCATATTGGTTATAAATCATGGTTTGACCCTAAAAATGATATAATGCCTGAAGTAACGTATGTTGATACCAAAATGGCAGCACAGCCCTTTACCGAAAATACCGTAACCGAAAAATCATCAAAAATAGTAGCTACTATGGATGGGGAACTGGCTTTTTATGAGAAAAATGGCTATGTATCAATCAACGCAGAGCATTACACTAAGGCTAATAATACCAACGGTATAGAATGGAAGGTAATACCTGATATAGGCCGTACAAACTCGGGCATCACCCCGTTTCCTGTTACTGCATCAGAACAGGTTCCGGGTGATAATAGCCCTTATGTTGCATATGATTTTTATACTTATGAAGATGGAACTGTGAATGTTGGTGCTTATTTTTCTCCCACACTTAACTTTCATAACACCGAAACAGGTTTACGCTATGCAGTATCTATAGATGATGAAAAACCGCAAATTGTAGGTATAAACGGCGGCGATACAGGCAGGATTTGG
Organism: Flavobacterium rhizosphaerae; assembly: GCF_046000445.1. Classification (NCBI taxonomy): domain Bacteria; kingdom Pseudomonadati; phylum Bacteroidota; class Flavobacteriia; order Flavobacteriales; family Flavobacteriaceae; genus Flavobacterium; species Flavobacterium rhizosphaerae. Next base: position 399,870 of record NZ_JBELPZ010000002.1, on the reverse strand, counting down.
AATATGTGGGTTGCTAATAATATTATTGTTAAAGATACGTCTCACAAAATAAGCAAACCGGGTAAGCATACTGTTAAAATATGGATGGTAGACCCGGGTGTTGTATTGCAGAATATAGTAATTAATTTTGGAGAGTTAGAAAAAAGCTACCTTACACCACCCGAAACAAGAGTTATAAAAGAGTAGAACTATTAAAGTAAAAAGGTTTAACCTATACATTTTATGAAAAATATTAAGTTAGTTTATTTATTGTTATTGTCGTTTCTGTCTGTTTCGCTTTACGCAAATGACGGATATGATTTGTGGCTGAATTACCGTACGATTGAAGATGCCAAACTTCTTGCACAATACCAGAAAAATTTTACAGGATATTATATTGAAGGTAATTCGGCAACAATGCAGGCAATTGACACCGAGCTTAAAAAGGCTTTACCTCTTTTACTTGACAAAAAAATTGATAAAGTAAACTCTATAAATGACGGTAGTATTATTATCTCTACCGGAAAAATGTATATAGACCTTGGTAATGAGTTACAGTCGGTTGGTAAAGAAGGCTTTATAATCAGGTCAGTTACCATAAATAAAAAGAAATGTACACTAATTACAGCAAATACCGATATAGGTGCTATGTATGGTGTTTTTCATTTTTTGAAATTGCTGCAAACCAATACACCGACTGATAAGTTATCTATAACAAGTGTACCAAAGCTTGATTTAAGGCTTTTAAATCACTGGGATAACCTTAATGGAAGCATAGAGCGCGGTTATGCAGGAAAATCACTTTGGAAATGGGATGAATTACCCGGTGTAGTAGATCCCCGCTATACAGATTATGCAAGGGCAAATGCTTCTATTGGCATAAATGGAGCAGTAATTAATAATGTAAATTCTAACCCCTTAATAATGACCGAAGAATACCTGCCTAAAGTTAAAGTACTGGCAGATGTATTCAGGCCATATGGGGTAAAAGTATATTTATCAATTTCTTTTAGCGCGCCAATACGGTTGGGCGGCCTTAAAACAGCTGATCCTTTAGATCCTGAGGTAATTAAATGGTGGCAGGCCAAAACCGCTGAAATTTATAAGTATATTCCTGATTTTGGAGGTTACCTTGTTAAAGCAAATTCTGAAGGGCAACCGGGGCCACAGGATTATGGGCGTAATCATGCTGATGGGGCCAATATGCTTGCAAAGGTACTAAAGCCCCATAATGGTGTTGTAATGTGGAGAGCGTTTGTATATAACAGCAGCCCTACTGAAGACAGGGTTTTACAGGCTTATGACAGCTTTAAACCCCTTGACGGTGATTTTGATGATAATGTATTGGTACAGATAAAAAACGGCCCTATTGATTTTCAGCCGCGCGAACCTTTTTCGCCTTTATTCGGAGCGATGCCAAATACATCGCTAATGATGGAGTTTCAGGTTACGCAAGAATACCTTGGCTTTGCAAACCACCTGGTTTTTCTTGCACCGTTGTATGAAGAAGTTTTAGATTCTGATACCTATTCTAAAGGAAAAGGCAGTACTGTGGCAAAAGTGATTGAAGGCGAACTTACCACAAAGAAACTAACAGGTATGGCCGGGGTGTCTAATATAGGAAACTCCAGAAACTGGTGTGGCCACCCATTTGCACAGTCTAACTGGTATGCACTTGGCAGGCTTGCCTGGGACCCGGAAGCTTCGTCTGCAGATATAGCAAATGACTGGATACGTATGACATTTACCAATACAGAAGCATTTATAAATCCTGTAGAGGATATTATGCTGAACTCAAGAGAAACTACTGTCAATTATATGACACCACTTGGGCTTCACCATATTATGGGCTATGCCAGCCACAGGGGCCCTGGCCCATGGGTTGACAGGGCAGCACAGCCTAACTGGAAATCTACCTACTATCACAGAGCCGATAAGGATGGGGTAGGTTTTGATCGTAGTACTACAGGCTCTAATGCTGTATCTCAGTATTTTCCGCCTGTAAGAGATAAATTTAATTCACTTGAAACCTGCCCTGAGAATTTGTTACTTTGGTTCCACCATGTGCCGTGGACGTATGAAATGAAATCAGGTAATACGCTTTGGGATGAAATGTGCTATCATTATTATGATGGGGTTAAAGAGGTTAGAAACATGCAGAAAACCTGGGAAGGTATGCAGCCCTATATAGATAGTGAGCGTTTTGAAAAAGTAAAAACACTAATGGAAGAACAGGAATGGGAAGCTGTGTTTTGGAGAAATGGGTGTGTGCTCTATTTTCAAACATTTTCCGGAATGCCTATACCAAAGGGGCTAGAGAAGCCAAATAAACCTTTAAGCTATTATGAAGAAACAATTTTGAGGTAATATATGTTATTTATATGTTGTTAAATACAAGTAAAAAAAACTATCTCTTTTCAGGGGTAGTTTTTTATGCTTATAAATTAATACTGTAAATAAAACTTATATTTTTGAGGAAAACATATTTTTAGATTGAAAAAAATATGAAATACTAAATTAACATTTATTTTTTTAATATAAACATTATTAACGTAATTTTCAACTAAAACGTATTCGTAGCTTTTTTGAGTTGATTATTGATGAGTAAAAAAGAAAATTCTACTTTTGGTCTTATTCACTATAAGTAGGTTGTGTTACTTTTAGATTATGTACAAAAATTTGCTTGTAGAATTTCCATGAAAGTTTATTTTTAGGTCATCATTATAATGATTGCCATGTAATTTTAAAAATTCTGGAATATTCATGCTTTAATTACGAAATCGTTTTAGTTTAATTAAAAAAGAGATTTATGATATGAAACAGTAAATTGAATCAACACACAAACGTTAATTTATTTAATAACTAACTAGTCTAAATTTTATGGAGAAACTCTACAAAGTATCAATTAAGTCTAAGCACCTGATACTATTATTCACGCTAATTTTTACAACGCAATTTGGTTTTGCCCAAGGCCAGAACACTACTGTTACTGGTAAAGTTATCTCTTCGGATGACAATATGGGAATACCAGACGTTTTGGTTACAATTAAAGGAACATCAAACTCAACAGCTACCGATTTTGACGGTAATTACAGTATAAGTGTTCCTCAAAACTCTGTTCTTGTATTTTCTTCTGTTGGTTTTTTACCTCAGGAAGTTTTAGTAACAGAAAGTACTGTTAACATTTCAATGCAACCCGATACAAAGTTACTTGATGAGGTTGTAGTAATAGGTTATGGTACTCAGAAAAAAGAAGCGGTAACCGGTTCGGTTGCTTCTATTTCTGGAGACAACCTGCGCGAAATGCCTGCGCCAAACATTACACAGGCAATGCAGAGCCGTTTACCCGGCGTTGAGATAAACCAGACAGATTCACGCCCGGGTGCTGCCATGCAGATACGTATTCGTGGTGTACGCTCTCTTACAGGTAGTAATAACCCGTTAATTGTTCTTGATGGTATTCCGTTTTCAGGATCTATTACAGATATTAATTCAGATGATATTAAAAGTATTGATGTACTTAAAGATGCTTCTGCAACGGCTGTATACGGTTCTCGAGGTTCTAATGGTGTTATTTTAATAACTACTAAAAAAGGCGCGGTAGGCCAGGAAGCTCAGTTTAGCTATAATTCATATTTTGGTGTGAGGACTGCCAGGGAGTACCCAATGATGAGCGGCCCGGAACTTGTTAAGTTACGTGCTGCTGCAAACCTTTATACTAATGGACCTGATGAATTTGATGATGTAAATACTAACTGGCAAGATTTATATTACAAAACGGGTGTAACACAAAACCATCACCTTAATGTAACGGGTGGTACGGCTAAAGGTAACTACACCTTTAGTACTACCTATTATAAAGATGAGGGTGTAGTGCCTTTGCAGGACTACCAACGTCTTTCTTTGTTCGGTGCATTAGATCAACAAATAGGAGATTATATTAGAGTTGGTGTTACAACTAACAGTAACTATTCTGTAACCGACAATGGTACAGGTTTATATGGAGTACTTTCGCAATCACCGCTTGCAAGTCCTTATGATGAAGATGGCAATCCTAGGAGGGCTATAGAAACAGCTGCAGATCAGTCTTGGGTAAATACCAGGAGCACACTTGAAGCATTGGGTGATAAATATGTTAACCAGAATAGGGCCTATGCTTCTTATAACAGTGCTTATGCAGAAGTTAAAGTGCCTGGTGTAGAAGGGCTAAAATATCGCCTTAATCTTGGTGGTAACTTACGTGTTTCTTTTGGTGGTTATTATGAAGGTGCAGGTGTTTTTGACTTTAATGAAGCTACGGTTTCTAATGCTAATATCAACCAATCAATTAATACAACCTGGACGGCTGAAAACATACTGTCATACGATCGTATTTTTGGTGAAAAGCACAGTGTAAGCGCTCTTGCTTTATATTCTGCACAACAGGAAAAATTTAACAGCTCTGCTTTTTCTACTACTAACATTGCTTCAGATGCCTTCCAATTTTATAACCTTGGACGTACTGATGAGCCTGTTGTAGCAGACCCCAATAACCAGGGATACTATAAAAGAGGCCTAACCTCATATATGGGGCGTGTTACATATTCTTATGACGGACGTTATATGTTTAATGCCAGTTATCGTTCTGACGGATCTTCAGTATTAGCGCCAGGAAATAAATGGCATAGCTACCCTGCACTATCTGCTGGTTGGAATATCGCTAACGAATCATTTATGAGCGGTGTTAAGTCTATTAATCAGTTAAAGTTAAGGGTGGGTTATGGACAGACAGCCAACCAGGCAATAAATCCATATAAAACACTTGGTTTGCTATCATCAAGGCCATATAATTACAGCGATGTATTTTTAACAGGTTACTATGTTTCTGAAGCGCCAAGCCCAGATTTAGGATGGGAATATACAGAAGGATGGAACTATGCTATTGACTATGGCTTATTTAACAACCGTCTTTCAGGTTCGATAGAATACTATGTTATGAAAACAAGTGATGTACTTGTTGGCGTAGGTCTTCCTGGTTCATCAGGTTTGGGTAGCTATACTGATAATGCTGCCAATACACAAAACAAAGGTATTGAGTTTTCTGCCAACGGCCTTATTATAGATAATCCTAATGGTTTTAGCTTATCGGCAGGTTTCAATATATATGCCAATAAAAATGAGATAACATCATTATCTAATGGTACTGATAGAAATGAAGGTCAAGGTTGGTTTGTAGGCCATTCGATAAATTCAATCTATGATTATAAAAATATAGGGTTATGGCAAGAAGGTGATCCTTACCTGGATATACTTGAGCCAGGAGGAACAGTTGGTATGATTAAAGTAGAATATACCGGTGAATATAATGAAGACGGTACACCTGTAAGAGCTATTGGCGCTGATGACCGCCAGGTATTGGACGTAAACCCAGATTTTCAGGGTGGTTTTAATACTAATATGAGCTACAAAGGATTCGATCTTAACATTGTAGGTGGTTTCCAGAGTGGTGGTATACTAATTAGTACTTTATATGGTTCTGGTGGTTACTTAAATCTTTTAAATGGCCGTAGGGGTAACGTAGATGTAGATTACTGGACACCTGAAAATACTGATGCAAGATACCCGAACCCTGCAGGGCCACGTAGTGGCGACAATCCTAAGTACGGTAGTACATTAGGCTATTTTGATGCCTCTTATGTAAAAATACGTACTATAACATTAGGATATAATTTTACTCAGGATTTTATCAAAAAAGCAGGTTTTGAAAGACTTAGGCTTTATGCAACGTTACAAAATCCATGGATAATTTCTTCTCCTTATCATAAAGAAACCGGTTTAGATCCTGAGCCAAACTCTTATGGAGATCAAAACCAGGCTGTATCAGGTTATAACAACAGGATATTAGTTGTGGGTACTAATGCACCTAATACACGTAATTTTGTATTTGGGTTAAACGTAACATTTTAAATTAAAAAGCAATGAAAAGAATAAATTTTAAACCCTTTTTACTAGCATCTATGTCAGCGTTATTGGCTGTTGGATGTAGTAAAGACATTTTAGATGAAACACCCCGTGCTACTTATACCCCGGAATTTTTTAGGACAGAAGAAGGTGTTAATGGCGGTGTAACGGGTTTTTATGCCCATTTACGCCAGATGTACGGACAGGCTTATTATTATAATACTTGTGAAACAGGTACTGATGAAGCTACATATGCACAAAGTGCAGATGGTAATTTTAAGGATATGGACATGTCTGGTGTAGGCCAGATTACCCCCAGCACAAGCCGTACCGATGCTATTTGGGGTGAATGTTTCAGAAATATAAACAGTGCCAATGGTGTATTAGAGTATGGTGCAGAAGCAGGCGCTTCGGCATCACTACTTGCAGAGGCGAATTTTTTCCGCGCCTTTGATTACTTCTTGTTGGTACAGACATTTGGAGGAGTGCCTTTAGATTTAGGATCTGGGGAACTTGCTTTTAACACAACTCCATCAACAGAGTCAACGCGGAATACAGTTCCGGAGGTATATACAAAAGCTATTTTCCCTGACTTGATGACAGCTATTGAAAACCTGCCTGATGCCCCGCGTTTAACAGGTACTGTTACAAAAACAGTAGCACGCCTTTATTTGGCTAAAGCTTACCTTACTTATGGTTGGTGGTTGCAAAACCCTAATAACATACCTACGTACCCTGAAACTACACGTACAGACCCTGACGGGCATGATGCACAATGGTATTTTCAACATGCTTATGATATGGCTATGGAAGGTATAAATAATCCTGGTGGATATTCATTACAACCAACTTATTATGATGTTAACGTGGCAGAAAATGACCGTAACAGTGAAATAATGTTGTATGCAGACCATACAGAGGAAAGTGCTTATTATAATGGTGGAGACCTTAATTATGGCAGTGGTGGTGCGCCGGATAACTTTGCCGGCTGGATGATGACATGGAATTATACAAACCTTAAAAGTGCTGAAGACCCTGCGCAAACTACACTTGTAAACTCTGTACAGCGCGAAGCTGCACAGCCACTTGGACGTCCATGGACACGTATGTGCCCAACAATAGAGGTAGTTACAAACACTTTTGCAAATAAAGTTGATGATTCGCGTTATGATGGTACATTTACTACTACATATCGTGGTAACTGGCCTAAAGGAGGCGTTGCTAATGATGTATTATATAACGCAAACTCTTTACCAGTATATCCTGGAGATGCCATCCTGACTTTTCTTGATGAAGAGCCTGCACAAGCTGTAGACTATTCACCTAATATAAGTAATATTGGTGCCGGTAAACTACCAGGCAGGGCTGATTGGGTTATTAATCCACAAGGTATTAGCCGTCTTACATATCCCGGACTATGGAAACTGGGACCTTACCGTACTGATAATGCTGATGGATTAGGACAGCCTAACGCAGGTAGTACACGTCCGTTTAATATTGCAAAATTCTCTGAATTTTACTTTGTTGCTGCCGAGGCTGCCGTTAAAGGTGCAACGGGTAGCATGAGTGCCAGGGATTTAATTAATGTAATACGTGCACGTGCCGGTATGTGGCGTTTTGATAACAACGCAAATGAGGTAAGAATTGAAGACCATAGTGCCGAAATGACAGCTGCTACACCTGCTGTTATAGATGTTGATTATATACTTGATGAGCTTTCACGTGAATATTACGGAGAGGGTCACCGTTGGTTTGACCTTGTACGTACACAGAAATGGGGAGAAAAAGCAGCAACTTACACAATTTGTGGTTCAGCTCTTTATGCTCATACACCAGAAACATTCCAGCGTACTATTGAAACTCATTTTTACCTGCGCCCAATACCGCAGGGACAAATTGATGCAATGACAGGTGATAAAGCGGCATATCAAAACCCTGGTTACAATTAATAATTTGTGTTTTTTAATATTTAAAGCCTGCAACATTATGTTGCGGGCTTTTTTAGTTATATTAGGTTAATAAAATTAGAATAACTTATTTTTAAAGATTAAATCTGTTTAATAAAATACATTAATTTTCAGGGTATAATTTATTATTTTATAAAAAATGTCCTAAATTTTAATTTATTGAAATATTTTGTATTATTGTACAAATGACTATAAGTTGTCAGGCAGATTATAACAGATATACACAAAATGGCTAATATTACCATAAAAGATATTGCAAAGGCACTTAACTTCTCTGTGTCAACTATTTCTAAAGCACTTAACAACAGCTATGAAATAAGCCCTGAGACCAGAAAAATTGTTATAGACTATGCTAATGAACATAAATATAAGCCAAACCGCTTGGCAAAGAGCCTTAAAATAGGCCAGACAAACTCAATTGGTGTTATTGTTAGCTCTTATTTTAGCAGTACATTTCTGGCTCAAATTCTAGATGGCATACATAAAGCCTCTTTTGAGGCCGGCTATGATATTATTATTATGCAGAGTTTTGAAAATATAGACACAGAAAAAGCTAGCCTTGATGCCTTGGTTTCCAAAGGGGTAGACGGAATTTTGCTTTCTCCTGTTAGTGAAGTTTCTAATTCAGAATATATAAATTATATCCATGAAAACCATTGCCCTGTTGTTTTGTTTGACAGGATAAACCCCGATTTAAAAACTACTAAAATTGGTGTTAATGAATACAGGGGTGCGCTTGAAGCTACCCAACACCTTATAACTATAAACAGAAAGAGGATTTTATTTATAACTGGGGACAAATTTGGTGAAAATAACCAAAGGATACAGGGATTTAAAAAGGCTCTTAAAAACCTTGATATTCCTATAAATCCGCGTTATATGGTGTATTGTAATTTAGAAAATGTAGATGAGATTGATGAAAAAATAAGTTCATCTTTATTGGAATTAAAGAAACAGAATATTATGCCAAATGCTATTTTTGGCGCTACTGATACTATTACAATGCGTTCTTTAGGCATATTGGCCAACCTGGGTATAAATGTACCGGAAGATATAGCGGTGATAGGTTTTGCAAATACCGATATTGCTTTTTCGTTAAACCCGGCGCTTTCAACCATACGTCAGCCTGCGAAAGATATGGGGTACCTGGCTCTGAAAAAACTCATAGAGCTAATAGACCTGGAAGCCACCACTGGCAAGAAAACACAGGTGGAAGAAACAATTTTACTGGAAACTTCTATACAGATAAGAAAGTCCACAACACTATCGTAAAAAAGATACAAATTGTGAAAGACTTATAGCCCAAAATACGTTTTGGCGTTGTTGTAGCATATATCTGATATTACAGAACCCATCCAGTTAATATCATTTGGTATAAAACCTTTATTTATATCTTCGGCAAAAAGGTTGCACAGCAACCTGCGGAAATATTCATGCCTTGAATACGATAAAAAGCTTCTGGAATCCGTAAGCATACCTATAAACGTACTGATTAGCCCTTGGTTAGATAAAGCGTTTAGTTGCTTTGTCATACCGTCTAACTGGTCTAAAAACCACCAGCCAGAGCCAAATTGTATTTTGCCTTTAATGCCTTCTCCCTGAAAATTACCAATCATGGCAGCGAACATAGTATTATCAGCGGGGTTTAGGTTATAAATTATGGTTTTTGCAAGCTTTCCTTCGCTTTCAAGGTAGTTAAAGAGTGCTGAAAGCGTTTCTGCCTGCTTATAATCACCAATTGTATCATAGCCTGTATCAGGGCCAAGTACAGCTACTTTATGGGCATTGCTGTTGCGTAACGACCCCAGGTGAAACTGTTGCGCCCACCCTTTATCATGGTACATCTTACAAAGTTCAGCAAGTATATAAAAAGAAAAAGCGTCTTTTATTTCGGCTCCCTGGGTATCATTTCCATTAAGCACAGCTTTAAAAGCATTTTCAATTTTTGCTTTATCATGTTTTCCTTTAGGCGGAATAGCAGTAAGGCCGTGGTCTGAAGCTGCACATCCTGCACTATGGAAATACTTTACACGGTTGGCATAAGCTGCCAGCAGCGACTCAAAATCGGTGATTGTAACCCCCGAAGCAGTACCTAATTTCTTTACATATTCCCGGAAGTTATCACCACTATCTATAGCAAATATTTTATCAGGCCGGAAGGAGGGGAGTACCTTAACACCAAAGCCACTTTCTTTAATTTTAAAATGATGCTCCAGTGAATCTGTGGGATCATCGGTAGTGCCTACCATTGCTACGTTAAAATGCTGTAATAATCCCTGTGTAGAAAAAGCGTCTTGCTGTAACTTTTCAGAAGTATCTTTATATATCCTTTCAGCACTTTGTGTATTAAGCAGTTCTGTAATGCCAAATGGGTTTTTCAGCTCCATGTGTGTCCAGTGAAAAAGTGGATTACGCACTGTGTAAGGAACGGTTTGTGCCCACTTTTCAAACTTTTCATAATCTGTGGCACTGCCGGTTATATACTTTTCATCTATACCCAGTGCACGCATGGCCCTCCATTTATAATGGTCGCCTTTCAGCCATATATCGGTAATATTCTCAAACTTTTTATTTATAGATATGGCTTCCGGCGAAAGATGCGAATGATAGTCTATTACAGGCATTTTTTCAGCAAAGCCATAATATAGCTGTTCTGCCGTATCTGATGCTAAAATGAAATTATCTTTTAAAAAGTAAGACATGCTTAGTCAGTATTTTATGCTCCCATAATACCCAGTTCAAGGCCGCGAAGTTCCGCAAGGCCACGTAACCTGCCAATGGCAGAATATCCGGGGTGGGTGGTTTTATTCAGGTCATCTAACATCTGGTGCCCGTGGTCTGGCCTGAAGGGAATAGGTGTAGTACGTTTTTGGTTTTCGGCAACAATGGCTTTCATAATGTGGTACATATTTACATCGCCATCAAGATGGTCGGCCTCATAAAAATTGCCCTGTTCATCTTTCTTTACATTGCGCAGGTGTATAAAGTTTACACGATTTTTAACTGCCTCAAAAATAGACGGGATATCATTATGTTTTCCGGCGCCTAATGAGCCGGTACAAAAACAGATGCCGTTAAAATCTTCGTTTACACCATTAATAATAAACTCAAGGTCTTCCTTATTACTGGCAATGCGTGGCAGGCCTAAAATTGGGTAAGGAGGGTCATCCGGATGGATGGTCATTTTAATGCCTTCTTCTTTACAAACATCGGCAATTGAGGTAAGAAAGTATAAGAGGTTTTGCCTTAAGCCATCAAAACCTATTGCCTGGTAGGTATCAATACTTTGCTGAAGGTTTTCCAGAGTGATACTATCTTCACCGGGAACGCCCATCAGCACAATTTCTTCCAGTACCGATTTTTCTTCCGGTGTAATGGTTTCCTTTCTTTCGGCAGCAGCTTTCAATATAGCTTCATCATAATCATTTTCAGCACCTTTGCGTTGAAGCACATAAATATCAAAATAGGCAAGGTCAGGCCAGTTAAAATACAGCGCTTTAGAGCCGTCTGTCATTTCAAGGTCAAGCTGTGTACGTGTCCAGTCGAGCACCGGCATAAAGTTATAGCATACGGTTTTTAACCCACATGCACTTAAGTTTTTTAGCGACTGCCTGTAATTATCAAGATATTTTTCAGCATCACTGCTACGTGTTTTTATAGCCTCATGCACCGGTACACTTTCTACTACCGACCATACTAATCCGGCATCTTCAATCTGTTTTTTTCGTTTACTTATTTCATCAACAGTCCATATTGCGCCGTGTGGCACATGGTGCAGGGCAGAAACTATTCCTGTAGCGCCTGCCTGTTTCACATCCTGAAGGCTAACCGTATCATCCGGGCCATACCACCGCCAGGTTTGTTCAAGTTTATGTGTTGTACTCATAATTTGTCTAAAATAATATTAAACACCGCTCCAGGCATTAAAGCCACCATCAACAAAAATAGTTTCTCCCGAAACGAAAGAAGAAGCGTCACTTAATAAGTATACCAGTGTGCCTTCAAGCTCCTGCGGGTCACCAAGGCGGGAATAAGGTGTGTTGTTTACAAATTTCTGCGCCCTGCTGGTAAAACTTCCGTCAGGATTGGTAAGTAGCGCACGGTTTTGCTCTGTTAAAAAAACGCCTGGTGCTATAGCATTAATACGCACTTTATCTCCATAGCGCAGGGCAAGCTCTGCCGCCATCCATTTTGTATATCCGTCAACTCCGTGTTTGGCTACATTATACCCCATAACCCTTGTTATAGAACGGCTGGCTGCCAGTGAAGATATATTAATTATTGAGCCTTTACCTTTTTCGGCAATGGTTTTGCCAAAAATATGCGTGGGTATTATAGTACCATACAGGTTAAGTTCAATAGCTTTTATAGAGTCACCTACGTTGGCATCAAATAAATTATCATCAGGCCCTATGGTAGCGCCGGGTATGTTGCCACCAGCGGCATTTACAAGCCCGTCTATAGTACCAAAATGTTCTAAAATTTCATTTTTAGCCCTAATTACATCCTCTTTATTCATAACATCAGTAAGTACCGCAATGGCCTCGCCACCTGCTTGTTGTGCCTGTTTAACACGTTCTTCGGCACGTTCTTTATTACGCCCCAAAACGGCAATTTTGCCGCCTGCTTCAGCAATAGCTTTTATAAAAGATTCTCCCAAAACACCAGTACCACCGGTTACCACTATTACTTTTTCTTTAAGTGAAAAAGAGTCTAAAATGCTCATTTATAGTTGTTTGTTTTATTAACGAATAAAATTATTTAAAACTCAATATTACTCCGAAATTTTAGTAATTAAACATTTTTTCAGGGTATTCAGCTAAAACGTATTCGTAAATCTGCCTTCCGTTTTTTACAATCGAAAGGTATTTATATTGATATAGGATAAAAATATGTATACAATGTGATTTATAAACAGGTGGATAACCCCGTAATTTTAATTTCACTGAATTAATTAAAAGATACCCAGTCTACTTGGGCAGTATTATCTCCTTTGGATATTACATAAAGGTTATGTACGCCTGCAGCAAATTTTGTAATTGGTGATGTTATAGTATCCCATTGTTGTATATCGTTTAACTTAACGGTGGCTAATAACGGCCCATCAATAGCATCAATCCGTATTTCTATAGTTGCCCCTTTATCAGCAAGTGCTTTTACAGTTAGTTTTTTTAGCTTTTTACTGCCAAAATCTACGGCATTATACTGTACAAATGCGCCTGCTTTGGCAAAGACTGTTTTCCAGCCTTTAAATGCATCATCATGATTAAGAAAAGCTACAGAAGCCCCACCGCCTATGGCGCTGTAACGGTCTATCTGTATTTCAGTTCTGGCATCGGTTAAACCTACCCCTCGCAATGTTGGGATTACTTTTTTTATGGTCCCATCAGTATTAAATGATAGGCTGTCTATACGCACCGACCGGTTCTTATCAAACTCTGGCGATAAATCGTTATGATGGTAAAACAGGTACCATTGTTTTTTGAACTGGATAACAGAATGGTGGTTTGTCCAGCAGCCTGTAGGTGATTCATCCATTATTACCCCGGTTACAGTAAAAGGGCCAAGCGGGTTATCTCCAACAGCATATTCCAGCCGTTCGGTTTTATTTTCAACATGCGGATAGGTAAGGTAATAGATACCGTTCCGTTCAAAAAGGTAAGGGCCTTCTTTTAGTCCCTTGGTTGGCAAATCTGCTAAAATCACCGGTTCAGAGTCCAGGTCCAGCATGTTTTCTTTTAATTTGGCAGCATAAATATTACCCTGAGACCAATACAGGTACGCCTGCCCGTTTTTATCTATAAAAACATTTGGGTCTATGCCTTTAACGCCTGCAATAGGTTTTTCCTGTGCTTTGTATGGGCCTTCGGGTTTATCTGCTATGGCTACGCCAACTGTAAACCCGCGGGCTACAGTGCTGTCTTTAGGGGTAGAAGGGAAATAAAAATAATACTTGCCATTGCGTTCAATACAATCGGGGGCCCACATGCTAAAGCTGTCTGGTTTTACCCAGGGAACTTTATTTTGTGTTACTACTATGCCGTGATCTGTCCAGTCTGTGAGATTCTCAGACGAAAATACATGGTAATCTTCCATCGAAAACCAGTTTTCATGGTTTTTATTGGTATATGGCGGAATATCATGAGAGGGGAACAGGTACACTTTGTTTCCAAATACCCTTGCAGACGGATCGGCAGAATATTGGTCTCTTATGATAGGGTTTTGTGCCATTGCAATACTATTTGTAAGCAGTATTGCAATGGCGGATAATTTATTTAATTTAAATTTTTTCACACTATTACTTTTTTGAGATGGAATCTTCTATCCTGAAATAATCAAAATCGGCATAGCCTCCTGCATTTTTAGTAGCATAGTTAAATAGCCCAAAGCGATACCCCATAAAATGGGGCAGGGTATACGCCATTTTAAGCGGCGAGCCTATTGTTTTCCAGTTTTTATTGTCAAGGCTGTAATAAAAAATTGCTGTATCTTTTCTATCGGTAAAATTGCACTCTGCTTTAAAATATACAGTGTTTTGGGTTAAGGGCATACGGGCATCTTCAATGGGTTCGCCACTACTTGCATTTATAAAAACTATAAACTTATTTTTACCCTCAGTTTTTACTCCCAGTTGCCCGTAATTTTTTTGCAAAAGGCATAGGCCTGCAAAATCTCCATCGTTACTATGAGATACATCTACAGCGGTAGTGCCGGTACATACCGGGCCAATAGTACGTTGTGTAAGGGTGTTTTTAGCCTGTGTAAGTTCAGTATCTGTCCTGCCTGTGGCTAAACGTAAAAAACCTTTTCTTTTAGTAACTGACCATAATGTATTATCGGGGTTATGGTTCCATTGCCAGACCAATGGCAGGTCGGCCTCTCCTTTTTTTCGTTCAAACTCGTCAGAATGCACAATACCCGGTATTAGTGATTTATTGGCAGGAAGGTTGAGTGTTTCGGGTACTTTTCCATTTTCACCCAATACCGGCCAGTTATCTTTCCATGTAACAGGAACAAGGTAAGGTATACGCCCAACAGCGCCATTATCCCTGAAAAGATACGCATACCAATCGCCATTTGGGGTATCTATAAGCCCACCCTGTGCAACGCCCAAATCCTGTAGACCAAGGCGGCCTTCATAAGGGCCGGTTATTTTATCAGCACGGTGTATCACTACCGTACGCATACCCCCCCTGGGCCATGTTATATTAAACAAATAATATTTTCCATTAATTTTAAACAATTGCGAACCTTCGGCTTTTAGCATAATATTATCCCCGGCAGGTGCGCTGGCTTTTTCAACCACTACTTTTTCTGTTCCCGGTACTATGCCGCTAACATCTGGTTTTAGCTCAACCAAAGTAAGGTTGTCTGTGCCATAGAGCATATATACTTTGCCGTCATCATCAAAAAAAAGTGAATGGTCATGCATAACGGGTTCAAATTCAACAGCCTTCCACGGTCCGTTTTCTATATCTTTTGTGGAATAAACATGTGTTTTACCACTGGTTGCCGCAAAAGTTGATACGTAATATATGCCGTTGTGGTAGCGCAGGCTACTGGCCCACGAACCCCTGCCGTAGGTACTCTGCCCGTTATCAAGGTTCATCGCATCATTATCTACGAGTTCATCATAAGCATAACTCACCAAATGCCAGTTTACAAGGTCGTCCGATTTCATTATCGGTACACCGGGGCTCATGTGCATGGTAGTGCTGCTCATATAATAAACATCACTCACACGAATTATAGACATATCCGGCACATCTGCATAAAGTATGGGGTTGTGTGCCTTGCCCTGTTGGGCAGGCGCACTTGCCGAGAGTAACAGGATTAGCCAGAATAATATTGAATTGCAATTTGATTTCATACCTATAAATTTATGGCTGGATATCATTTTCGGAAGTAGCGTATAAGCCTATAAGGCTGCCTGTAAAACCACCGGCTACATCAGTAGATAATATATCACCTGAAACGGTACCGCCAAGGTTTTTATATTCTTTACCATCAATAGCATAGTTAAAATTATAGTCATCACCATTGGCAGTTACTTTTAATGTAACAGATTTTTCTAAAGTTACCTTTTCGCTGGCTAATAGCTTAGAAGCTCCTTTTTCTGTTCTTTGCAGGACCATATAATAATCATTACCTTTTTTTGTCAGGCCGAAAACATAATTAAATGTTTCACTTTGGTAGCATACCAGCCCGGCAATGTCTTTTTCTGATTTTGGTTTGTACTGCAGGGTTGTTTCAGCGCTGAAAGCGGCATGTTGTTGCCTGTAAAACAGGGTTGATATGGGTGCTTTGGCTTTAATGGTGTTTTCTGAAGGATTTATACGGATACCGTTTTTGTCTTTTACTACAAAATTTTCTCTCCAGTTACGTTCGCCTATCCACCTGTAATCAAGCTTATCAGCAGTAAAATTGTCTGTAAAAGTAAAGTTGCCGTTCGGCATAAAACCGTTTTTACCGGTTTGGTTGGTTACCCCTTCAGGCATTTTTATTATCGGTTTAAGCGGCACCAAGCCATTTTGAAATACCGGGAATTCACCACTCCAGTCAACCGGTAGCATAAAGGTTTCTCTGCCTGTGTTTACGCGTTGTTTCTCATTAGGGCGTACCGCAAGAAACACCCCGTAGTAGTCTCCTTCAGGAGTGTCAACAAGGTCGGCATGCCCGGCCCAGTCTACTTTATTTTTCCTGTCTTTGGCAAAATAACGCTGTGTTAGTATCGGGTTATTAGCGGCAGGTATAAAAGGCCCGGTTGCTTTATCGCTTACAAAAATTACTTCACTATGCCAGCCACCGGTACCACCTTCGGCGCACATAAGATAATAACGGCCGTCTTTTTTATATAAGTGGGGACCTTCAATCCAAATGGGTTTTTGTGTAATATCTACGCCACCATTTACAATAATACGGTCAGATCCCGGTACTACACGGTCGTTTTCCACATCATAATCCCACATTTTAATCACGCGGTGCCCCTGGTATTGTTCGGTGCCTGCGGGGGGTGCATCATTATGCACTAAGTAGGCTTTACCATTATCATCAAAAAACAGCGATGGGTCTATACCGTCAAAAGCAAGTTTTACAGGGTCACTCCAGCCTTTAAGCGGATCTTTTGTTTTTACTACAATATTGCCCATATTACCGGCAATTTCGGTAGTAATCATATAAAAAGTATCGTTATTAGGGTTGTATTTAATATCCGGTGCATATACCCCGCCCGAAATACGGGAGTCTTCTACTTTTAACTGGCTTGGTCTGTCTAATACATGCCCTATCTGTTTCCAGTTTACCAAATCGGTTGAATGAAAAATGGGCACCCCCGGTACCATGGCAAAAGATGAATTTACAAGATAATAGTCATTTCCTTTACGTGTGATACTCGGATCAGGGTAACATCCTTGTAATATAGGGCTGTAAAACTCATTGTCTTTCAGTGGATTTTCTTTATAAATTGCATCATTGCCCTCATAAGTAAATTGTGTGAACAGGGGCATATCTTTTTCCTTGATTTTTTTATTTCCCTGAGCTGACGTAGTTAACGCTGCTAATGCAGAAAAAAGGACTACTATTCTTTTCATTGATTTTTTGAATTTGGTTTATGAAATTTAATTTTTAATTCTGTTGTTTACTAGTTAGGGTATAGGTTTTTCCTGCCTCGGTTTCAAAATCATACGTATAAGTTTGTTTGAGGGTAACAGGGGCAAGGCTTGCCGAAGCAGCAACAAGCGGCTCTTTTATATTTGGTGTTTCAAAAAAGGCATTTGGGTTGTTTCCTTTTGCCGGGTTTAATTTTTGTTTGCCCTTTAGCTGTACCGGGTTAGGTACATTAATACGGCAATTGCCTCCTAAAAGGGATGTAATAGTAATTTCGGTGGCTTTGTTATCTTTCCATGCCAGGCTTACTTCAAAACCTCCGTAAGTTCTTAAGCCGCTAATGCTTCCGTCCTTCCAGGCATCCGGCAGGGCAGGGAGTATGTCTATCTGGCCATTTTGGGTTTGTAACAGCATTTCGGTAATACCAGATGTGCAGCCAAAGTTACCATCAATCTGAAATGGCGGATGGGCATCAAACAGGTTGGGGTAGGTGCCGCCACTATGGCCTGAATTAACCGGATCTACCAGTGTAAGCTGGTCGGTTATAAGTTTTAATGCATGATTGCCATCCAGTAATTTAGCCCATAAATTTACTTTCCATCCCATAGACCACCCGGTTGAAACATCTCCGCGGTGAATAAGAACCGTGCGTGCAGCATCAAAAAGTTTAGGGGTAGTATATGGTGATATCTGGTTGCCCGGAAATAAACCGTATAAATGTGATACGTGCCTATGTTTATCTTCGGGGTCATCCCAATCGCCAATCCATTCCTGCAATTGCCCATAACGGCCAATTTGCATAGGGGGCAGGCGGTCTTTTAATTGTTCAAGTTCAATAGCAAAACCTTTATCCTGTTGCAGTATGGCAGTTGCCTTAATCGTTTTAGAAAATAAATCAAAAACAAGCTGGTTATCCATGGTTGTACCAGCCGAAAGCGCACTGCCCTGGTGCCCCTGCGGTATATTTTCGGGAGATATTGAGGGGCTTACCACAAGCCATTTGTGTGTAGGCTCTTCTATTAAAAAGTCTTTATAAAATTCACAGGCCGATTTTAATACAGGATATACCGATTTAAGGTACGCCACATCGCCACTATAAAGATATTTTTCCCAAAGGTGTTGCGAGAGCCATGCCCCACCCATAGGCCATTGCCCGGCATTTGCAAAATCTACCACTCCGGTTATACGCCAAAGGTCAGTATTGTGGTGGGCTACCCAACCATTGCTGCTATACATTATGCGGGCAGTTTCATGCCCGGTTTCGGCAAGCTCTTTTACCATTTGTACCAGCGGTTCATGCATCTCTGGCAGGTTGCACTTTTCTGCCGGCCAGTAGTTCATCTCTGTGTTTATGTTTATGGTATACTTGCTGTCCCAGGCCGGGTGTATGCTTCCGTTCCATATGCCCTGCAGGTTGGCGGGCTGGCCACCGGGTTGCGAAGAGCAGATTAAAAGGTAACGCCCAAACTGGTAGTATAACGAAACCAGTTCAGGATCATAAGTCGAAGCAAAATTTTTAATCCGCTCATCAGTTGGCCGTTTTGCAGCAGCAGAGGTTCCCAAATCAAAAGATACTCGGTTAAAGTACTTTTGGTAAGCTTTGATGTGGTTGTTTAATAGCTCTGGATAGGGTTTTGCAGCTGAGGTAAGATATCCGTCACATTTTTTTACTTCGTCTTCTGCCAGTTTTTTATAATCGCTAAAATTTGTTGCAATAGAAACCAGTATTACAACTTCATCAGCGCCATGTACTTTTATAGCATTTCCATCAATATTTGTACTCCCGCCAGAATTTATTATGCGTGCACGGGCATTATATTTTACCTGACCCTGTACACCTTCATGTGTGCCTGATATGCCACTCATTTCAAGCGTATGGTTATTTATGGATTTTGATGATTGTGCAAGTTCCCCGTTAAACCCTGCTGTAAAATCAATCATGCCTTTTTTATCAGCAGATAGCTTTATTACAATAACCTGTGCGGGTTGCGTGGCAAAAACCTCACGTGTGTAGGTAATGCCATTAACTTTAAATGATGTAGTAAATAGAGCCTTTTCAATATCCAGTTCCCTGTAATACTCTGTATAATTTTCTGTATCGTTAAATTTCAGGTCAAGGTTGCCTATGCTCTGGTAGGCGGCACCGTGAAACTGGGTTGCGGTTAGCCCTTTGTTAGCCAGTATTTCGGCACGCTTATAATTACCGTTAAAAATATAATAACGGATAGAATCGAGCACCTGCGGCCCATTGGGATTATCGTTTCTGGATGGCCCTCCAGACCAAAATGTAGCTTCGTTAAGCTGGAGCTTTTCATTTACAGGATCTCCAAAAACCATCGCACCCAGCCGCCCGTTACCAATGGGCAAAGCCTCGTTCCATACTTTGGCAGGCTTATCATACCACAGTTTTAGTTTTCCGCTGTTTTGAGAACAACAGGCAAGGCTGCTGAAAACAGCACACAAGAGTGATATATGTTTTTTTAAAGTCACAATTACATAGGTTTATATTCCTGCGTTAGCAGCCGTACTTCTATTATTTTAGCAGTAAAAGCCCTTTCTGCGGCTTTAAATTTAACAGTTAATGTTTCCTGAGATTGTTCACTTTCAGGTAATGGCAGTAACTGGTATTGCAGCGCATGGCCTGATTTTCCTTCCAGTTTTTGAGAAGTTACAGTTTTACCGTTTACTTCTATGCTTAGGGTACGGTTTCTGTCATTATCAAAATAAGCTATATATAAATATTTTGCATTTTTATCGGTGTTACGCATCTGGTAGCTAAACCATCCGCGGGCATCTCTGTAATGCCGGTCTTCCATATATCCGGTAAAAGCATCTTCCATCTTAATAAAATGGTCGGCTTCAGGCTGTTGCTCGCCCAGGGTAACTTCATCTACTGTTATAACATCAAGCTTTCTTTCACGCTCTTCAGCAATGGCTTGCTGCTTTTGCATTTCGCTAACTTTATCTGCATTAGCCTGTGGCCAGTAAATAATATAGCGTTCGGCCTGTATTTTATAAAAAGGCACCAGGTCAAAACCCTTTGAAAATGCCTCCTGATAAATACCATCCAGGTGAAAGGTAAGCGTTTTGTCTTTTATTGGATTTATATGAGTAATTACATTTGAAGTTTCACTTAACAGAATAGGTATATCATTTAAAGGAATTTGGGGTCCACGGGCAACATGTCCGCCACGGCTGTCATCAGCAAAAAGGCCTTCCTGTCCTTCCGTTCCAAAGGGCGCGGCTAAAACTACAGGCCCGTATTTATATGCAAAATAATCAGAGCCATCCGGCAGGCGCTCTGCTGTAAGAGTCATAGGGAGTTTAAATACCACCACATCACCATTCTTCCAATTCCTGTTAACTGAAAAATAACCCATACTGTCAGCTGTTGTTTTTACCTCTTTTCCATTTACCAATACTATTGCTTTACGGGCATCAGTCCATTCGGGGCACCTTAGCTTAAGGGTAAAATTTGCTTTTTTAGGGGTATTTATTGTAAACGTTGTTTCCGGTATTTCGGGAAAATTATTTTTCTGGGTAACTTTAATGTTTTTTCCGGCCCAGTTTAGCGTAGAGGGTATAAACAGGTTTACATACAAGTCATTGTCAGTATGTGCATAAATCATCTCGCCATACTTGGCGTGGTTTTCCATCCCGGAGCCTACACAGCACCAAAAGCTGGTATCTGGCTGGGAATATACCCTGTAATGACCCGGGCGCATGGGAGTAAAATAAACAAAACCGCCTTCTTCGCTATTTTGGGTGGTAAGTATATGGTTATAAAGGGCTTTTTCGTAATAGTCTATATATGAAGCTTGCGGGTTAGTACCATATAACTCCTTAGTAAGTTTGAGCATATTATAAGTATTGCAGGTTTCAGGGCCTTCAACACTTTTAACCATGCCCGAAAAATCATCAACCGGGTTAAAATGCTCACTAATACTATTGCCACCTATTGCTACCGAACGTTTTTGCGTTACATTACTCCAAAAAAACCGGGCAGCATCAGCCCATTCTGTATTGTGGTCTAAATCGGCTATACGTTTAAAACCTACCACTTTTGGTATTTGCATATTAGCATGTAACCCCGTTAGGCTGTCTTTATGGTTTATAAGCGGATAGAGTAGTGCATGGTGCGAAAATTTTTTGGCGAGTTCCAGGTATTTAGTATCACCAGTAATTACATAAACATCGGCAAAAATCTCATTTAAGCCGCCATGCTCGCTACGCAGCATATCCTGTATCTGTTCTTCTTTAAGCGCCTTAATTTCATTAGCCATCCAATCGGTAAGTTTTACAAGTACATGTTTCGCTTTTTCATTACCGGTGTATAAATAAGCATCACGCAGTCCGGCATAAGTTTTATGTATGTTATAAAGCGGCACCCACCTGTCATTCAGCCCAAAGCTATGTGCTTTAATAGTACCAGAGGCAATTTGCTGCCATATAATTTTACCGTCAGGAATACCACCAACATACCCATTGCCGTTGGCCTTTTGGCAACGCTCAAGCTCACCAATCATATAGTTAACCCTGCGCAATAGCTCCTGGTCTCCGGTAGCGGCATACATTAGTGATAGCGCCGAAATGTAGTGCCCGCCAATGTGGCCATCTAACCCTGTGCTTTCCCAGTTGGGGTAGTTTTCTTCCTTTGGTGCCAGGCCGGCATCTTTTAAGTAAGGTGCCAAAAGCCTGTCCGGGTCCATTTTTAAAAGATACGCTTTGTCTTTTTCCTGTGCGTTGCTAAAAACACTTTCTAAAAGGCGTACCTCTTTTAAATTAAAGTATTGTATAGTGTTTTGCTGGGCATAAGCCGCACAGCTTAAAAGCAGCAGGGCAATTATATTTTTTAACGGCATTTTTTATAGTTTTTAATGGCAGTAGTCAGGATATTTTCTTTAAAGCTTATCTGAGTATAAAACCTCCTTTTGGCTGAATTTCAATATCTGCTTGTCCGTTATTTTTTATTTTTATTTCCTTTGTATAGGTTTGGCTGTCTTTGTCGTCACTAATCAATTGTACGGTTTTACCCGCAAGCATAGGGAGATTTATTTTTAGTTTTAAGGCTTTTTGTTCTGCATTTACCCCGGCAACATACCAGCTTTCGCCATGCCTGCGGGCAATAACGCAGTATTTACCGGGATATCCGTCAATATAAAGTGTTTCGTCCCAGGTGGTAGGTACCTGCTTTACAAAATCCAGCTCAAAGGCTGGTACATCAGTAAGGTTGTTGGGGGTAATACCAAACATTTGCACAGGGTTTTGAAATAATACAGCAGTAGCAAGCTGAAAAGCATCGGTGGTGAGCCTCTTATTTTTCTCTTTATTACTTTTTGTAAGGTATTTATTAAGCAGTACACCACCAAACTCCATGCTGCCAACCGTATTTCTTATAAATGGATGGAGTGAGGCAAAAAATGCTTCTGATTCCCTTACATTTTGTGAAAAAATAAGCATTTCAGATGCCAGTACAGCTTCACTGCCCACATAATTAGGATACATTACTTCCCAACCTCTTGGTAGTGTGGTACCATGAAAAAATATCATCAGGCCATATTCGTTAGCATCAGAAAGTATATCTTCATACAACCTCATGGTTTCCTGTTTGTCTCCGCCAAAAAAATCAACTTTAAGGCCTTTTACACCCACGTCTCGCAACCATTTCATTTCATCTTTACGTGCAACAGAAGTATTCATCCTGTTTCTTGGCCCTACGGGGGCATCGTTAAACGGGCCATTGGAGTTATACCACAGCAATACATCAACACCTTTAGAGTGCGCGTATTGTATTAGTTCTTTCATTCGTTCTTTACCAATATTTGCATCCCATATTGCATCTATAAGTATATATTCAAATTTTAAGTTAGCGGCAAGATCTATAAAAGTAACCTGGTCTTCATAGTTCATGCTGGGGTCTTGCCATATAATCCAGCTCCATGTAGCTTTACCAAAATCATATTGTTTAGAGGGTTCATAAAGCGGGTCAACCACATCAAACGGTATGGTGGTTTCTACAATCGGTTTCGGGTTGTCGCCAACAGTTATAGTTCTCCATGGAGTTACACCCGGTAGGGCCAATGCAGCGCCTGTACTGCCAAAACCGTTATTTTGTTTCGGGTTAGGGTATTCAATAGTATATAACCCGCCGTTTCCGCCATCGCTTAAATGCGAGGCACAGTAAAGGCTGCTTACACCTGTTTCAGATAACAGTACCCACCCGTTTTTACCCACATGAAACAATCCGGGGAATACATAGCCTTCTTTACCTGAAGTTGTTTTACCAATAGGGGCATCTGCCTCATAACCGCTTTCATAACTGGGGGCAGACCGAGCAAAACCACCCATTGGCGCCATCATAGGAGAGAGGAAAGTGGTAGTGGCAGCAGGAAATTTAAATCCTGTGGCCTCTTTTTCAACCACGCAGGTAAGGCGCTCACCCCAGTTTGGTAGCTCGTAACGGAATGCAATATTATTATTGCTTACCTGAAAAACAATTTTTATTTTTTGCTGTTGTGCATTTTCAAACACGCAGGCCAGCTTGTTTGCGTTGTACTGTACTTCAGATTTTTTAATTTTTGCGTTGGTATATGTTTTTTCAATAGTACCTTTTTCTTTATTTAAAAATTTCATGTCCGATGAAAAATCGCCTTCATTAGTGTAAAGCCCCAAAGGAGAATTTTCGAGCATGGTAACATTATTATACGTTACCTTATATACGGGTTTACCATCGGTAACAGTTATATCAACCCTTGTTTGTTTATCAGGGCTGAAAACACTGGCATCCTGGGCAGATACCTTATAGGTGAACTGAAGAAGAAAAAGTAATAGCAAAAAAGAAGAAGCTTTCATAATTTTTATTGATTGTTGCTGAGTAAGGTTGTTTAAAAGTGTAACTGATTTTATAACAGGTTTTACCAGGGCATTACCTTAATTTACAGTGATTTTAATTGTTTTGAGATCTTTTTGTGCAGAACTTGTTCCATACAATATTTCATATTCACCCGGCATCACTGTTAATTCCTGTATGTTGTCATTCTCATTATAAAAGGCAAATGCCGTGTATGGCAGTTCTATTACTGCATCAGTGGTTTTACCTGGTTTTATTTCTACTTTTTTAAATCCTTTCAGGGTTTTTAGCGGGCCATTTACATCGCCTGTTTTATGTATATATACCTGAACCAATTCAGTACCATTGCGCTTTCCGGTATTGCTAACCGGCACCGTCAGGCTCAGGGTTTCATCTTTTTTAATTTTTGATGAGGAGAGGCGCGCTTTACCTACAGAAAAGCTTGTATAACTAAGCCCATATCCGAACTGAAAAAGAGGATCGTCCATAAAACGGTATGTTCTTCCTTTCATAGAATAATCTTCAAAATCATCAGGAATCTGTTTCATGCTTTTATAAAAAGTTATAGGCAATTTCCCTGATGGGTTAAAATCGCCAAACAGTACATCGGCTACTGCCTGTCCTCCTGATTCTCCACCGTACCATGCCTGTAATATGGCATCACAACTTTGTGTTTCGGGCATAAGCGCTATTGCCGAACCGGAACAGTTTACAAAAATTACTTTTTTACCCGCAGCTTTTAATGCTTTTAAGCAATTGCGCTGTACTTCCGGCAATTCAATATCTGTGCGGTCACCGCCTTTAAAACCGGGATAGGAAACAGGCATTTCTTCTCCTTCAAGCAGGGTAGAAAGCCCGCCTGCAAAAATTACCGTATCAATACCTTTTAGTTTATTTATAAGCACTGTAAAGTCAATATCTACTTCCTTACCAAAATCAAATTCAAGGTTGGCCTGCCAGTTGTTAAGCTGGGCATAGCGTATTTCAATTTTATAGGTTTTCCCTTTTTCAACATTATAAGGAATGCGGGTAGGCAATGTGCGCCAGTTGTTATACTTTGCAATTGACTCATTGTTTATAAATAACTCAAAATAACCTGTTACGCCTACTTTAAAAACAATTTCCTCTGTTTCTGGGGCTTTAAATACTGTTTCATAAAGTCCGGAAAAACCTTCTAATTTTACACCGGAAGCAAATTCATGCTGACCTGCGGTTGTAAGCTTTAGAGGATCTGAAATCTGTACGCTGATTGCAGGATTACCACTTCGATCCGGGTTATTCCAATACGTAGCTTTAAAACCTGTTTTACCATTAAAAGCAGCCCTTTTAAAATAACTTTGCGTTAGTTTATTTTCTACAAGGTCACAAGCTTTATCATAAACTACACTCCCTGCAGGTAATTTTGATTCTATTCCATTCAATATGGTTATTGTCCTTACGGGCTTACCGTTATAATTTCCCCATAGCATGGGGGCATTATCGGCATTTGGGCCAATAACGGCTATTTTTTTGGCAGATTTATTTAAAGGCAGTATAGCATTATTATTTTGTAGCAATGTCATAGACTGTCGGGCCATATCAAGTGCCATCTGGCGGTGCTCTTCATTATTTACAACAGACATAGGTATCTGTGCCCACGGCACCTGTGCCTCTTCATCAAATTCGCCAAGTTCAAAACGCGCTTCAAGCACGCGCATAAGGTGTTTGTCTACTTCTTGCTCAGATAACAAACCACGGGATACGGCTTCTGGCAAATGTTCATAAGCATAGCCCTGCCACACACACTCAACATCTGTACCGGCTAAAGTGCCTTTTGCGGCAGCATGTACAGCATCAGAAGATACTTTATGGGAGGTATAAAAATCGGTTACGGCGCCGCAATCAGATACCACAAGATATTTAAATCCCCATTGTTCCCGCAATATAGTTTGTAAAAGCCTGCTACTGCTGCAACAGGGCTCGTCATCAAGGCGTTGGTAGGCACACATTACCTGGCGCACGTCAGAATCCTTTACAAGCGATTTGAATGCCGGCAGATAGGTTTCCCATAAATCACGTGGGGCTATATTATTAAGATTCAATTCGTGGCGGCTCCATTCAGGCCCGGAGTGTACTGCATAATGTTTGGCACAGGCCAGCAGTTTTCTGTATTTGGCATCTTCAGGCCCCTGAAGCCCCTTTACTACGGCAACTCCCATAAGGGATGTTAAATAAGGATCTTCTCCATAGGTTTCCTGGCCGCGCCCCCATCGGGGGTCGCGAAAAATATTAACATTAGGTGTCCATACCGAAAGGCTTAAAAAACGTTTATTCTCTTGCCCGTTGCGCAGGGCATTGTGATATTTTGCACGTGTTTCGTCAGATACAGCGTCAAAAATACTGTATACCAAATCATTATTAAATGATGCTGCCATACCTATAGGTTCCGGAAAAACAGTAACACTGTCATTATTGGCAAGGCCATGCAGGGCTTCGCTCCACCAGTTAAACTTTTTTATGCCCAGCCGGGGTATGGCCGGAGACTGGTCAAACATAAGGGAGGCTTTTTCTTCAAGAGTAAGCCTTGAAATAAGGTCTTTTGCCCTTTCTTCAAATGAAAGACCGGGGTTTTGGTAAGGTAGCTGCTGTGCCGTGACAGTTGCCAGGGCAGATAAAAAAAGAACTGAAAAAAGCCAATACCGTTTTACTGTAAACATATGTTGTATATTACTTTATAAAAATTTCCACCAGTCAAAATCAAATAAATCACCATCAGCCCCCTTAAAAACAAAATAAACATCGTGTATGCCCTTTGTTTTATTTACTTTGCATGAAACAGTTTCCCATAAATTACCTTTTTTTTGTTTAACAGTACAGGTGCCTATTAGTTCTCCATCTATACCATCTAAATGAATTTCGATAGTTCCACCGCTTATTCCCAATACTCCTGCTTCAAATTTTCTTGCGGATTTTGAAAAGTTTACATCACGTACTTTTATATAATCTCCACTATTAATATCGGTAACATATACACCTGTTTGTGTATTTGCTTTTGTTTCTATACCTTTTTCCCATGCAATGGTTTCGGCTTCCTGCCTTATAAAAGGGTTTAGGGTCCCCACACCTGTTTTAAGGCCGGGAGTAGGGGCAAGGCGTGGTAAAGATCCATCAGGGTTAAATGTAATTTCATCTACACAAACAGACCGGTTAAAACCACCACCGCCCGGTAATGCACCATTGTGGTAAAAAAAGAACGTATGGCCTTTATAATCTGCCATAGCAGGGTGGTTGGTAAAAGCACCCCCGTCTTTTATTATGGGCATAATGGTATCACGATATACCCATGGGCCAGTCGGACTTTTAGCGGTAGAGTAGGCAAGGTGCTCCGGCACACCGCCTGCCGGGTATAATAAATAATAAAGGCTGTTTCTTTTATACAACCACGGACCTTCTTCGTATGTAGTCTGTCTCTTTTCGGTGCTGTTTTCTGTACTTTTTATTTTTGCTGAAAACCATTCTTGTTTATCTGTGGGCACCTGCCGTATGCCTTCTTGTGTATTATAAGACATAAAATCTTTCTCAAGGTTTACATACCAAAGCTCATTTTTTCCCCACACCAGGCAGGCCTGCCCGGCATCATCAAAAATAACGGTGGGATTAGCTCCCGCAGTATCAAAATGATTAGAAATAAAAGGCTTACCTAAAATATCTTTATAAGGGCCAATGGCTTTATCAGACTGCCCCAAAGCAATAGTGTTTTTCCCG
The DNA here is from genome assembly GCF_046000445.1 of Flavobacterium rhizosphaerae. NCBI lineage: Bacteria > Pseudomonadati > Bacteroidota > Flavobacteriia > Flavobacteriales > Flavobacteriaceae > Flavobacterium > Flavobacterium rhizosphaerae. Next base: position 371,784 of record NZ_JBELPZ010000002.1, on the reverse strand, counting down.
CTTGTTTTATCTTTAGCAGTTACAAACCAGTAATATTTATCATCGTATTTGTTTTTTATAGCATGTGCATTTAAAGGATTAACAGAAGCAGCCCATTTAAAAGTGTTTTCTGCATTACGAACTCTATATTTAAAACTTTCTCCTGTTAAAGGCACTTTTACTACACCTGTGTCTTTGTTAAAAGAAACCATATCTTCATTAAGTTTTACATAATAAAGATTTGGGTTCCCCCAATATAGGTAAGCCTGCCCATCATCATCTATAAAAACTGTAGGATCTATATCCCCCCAGGCATTTGCTATAAGTGGTTTACCTAAAGCATCTTTAAAAGGGCCGTCAGGCCTGTCTGATACTGCTACGCCAATAGACATCCGGTTTAATTTCTTGTCGTTAAGGCACACGTACCAGTAAAATTTTCCGTTTCGTTCTATGCATTGCCCTGCCCATGCATCTTTTTTAGCCCAGCTAAAAGTATCTACTGATAGTGGAGATCCTTTATCTGTCCAGTTAACCATATCTGTAGTGGCATAAACATGCCAGTCTTTCATAGTAAACCATGTGGAATTGTCTTCATCATGCCCGGTATAAAGAAAGAGTGTATCCTTATGTACTAATACGGCAGGATCAGCCGTATAAATGGTTTGTATAATAGGATTTTGAGATCTTGCAGGCAATAGAAACAGTAATTGAATTACAAGAAAAAAGTATGAATGGACTTTCATTTTTATATATTAATTCAAAAAAGTGTATATAACTATATCGTTATATATAATGGTTAATATGACTACAAGTGTACTTTCAAAAATAATAAAAAACAAATTATTATGGCAGAAAGTTCTAAAATATACCCTTACTTATTATAAAAGAAAGTCTACAGTAATAATTCTGTAGACTTTCATACTAACTAAACTCTACTTTAGTCACTAATATCCCGGATTCTGAACCAAGTTGCTATTGGTTAACATAACACTATATGGTACAGGATAAAGTTTTTTGGTATCATCTGATGCGTCATGAGAAAACCATGACTTTGTAGTAAAGACCCCGAAACGAATCATATCCTGGCGGCGGCGGCCTTCCTGGCAAAACTCCCAGCCAAGTTCATCTAAAAAGCGTCCATACATAATATCAGCACCACCTTCATGGGTTTCAGATGTATTGTCCCTTCGTCCGTAATCATAATTACTGCCCATGGTAAGTTGCTGGTCGGTTACAATAGCATCATTAGCATCATCAAAATCTCTCATGCGTACTTCGGTAACTAATGCCCCGGCGCCTGATTGTCCGGAGCGCATTAATGCTTCTGCTTTCATAAGCAGTATATCTGCATACCTGAATACAGGAAAGTCATTACCAAGGCGATTGGTACAGCCTATTTTATATTCAAATTTGCCCCAACGGTACCCGTCATCTTTATCAGATTCGTCTATTGAGGGTACCGAGTTGGTGTAGTTTATAGTTAAAGGGTCGCCTGTACGTGTATATTGCTGTCCCTTTATATAATTTTGCTGCAGCCTTTTATCATTAGGATGAAACGATTCTATAAACTGTGGTACAGCACATACGCCACCCCATGGAGAGAAAACCATATCATAGGTTTTTTGGTTTTCCTGTGCAAGGGTATACATGTGGAAATCAAAAGCATTCCAGTCTGTTACATATTTTTCATCCATAGGAAGTGCAAATATGATTTCTTTTGAATCCTGATTTTCTGTGATGAATATATTTTTCTGATTTGCTTCCAGTAAATAATTACCTGAAGCAGTAACAATATCACATTCATCAATACATTCCTGCCACATCGGTTGTCCCCTCCATACTTCAGCGTTAAGATACATTTTGGCAAGTATAGTATGGGCAACCCACTTATTCATACGTCCGTAATAGTAACCCCTTGCTTCATCCGAAAGCAAATCTATATTATCGTTAATTTCAGAAATAATAAAGTCAAAAACTTCTGCCCGGGTAGATTGTACCGGCAAGCTTGTATCGGCATAATCTGTTGCAATAGGCACATTGCCATACAGGTCAACCAGTAAGTAATAGTAAGAAGCCCTTAATACTTTAAGTTCTGCAATTAATGCATCGCTGGTTTCCTGGTCTGGTAATACAATTACGCCTTGCTCAATTTGGTAAAGTAATCGGTTTACGGTATTAATACCCTCAAAAGTGCGACTCCAGGGTTGTAGCGTACTGTCATCATTAGTTGTCCAGGTGTGCTGATGCCATCTTTTATATATATATCCATCTATCCAGCCTATACCAATCCGTGCAGGTATAACATCTTGGTCTGCACTTAATTCCTGTGCCCTTACAATACCATTCCATAATAAAATGGTTTTACGCCACGGTATATACGCAGCATTAACCAGTGAACTTATGTCACTCTCGGTTTCAGGTTGAAAGTTTTCACTCACAACACTTCCATAACTGTCATCATAAAGTTCAGTACACGAAGTTGTACTTAACAACAGTGCCATCGCGGCTCCTAATATTATTTTATTTGTTTTCATCACAGTTTTTTTAATTATTAAAATTGGGCACTCAATCCTATCGCAAATGTTCTTATGGTAGGGAATTTTTCACGCCTGTCAACACCCGGGTCAAGCCCGGAGGTACTTACTTCAGGATCAATACCTTTATAACCTGTAATAATAAAAGCATTATTAACAGATCCATAAAAACGTAAAGAATTAATGGCTTTTGTGTTGAGTTTATTTACAGTATACCCCAAAGTAATGTTATCGATTTTCCAATAGTCGCCATCTTCTACATAATAGCTGTTAAATTCAGCCTGCACCTCCGGGCTTAATGTGGTTTTTCCGAAAATTTTATCATTAACTGAGGTAAGGCGGTTATCCCTGTAACCATTTTGTGTACCTTCAAAATTCATACGGGCTTCATTAATAACCTGATAATTAAAAGCACCCCGCATATTTACCGTAAAATCAAAACTTTTATATCTTATTGTATTATTAAATCCTGCATACCACTTAGGTATACCGTTACCAATATAATGCCTGTCTTCAGGAGCATGGGTAAAGTCATCGTAAGGTACCCTTTGCCCGTTACGGTCTTCATATATCCATTTGCCGTCATTATCAACATCTACTACTTTAAAGCCATAAAAATTACCAATAGACTGTCCTACCTGCACCCTGTGAGAGCTGGTAACTTGCCCTTCATAGCCAACAGAACCTGTATCAAAATAATCATACTCTGTTTTAAACACACTTCCGTTAAGGCTCTTAAGCTTATTTTCATTTGTAGAATAGGTAACGGTTGTGGTCCAGCTAAAATCATCAGTCTGAATGGGTGTAGCATTGATAAGCACTTCAATACCTCTATTCACCATATTACCACCATTTGCCATTATTGTTGGGTAAAGGTTAGGAGGCATAGGTACATTATAAGAATATAGCAAACCAACCACATCCCTGTTATATGCATCTATAGAACCGGAAAGGCGCCCACCTAATGAGGTAAAGTCTAATCCTATATTAGTTTCTCTTTTTTCTTCCCATTTAAGATCCGGGTTTGGGTTAGAGGCAGGTACAATTGTACGTATCCATTCACCATTTACATAAGCATAATCACCATATTTTAACATAGCAGGGCCTAAAAAAGATGCAGAAGGCTGAGAACCCGTAACCCCATAACCAACGCGTAATTTAAGGTCATCAAATATTTTCTGGTCTTTCATAAAATTTTCATTAGATATTCTCCAGCCAACAGATGCTGCAGGAAAAGTTCCCCACGCATTATCAGTACCCCAAAGCTGGCTTGCACCTTCGTGCCTTACACTTGCCATAAGCAGGTATTTATCGTCAAAAGCATAGGTAGCACGGGTAAAAAAGCTTATAAGGTTAGTTTTCCATTTTCCTGAACTCATACCTGCAAAACCTTGCTGTAGTGCATTACCTACGCCTATATTATGCCACCCACCAAAATAATCATCCTGAAATCCATAGTTATTCATGCTCCATGATTCCCCACCGTTAGATATATAGCTGTAACCACCCAGCAGTGAAAATTTATTTTTTCTTAATGTTTTATCATAAGTAGCTGTTAGTTCCATTTGCTTTTCAGTGTCAGTATATCCACCAATAAATGAGTTACCTGCAAAACCATCACGAACATTTGAAATATGGTTTAACGTTTCAGAATACCCGTTTGTGCTTGGCTGCCTCCTTAGGGAAAAATTTCCGTTAAGCGTAAGGTCTTTTATAGGGTTATAGGTTATTGTCCCTGTGTAACGCATTTCGGTAGTTTTTACATTTCCGTTAGATTCATTTATTAATGATAACGGATTTTCATAGCCTAATTTACTAAGGTTTTGGTACCATGTGCCATCAGCATTTCTAATAGGGTCGGTTGGATTGTAGCGCATAGCCTGATAATAAATCCAAGGCCTGAAACTTGATCCTGCACCTGTTGAGGTATATTGGTTATCCCTGCTTAGTAATGAAAAACGTAAATGTAATTTATCATCAAACATTTTATGGTTTACCTCAATCCTGCCGCGTAATGTTTTGTTATCTGATTTTAAAAATATACCTTCCTGATAATTATAGTTAAGGTTAGCTATATAATTGGTTTCAGAATTTCCTCCCTGCATGGTAATGTTATGCACATGTACTATAGGTGTACGTGTTATTTCGTCAAGCCAGTTTGTATTTGCGCCATTATCAGCCTCAGGATATAATTCTCTAAATTGCTCAGCATTTAAAAAATGAAGTTTTCTTGAAATTTGAGAAGTACTTACATAACCAGTATATTCTACCCTGTTTATTTTTGCGCCAGTGGCTTTTTTTGTTGTAATAAGTATAACGCCGTTAGTACCCCTAACACCGTATATTGCAGCGGCTGATCCGTCTTTTAATACATCAATACGTTCTATATCTTCTGGGGCTACAGTATTTAGCCAACCCGGTACACCGTCTATAAGTACCAATGGGTCTGTATATGCGCCTGATAAAGTGTTGTTACCTCTTAATTTTATAGAGGTAGTAGCTGTTGGGTCGCCTGTAGGGTTGGTAACAGCAAGGCCGGCCACTTTGCCTTGTATTAACTGCCCCGCATCTCTAACCTGCCCCTGGGTAAATTTATCTGACTTTACACTTGCTACAGCACTTGTTACATCACCGGCTTTTTGCTTACCATAACCAATAACAACAACTTCATCCAGCGTTTTAGAATCTTCTTCTAAAATAACATTAATCACAGTATTGTCTTCAATTGCAATTTCCTGTGGACTAAACCCCACAAAACTTATTTGTAATACATCACCGGGAGATGCCATTATCGTAAAATTACCCTCAATATCTGAACTGGTTATGGTTTGGGTCCCCTTAACTCTTATGTCTGCTCCCGGTAGTGGTAAACCCTGTTTATCTGTAATAGTACCTTTTATGGCCTGCTGATAATAGACCGAGGCAGATGAGCCGCCCGCTTGTGCAGTAAAAGGCAAACTAAGTAACATTAATAACAGCATAATTGCTGTAGAAAATGTTATGGAGTAATAGAATTTGTAAAATTTGCTCATAATTATTGTGCGTTTTTAAAGTAGGTTAAATTGTTTTTACAACAGATGCCTATTTTACGAATACGTTTTCGTGAACTAGGTAAATTTTTTTTATGAATCATTTAAATCATACGGAAATAATTTTGGTTAACATTAAAATATGAAGGCTGTAAAAGATAGCCTTCATCCATATAATATGGATGAAAGCTTTTGTTGTATTGAGATTTTAGTTTAATATAAATTAGAACTTTACTTTACTGTTCTTACCATTATAAGTCACTTCTTTTTTGGCGCCGGAAGGCAGGACAATAACAAATTTCCTGTTTTGTATCATTCCGTTAAATGAGCCTTTACGATCAGAAATCTTCAATGTTTTTGAAGCATCATTCCAGGTAAATTTTATTTCCGAATAAGCGCCCTTTTCATAATTATAATTGTCAAATTCATCTTCATAAAGAATAAAAGTTCCATCTGCCCCCGGATATACCCTTATTTCAAGGTTATCCCATTTTTTTTCGGTAGCATATTGCACATCAGGGCCAATTGGCAGTATAGAGCCACCTTTAATATATAATGGTATGATATCCAGGGGAGTTTCTTTGCTTACAGTGCTCCCTCCCAAAAATTTTTCACCTGTCCAGAAGTCATACCAGTTTATGCCCGTTGGCAGGTAGGTTTGCGTAGACTTTACATTCGTAAAATCTTCTACCATAACTTTGTTTTGTGAGTTACCAGATTCTTTAACATACATTGGCTCAGTTACAGGGTTTACAAGTATGGATTTTCCAAAAAGGTATTCATTAGTTATTTCCCAGGTTTTTTTATCATCCTTAAAATCCATCATCAATGCCCTCATCATAGAAGAGTTGTTGGCTGTTATAGCTCTTGATTCGGAATATATATAAGGCAACAGGCTATAGCGTAGTTTTATAAATTTTTCTATAGCATCATAAACATTATCCCCTTTTTTACCAAACTGATAAATTTCGCGCGGGGCATCTGCACCGTGTGAGCGCATCATTGGGCAAAAAGCACCAAATTCAACCCAGCGTGTGTAAAGTTCACGATATTCAGGGTCTTCTATTTTTCTTCTGAATTTACCCAGGAAAAAGCCACCTATATCGCTGTTCCAATAGGGTATGCCGCTAAGCGAGAAGTTAAGCCCGGTTGGAATTTGATTTGTAAGTGTTTCCCATGATGAGGTAACATCACCAGACCATGTATTGGCCCCATAACGTTGCTGGCCTGCAAAGGCTGACCGGGTAAGAATGAAGACGCGTTTATCTGAAATGGCTTTGCGCTGATGCTCATATACACCGCCTACAGTCATTAATGGGTAAGCATTGCGCACTTTTCTGAAAGAACCTAAATAGGTTTCAGTATCATAATCAGCCGGCTTTGCATCCAGATGGTCGGGCTCGGTGGAATCCATCCACCACCCATCGATTCCTTTATTTAATAGTGTACTTGCATATTTCCAGTATATATCCCGCGCTTCAGGGTTATAGGCATCATATACCCTAACCCCTGAAGGATAATCGCGGTTTGGGGGCCATTTATCTGATCCGGACTGCGGCCAGGTAGCAAAATTAAATAACATCCCCTTTTCATCTAATTCACGGTATTGTTTAGTTTTAGGGCCAAACGAAGACCATATTGATATTATTATATGCGCATTCATGGCATGTATATCATCAGTCATTTTTTCGGGGGCCGGAAACTCAGCATTAAGAAAGTCCATTGCGTTCCACAGGTAATTGCTTCCCCAGTATTGCCAGTCTTGTATAATGCCATCCAGAGGAACGCCCAGTTCCCGGTATTTTTTTACAACATCTACAATTTCAGTCTGACTTTTATAACGCTCTTTACTTTGCCAAAACCCAAAAGTCCATAAAGGAAACATTGGAGCCGTTCCTGTTAACTCCCTCATCTTGCCTATAACACCATCAGAGCTGTTACCATACATAAAATAGTAGTCTACACTATCTCCTACGTCAGATTTAAACGTAGTCATATCCGTATTATCAGTAAAATCAGTAGGGGAGTAGTTATCCCAAAACAGGCCATAACCTTTTATGGATTGAAAAAAAGTGATAGCATCTTCTGTATTGCCTTGTTCAAGGCGATATTTTTGATTACGCTGGTTTAAATTACCTCTTTGGTGTTGCCCCAAGCCATAAATAGGCTCATCTTTATCTAAAATAAAAGATTGCGACACAGTATACGTGTTATTACCGGCATCATTAAATGGTGTAAAGGTTACACCATTTGGTTGTTCTTTTAATAAAGGATTTCCCGAAGCCGTTGCAAACGAAATATCACCCGACTCCAGGTTTAGCATTATATTTAAGTCTTTGGATGTTAAGGTAACAGTGTGGCCTTTTTGACGGGTTGAAAAGTTTGTTTTTTCCGGCCTTAAAATAACCGATAAACTTTCTTTTTTTAAAGGCTTACCCCCAGGTGTTTTAATTATCCTGGCTATAGAAGGCGAATAAAACTGTATTTCTGTCTGGTTGCCGCCTATATCTGCTTTAATTCCCTTATCTGTTTTTTGGAAAGATTGCGCATAGGTGCCCGCATTAAAAATTATGAAAACAAATAATAAATAGATAAACTTCATTTTTATGAATTAGTGGTTATTGTATAAACATCTATAATATACTACATCGTTATAGTGTTGAGAGCATAGTTATTTCTGTAGTGATAAAAGTAAAATAGTTGATGTTTTATAACTTTTACTAATGTTGAAATATTTATAACTAATGTTGAAAAAGATAGCTTTTGGTGGCTTATGTTTTAATAATCAATAAATTATAAGTGCTTATTTTTAATTATAAATAATTATATAAATCATAATTACACAGAAGACTAAAATATTATATGACAGTACCACCTTTTATGGATGATACTGCTATAATATATAAATTAACAGTGAATAAAGATTGGCTTTTTATTCCTTAAAAATTGTTGTTTCTTCACGATACTGGCTGGGAGTTGAACCAAATGACTCGTGAAAGCATTTTGAAAAGTAAGAGACACTGTTAAAGCCTACTTCTTCAGCTATATCTGCTACAGGTTTTAATGTGCCCGATAATATTGTAGCAGCTTTTTTAAGCCGTACTGCACGAATAAAGTTTGTAGGAGACTGCCCTGTTAGTGCCAACAATTTTCTGTAAAGGCCCGTACGTTCCATACCCATATCAGCACTAAACTTCTCTATAGAATAGTTAGCGTTAGAAATGTTTTTCTCTACAAAATCCAGTGCGCGCTCCAGTATTGCCCTGTCAAGAGGGTTAGAAGTAATTAATTCTGTCTTTATGTCTTTTTCTTTTATAAATGCATTTTGTCTTGCTTCACTAATTTCTAATAGCTTAGAAATACGCAAAAGCAATAGTTTAATATCAAAAGGCTTTTCGAGATATGCATCAACACCCGACTCATAACCTTCAAAATGTGCCTCTTCCGATGTTTTTCCGGTAAGCATCAATACAGGTGTATGGCTTATAATAACATTGTTTCGTAGTGCTTTACAAAAATCCTGGCCATTCATTACAGGCATCATCATATCTGTTATAACAATATCGGGCCTTAATTTTTGCGCTTTTTCCAATCCAATTTTGCCATTTTGCGCAGTAATTACATTATAGTGAGGCATTAATTCGTCACACAGGTATTTAGAAAAAGTTTTATGATCTTCAACAATTAAAACCGTTTTTTTGTCATTTTCATTATCAACATCCAAAGGTATTTCTTCATCTTCCTCTTTAACAGATAGTTTTAGGTTAAATGTGGTACCCTCACCCAAAACACTGCTTACTGTTACATTACCTCCATGCAGTTCGGCATATTGTTTTACCATATACAGGCCTATACCACTACCGCCTGTGGTTTCATTTTGATTTGTGGCCTGGTAAAAGCGGTCAAATATTTTTTCTGTTTCACCTTCAGCGATGCCTTTACCATTATCTTTTACAATTATATTTAACTCTTGATTTTTTTCGTTAATGGTTGCAGAAATAAATACATTGCCACCGGCAGGAGTAAATTTAAAAGCATTAGATAATAAGTTAATTATTATACGCGTAACTTTTTGCCTGTCTATATGAATGTGAACCTCACCTCTTTGTATTTCAGATATAAAGTTAATTTCTTTCTCGGCAGACACCTTACAATAAGCATCACAAATTTCTTCAATAAAATAGAGGTTATCATAAAAGTGGCGGTGTAATAGTTCATTTCCGCTGTCAATTTTTTTGAAGTCAAGAAGCTGATTTACCGTGTCAAGTAATAGGTTTGCATTATTGCTTATTTGTTGCAGGTCGGTTTTTATTTTTTTGTCAGATACTTTAGCTATTAGAGATCGTAAGGGAGTTATTATAAGTGTGAGCGGAGTGCGCAACTCATGGCTCATGTTGGTAATGAAATCAGATTTAGCCGTTTCAATTGCCTCGGTATATTTTTTCTGACGTATTTTACGATTGTGTCTTACAATTTGAACAGTAATAAACCAAATAAGCAGTAATATAAAAATTACATAAAAAAGCTTTGCATAAGTAGTTTTCCAAAAAGGGGGATTAATTATAATAGATAATTTTTTTGGTGTGCCCCACAAATTACTTCCATCGGGGCTGGCCTGTAATTTAAATGTATATTCCCCCGGCGAAATATTAGTATAGCCAGCTTCGCCAATTCCGGAAATCGGGTTGTCAATACGCCAGTCATCATCTACCCCTTCAAGCATATAGCGATAATATGTTTGGGTAGGGTTTGTGTAATTTAATCCGGAAAAACTGATACTAAAAAAGTTTTGATTATAATTCAACAACAGGGTATCGGTTACAGACATTGATTTGTTAAGAACAACATTGCCTTTATAATCACGGCCTTCAACTACATTTTTTCCAAATAACTTCAAATTTAGCCATACAGGGCTAAGGCTGCTTTTATTGGTACTATATTTATCCTTGGGAAATACATTCATACCGTCTACCCCCCCGGCAAAAAGGGTAGATTGTGAAGACAAAAATACAGAACGCTCTGAGAAAGTATGCTCTAACACCCCCGTATTATTATTATAATTTATAATTTTAAAAGAGCAGGTGTTATCTTTACATGTTTTGAAAATGTGGCTTATACCCCTGGAAGTTGTTACCCAAAAAGAATGGTCAGTATCTTCTATAATAGCTTTAATACTGTTGTTTACCAAACCATCATCGGTATTTAACTGATATAGTTTTTGCTTTTTTTCGTTCCAGAGAGTAAGGCCATCATACGTTCCAAGCCACAAGTCTCCGTCAGAATCAGGGAAAAGACATGAATATCTGTGGTTGTTGTGCCTAAACATTGGATATTGTTTATAGCCTTTTTCAAAAGGCAGGTTTACAATACCATTTTCATCAATTACAAAAGGACCTTTAGCACAAAGCCCAAAGAGGTTATCTTTCCATTCTGTAAGGAATTTTATTTGAGGCAGAGTTTCGCCCGGATAACTGTTTTTGAAAGACTTGGTTGTTTTATCCCAAAGTAAAAGTCCATTTTCCTGTGTACAGGCATATAATTTACCAGTTTGGGTTTGATAAACATAGTGCACAGCATCATTTAAATATTTATTGAATGTACCATCAGTATTTATCATGTATAAACCCTGCGAGGTAGATACCCATATGTTTCCGGTTTTATCCTTGTATACTGCGTTACAGTATACATTTGGGAGTATTAGCTTGAAGGTAAGATTTTTTTTAAGAGGCAGGGTGGAGGTGAAGAGACCGTTGTTGGTACCCACTAATAACTGTCGGTTAATCGTCTCCTCAAAACAATTTACCTGAAGTTCAGCCAAATCTGATAAACCAAAAAATCTTTTACCCAGGCATTGAAAAAGAAACCTGTCCGGATGATAGTAATATAGCCCTTTATTTAGTGTGCCTGCCCAAAGCCCTCCCTGGCGGTCATATAGTAGGGTACTAATTTCTATTTTTATTTTATGCCCCCCTGTTATGTTTAACTCAGGATAAAAAGCCCCGTTTTTTTCACCAGCTTTAAAATACCAAAACCCTTCGCGGCAACTCATAAACAAATCGCCATCTTTATTAGCTGCTAAACTGTTTAGCCAATATTTTTTGGTTTCTAATAATAGTGTAGATTTATGAGTTTCTGTATCATATCTAATCAGTTTACCCTTGCAAAAACCCGCCCTTACAAAGTATAGATATTTTTGTACGGGGGTTACATGTAGCCAGTCGGTATAATCATCAGGACGATTATTTATTGTAGATAATTTGTACACTTCCTTACCTGATAAACGGTTATAGCAACGCAATAATCCTGATTTATAACACAGGTATACCATATTATTTAATGTGACAATGTCATACAAGGCATCCAGGTTATTATCAGGATTAGTAACATCATGTACAAAAGTTGTTACTTTTTTAGAAACCTGGCTGTAGCATAATAATTTATTTTGGCTGGTAACAACCCATATACCCATATCAGTATCTACAAAAAGGTCTGTAGGAGTGCCGGTAAAACCAAGATTCTGTAAAACTTTCAGCGGATGTTTTTCACAGTTTTCTTTAGATAGGTTTATAACTGCCAGTCGGCCTTTATTTTTAAACCAAACCCTGTTATTTTCAACATAGCTATGATGAAAACCTGTATATCCTGTAATTGCAGTAGTATACCCATCATCAATATGAATAGTTTTAAACCCGGCCCCATCATAAAGATTAAGCATTCCTTCAGTAAATACGCCCAGCCTTCCATCCTGTAGCTGCACAATATTGCGTATCTGCTCTTCATTAAGTTGTTGTTGCCCTTCGGCAGGTGCAAACAAAAAACCTTGTGAATATTCTCCTTCAGTTTTTTGAATATCTGTAGAAAATAAAGCATCAGCTTGGCCTTGTATTTTTGGAGTTATCAGCAGGAGTAATAGCAATACAAAAAAAACAACTATATCGTTTTCGTTTTTTTTGATATTAACTAATTTATTAAATATGAATTCTGCCATTGCCATTTTTTGGGGTTATACTATTATTAAAAGATAAAATTATTTAATACAATTTTACCCATATAATTATAATAAAGATGACTACAATGTATATAAGAAATTTTAAAAAAGCAATGTTTGTAAATAAATAAATTGTTCGGTTTTTTATATTAGATTATTAGTAGTAATGGCGATTTTGAAGTTGTTTTTAAGGGGGATTTTTTAAAATTGAGGCTATCTCAGAAATGAAAAATATACCCCCATAGAGAAATGAGGGTATAAATTGAAACTATATATAAAAGTATTAATGGGGCATTATTATATCATTATAGGAGGGCTTATTTTGAAATAAATTGCCACCAATCTAATTTAAATAAATCTTTTTCACCTTTAAATATGAAAAACAGATCGTGAACTCCTTTAATATTATCAACTGGTGCTGAAACACTCTTCCAGATATCACCTTCGCCACTAGCATTTATATCTATAGTTACCAATATAGGGCCATCAATAGCATCGGTATGAATTTCTATTTTTCCACCATGTAATGATGCCACGCTAACATTGACAGAGGTAGCCCCTCTTGAAAAGTCAGCTCCTTTAACCATTAGATAATCACCATTATTAATAGAAGTAACTATAAGCCTGTCTGCCACTTTTTTACCTTTATTCCAGGATATGTTTCGCTCCCATTCCGTAGACTTTTCTGTTTTAAGCCCTTCGCTATAAGCTATTGTTTCCGCTTCTACACGATTATATGGGTTTAATGTTCCCTTTTGTTTAACATTTTTAGACCAAAACGGAAGTTTATTAATGGTACCATCGGTATTATAAACCAGTTCTTCTACACATATTGAACGCCTTTCGTAATGTTTTGACATAGTTTGTTTTAAAATGGCATAATTAAAACCAAATACATAAGGAGTGCCTTCATAGTCAATAATTCCGGGATGGTTTCCGCTGGATCTCGGATCGCCATCCATAATCATTCCCTTATATTCCCATGGTCCGGTAGGGGAGTTGCTCATAGCATAACCTATTCCCTCCGGGCAGCAGGTAGAAGCATATGCCATGTAGTAATTTCCGTTACGTTTCCATACCCAGGGGCCTTCCTGATAGTTTTTGGGTTTGGTAGGTTCATTTACAATTTCACCGCTGTAGGAGATCATATCTTCATTAAGTTTCACATAATACAGATTTGGGTTACCCCAGTATAAATAAGCTTGGCCATCATCGTCAATTAATACAGTAGGGTCTATATCGTGGTTGCTGTTTTTAATTAACGGCTTGCCTATAGGGTCTGTAAAAGGCCCATAAGGGCTATCGGCTACCAATACACCTATACCATTACCGTCAGGTACGGGACAATAAAAGTAAAATTTTCCATTTCGTTCTACACACTGTGGCGCCCATGCGCCATTATTTAAAGGAAGCCATTTAAAATCTTTTAATGATGCTACAGCGCCATGATCAGTCCAGTTAACCATATCTGTTGAAGTATACAATAACCAGTCTTGCATATTAAAGCCAAAAGCATCGTCTTCATCATGGCCAGTGTAAAGAAATACAGTATCATTATAAACCAAAGGTGCGGGGTCTGCAGTATATTTAGTTTGTATTATTGGTTTTTGTGCATAACATGACAGTGCGGTAAAAAAAATAAATACGTAATATATTTTTCTGATCATAGTAGTTATAAAATTAATGTTTGCTAAAATTAAACAAAGAAGTGCCATAGCATTTTAAACTATGTTGATTTAGCTATAACATTTGTTGATTTTATCTAATATAATTATTAGTGTTTATATATAAGTACTTGCATAAGAATGGATAAGCTATTGATACCAGCCTCAATTAGATATCCCAATTATTTAAGTATATATACTATATTTTAAGCAGCATGAGCATTTGGTATGCATATCTTTTACCTAAACTCCTATATCCAGCAGCACTGAAGTGCAGCCTGTCTTCAACCCCCTCACATCCTTCCGAAGGTATTACATAAGCATTTGGTAGCGTTTCAGGTAATTTATTTATAATAACATTCATACTGGCACATTTACCATTTTGGTCTTTACCTACTACTTCACCTGCCAATAAAGGAACAGAATCCGGTTTTAGATTCAGGTCTTTGAGTAAGTTATCATAAACTTTTTTAACCTTTTGTGGCCAAAGCGTATCGCCCGTGTTAGATTCTCCCTGATGCAGCAGTATTCCTTTTATTACACCTTTTTGCTGTGCCAGTTTCGCCATAGCTACAAGCCTTCCATACGGATCATCATTATAATTTTTAACGAGGTTTTTTAGCCAGTCTGGCGATGTAGAAATATACTCCTTATAGGTGTCTTTATCAAATAATTCAATTTTGCAGCCTCCCACGGCAACATTAATTACTCCCACAGTTATATTTTCGGGCATGTTGTCAACCATAGTCCGCCCAAAATAATCAGCGGGGGTAAGGCCGGTGTTACAACGGCAAAGTGGTGGGATGGCTGTATACCATTCTCCCTGTTTTCTGTGAAGCTCTGGGCAATCTACAGATGAAAGTACTTTAAAACGACTGTTGACGTTTAGTGTGTCTTGTGGTTCAAATTTTGCATTCCCTTCCATATTAGACTGGCCAAAGCAAAGATATATATGAAAATTAGGGTCTTGTGCCAATGTAGTACCCGATGCAAAAAGAAGTATAAATGTTGCTATTAAAATATTATGCCTTTTCATTACAGGTTTATTTAAATACTATTTGTGCAAAATTATAAAGGTTATTACGCCATACCGGCCAGGTATGGCCACCGGGATATTCGCTATACGTATATTTAATACCCATTTCGTCAAATTTGCCTAACATAATTTTACAGTTTTCATAAGCAATGTCTTCTTTGCCACCCATTGAGATCCAAAGGCTTTTGAGGTTATTGTTTATCATATCCGCGTTTTGCCTCATAAAATCATATTGAGCCGAATACATTTCGGGCTGGTTTGCCCACCATCCGGAACTAAATACGCCCAGATAATCAAACATATCTGTATTTTTTATTCCTGCGTACAGCGTTTGTATCCCTCCCATAGAAAGCCCTGCCAACGCCCTGTTTTCAGAGCCTGTAGCTACACGGTAGTTACTTTCTATAAAAGGTATAACTGCTTGTTTTATTTCATTTTCAAAAGCCATAAGGGCACGTTCATTAAAACCTCTTATACCTGTGCTAAAATTACCATCTGCCATTACAATAATCATAGGTTTGGCTTTTTGTTCAGCTATAAGGTTATCCAGAATCAGGTCGGTTTTACCCTGTTTTGCCCATCCGCTTTCATCTTCTCCTCCGCCGTGTTGTAAATAAAGCACAGGATATTTTTGGGAGGTATTGCTATCATACCCCGGCGGAGTGTAAATGTATAATTGCCTCCAGCCGTTATTTGCCTGCGAATAGTATTTTTTTATGCGTATATCACCATGGGGCACATTTTTAAGGGCATAATAGTCATCGCCCTTAAAAGGTATTTCTATACCACTTGCCATACGGCCCATGCCATAAAATGTTTCGCTGGCAGGGTCAGCTATAGGCAGGCCATCTATAATTAAGGAATAATAATGAAACCCTTCGCTTACAGAATCTGTAGTAGCGCTCCATATGCCATCGGCATCTTTCACCATATCATATTTTCGTCCAAGGTCTACCTGCACTTTTTGAGCATCGGGTGCCTTAGTGCGAAAAATTACCCGGCTGTCCGGCAATATTTGTGGATACGATGCCGACCTTATGTTGGTAGAGGCAGGTATGCCAAGCACGGTATATTTTGCGAATGCAGAAGTATTTACAGGCTTAAATATAAGTTGTGAAAACATATAAAGGTCATTTTTCCAAACTTTAAAATCATGCCCGCCCGGTTCAACATAAAAAATATGTTTTACATTATTTTCAGCAAGGTAATCGTGTGTGCGTTTGCTTATGTACATTAAACCGTCACTATCCCCACAGGAAATCCATAATAGTTTGAGTTTCTTTTGTGCCTCAGCAGGATTAGGTAATAATTCTATTGGTGATTTTGTGTTTGGTGCAGAAGAAAAACCGCCTACCCATGCAAAAGTATCAAGATTGCCAAGGCCAAAGTTAAGCGACTGCCCTCCACCCATAGAAAGCCCTGCTACAGCACGGTTTACACGGTCTTTTTTTACCGGATACTTTTTTTCAATATAGGGTATAAGGTCGTTTAATAAATCTTTTTCAAATGTAGCAAAAGCTGCCACCTTATCGGGAGCCATAATATTTCCGGCAGCACTGTCATCTTTCATGGCGCGGCCGTTGGGCAATACCACAATCATGGGGGTTAATTTGCCCTGTGCATACAGGTTATCCAGTATTACCTGTGGCTGTCCGTTTTTATACCATTCTTTTTCATCGCCCCCAATGCCGTGAAGCAAGTAAAGCACAGGGTATTTTTTACTTTTAGAGTAGCCCGGAGGGGTATAAATTAATGCTTTACGGCTAACCCCTACAGTTTTTGAAGGGTAGGTAACAGAATCAATTTTGCCGTGGGGTATGCCACTTTTTGGGGTATCAAAACCTTCTGGTGCCAACATACTATAGTTTTGGCTATAAGCACAAAAGCTAAATGCTAAAGCGCATAAAAAGAAAATTATATTTTTTTTCATGAGTTTGGTTGTTTAGAATTTATATAATAAACTTTATTGTTATATTCTGAAAACAGATATATGCCTACCTCGCTTATGTTTGAAAAACCAGTACTTGTATGTTTTATAAGGCCTGTTAAATAACTTGCTCTATTATGGATAAAAAATACCTGCTTTAATAGGCAGGTATAGTTTAAACAAATTTACTTTCATTCAGACATTATTTTTTTAACCATAAATGTTCAATCTCTTCAAGGGCTTTGCCTTTGGTTTCTGGTACAAATTTCCATATAAATAAAGCTGAAAGCAGCGCCATAATACCATATATCCAATACGAGAATCCATGGTTAAACATTTCGGTAAGGCCCTGATTATTGTTCATAAGCGGGAATGTCCACGAAACTATAAGGTTAGCCAGCCATTGTGCTGCTACTGCCACGGCCATTACACCTTTAATTTTATTAGGGAAAATTTCTGAAAGAAGTACCCATGTAATAGGCCCCCATGACATTGCAAAGGCAGCTATATATAATAGCATCAATAACAATGACACTACAGGGTCGCCCTGCAGATAAAGTGCAGAACCAAGGCCAAGCATGCTTATGGCCATAAATACACTACCTATTAACATGAGCTTTTTACGCCCGAAATTATCAACGGTAAAAATTGCCAATACTGTAAACAGCATATTTATAAGCCCTACTATAATTGTTTGTATCATAGAAGCATCAGTACCTAACCCCATGCCTTTAAAAATTTCAGGGGCATAATATAAAACTACATTAATACCTACAAACTGCTGAAATATAGATAACATAAGGCCAATTATTACAACTCCCCAGCCATAACTTAGCCAGTGTGCTTTTTTAATATTAAATGAGTTTTTAATATCTTGTAAAATAAATGGTGCATCATCATGCCCATTAAGTTTAGATAATGTTGCCAAAGCTTCAGTTTCTTTACCTTTTAATACCTGGAAACGTGGGGTTTTAGGTACAAATAACAAGAAAACTAAGAACAGTAATGCCGGAATGTTTTCTGAAAGAAACATATACCGCCAACCGTCACTGTTTATCCATTCAACAGTTTGCCCTTTAACAATGTAATAATTTACAAAGTAAACTACAAGCATACCGGTTACAATAGCAAACTGGTTGCAGGATACAAGCTTACCCCTGATTTTTGCAGGTGCCATTTCGGCAATATAAAGTGGAGCCAGCATACTGGCAAGGCCAACACCAATACCTCCAATAATACGGTATATTATAAATGAAGTAAGGCTGCTGCTTCCTAAAAAAATATTCATTACTTCAGGATATCCTGAACCACAAGCTGATATAATAAAAAGTATAGCCGATACAAGTAGTCCATTTCTTCGTCCAATAGAATTAGCAATACGGTCTCCCGCTGCAGCCCCTATAATACACCCTACCAGGGCGCTACTTACCATGAATCCTAATATGGAGTTTTTTAAATTTTCAGTAAGTTCTGGCTTAATCATTAAAAACTCAAAATAAAAATAAGCCCCGGTGGCAACAACTATAGCTGTTATAATAGCATAGGCTGTGCTGCGTTTATAAAATCGAAATATAAATGAGGCAC
Source organism: Flavobacterium rhizosphaerae (assembly GCF_046000445.1). Classification (NCBI taxonomy): domain Bacteria; kingdom Pseudomonadati; phylum Bacteroidota; class Flavobacteriia; order Flavobacteriales; family Flavobacteriaceae; genus Flavobacterium; species Flavobacterium rhizosphaerae. Next base: position 353,043 of record NZ_JBELPZ010000002.1, on the reverse strand, counting down.
ACAAAGCAATTATCGCAAGTGTGCATAATGAAATAATAACTTTAAATTCTGTAATAGCTGAGGCAGACGCAACTATATCGTTTGAAATTGCTTTTATAAAAAAATCATTTAAAGATCCAACAGCTCCAGAAATTACTGCGGTGTCATAACCAAATAAAAGGCCGCCAAGACTGGCTACAGCTGTAATAAGATATATATCAGAACTGCTTTTTTTTGCGGATAAATTCATAAAATTCTTATGGTTTTTAAGACCACAAGTATAGTGATATTTCTATTCTTAACAAAATTTTATGTTTAAAAATTGATATTTGATAATAAATAATAATTTAATCCAATATATCTAAAATAACCTGGCTACTTAATGTAAAAAAAATACTTATATTCGTTTCCCTATAAAATTATGCTTAGTGAAAAAAATTATTAATGAAGAGTCAGGAAAACTCGTTGAACGTTCTGTGATAAATGCTATAACTATTGACTGTGTTATTTTTGGTTTTGATAATGGGGTTTTAGAGGTACTGCTTGTACGCCATGCCGAAGGTATAATGAAAAACCAATGGGGTTTACCCGGGGGATGGATAACTGAAAAAGAAAGTACAGATGATGCTGCAAGAAGGCTGCTGGCCGATCTTACAGGGCTGGATAATATTTACCTGGAGCAACTTAAAGCTTTTGGCGAACCAGACCGTTTTCCTTTAGGTCGTGTAATTACTATAGGCTATTTTGCCCTCATCAAAAAAGAAAATTATGATGTAAAGGCAGGCTTTACAGCTTCAGAAGCAAAATGGTATAAAATAAAAGATGTACCGGAACTTATTTATGACCATAACGAAATATTGGATTATAGTATTCAACACCTGAGAAACAGAGTGAGAAATGCCCCAGTTGGGTTTAATCTGCTTCCAGAAAAATTTACTTTACTGGAGCTAATGCAGCTTTATGAAGAAATTTTGGGTGTAGAAATGGATAAATCTAATTTCAGGCGAAAAATATTAAGAATGAAAATTTTGGTAGCACTTGATGAAAAACAAAAGGATGTTTCTCACCGTGCTGCAAAATTATATGAGTTTAACCAAACGGTTTATAATGATTTAACTAAGAAAGGTTATAATTTTGAGTTTTAAGTTATATTCAATTAGCCTACTGGTGAATATATAGTATTGATAAGTAATGTTTTTACGAAATTAGTACATCATTTTTGTTTATTGTTTCTTAAATAATCTGAAGGAGAAACGCCAAATTCATTTTTAAAATTAATGGTAAACCGCTTAGGGGAGTTAAAGCCTACTTTATAGGCAATTTCAGCAATTTGTAACTGACTTTTCTCAAGTAGTTCCCTGCCGCGTTTCAGCCTTATGGTACGTATAAATTCTGAGGGGCTTTTTCCGGTTATAAACATTAGTTTTTTATATAGGTGGCTCCTGCTTAGCCCCACTGCCGTACCCAGTTGTTCTACACTAAAATCAGTGTCATGTATATTTTCTTCAACAATTTTTATGGCTTTTTCAATTAAATGTTCGTCTAAAGAAGTGATGGTAATTTCTGCCGGCGATACATTTACTTTCTGGCTAAATGAACTATGGCTCCTTTGTGTCCACTCTAAAAATTTGCTTATACGCAGCTTTAATACATCAAAGTTAAAAGGTTTTGTAAGGTAATCGTCGGCCCCAATTTCAAGCCCTTCAATTTTATATTCTTCAGCCGTACGCGCAGTAAGGAGCAAAACAGGTATATGGGACCATTCTATATTGGTTTTTATGCGCCTGCATAATTCCATACCATCCATTTTTGGCATCATAACATCGCTTATAACAAGGTCAATAGTAGTATTATTTAACTTTTCTATAGCTTCAAACCCATTATTTGCCATCAGCATAGTATATTCATCGGAAAGGCTTCCGGCAATAAACTCACAAAAATCCTTATTATCATCTACAATTAGCAATACCGGGTTCTCTTTGGCTTTTTTATTATAATCTATCCCTGGTGAAACTTCGCTTAAAAATGTTGGTTTAAATCCGGTTTTAGATACCATCTCTTCTGCATCTGCTTCTTGTACAGGTAATTTTATAGTAAAAATACTGCCGCTTGGTATATTGTCACTCACCTCAATACTACCGCCATGCATAACTACATATTCATTTACAATATGCAGCCCGATACCACTACCGGTATATTCTTTATTTTGGATAGCCTGATAAAACAGCTTAAAAATATTTTTTTTATCTTCCTCTTTAATACCAGATCCTGTATCAGAAATGCTCATAAAAACAGTTTCATTTTCTATAGTAATGCTTACCGAAACACTTCCGCCGTTTGGGGTATATTTAAAAGCGTTAGAAAGCAGGTTATAGAGTATTTTTTCAACTTTAACCGGATCAAACTGCATAGGTAACGTTTCTGCCTGGCTGCTGAAAGAAAAGCTAATGGAGCGGTCTGTAGCATACGTGTTAAATAATAAACATTTTTCTTTAATAAAGTGGACAAAATCGCCGCTCTTGCGGTTAAGGTGTTCCGCACCCACATCAAGTTTTCTAAAGTCGAGCAAAGAATTTATGAGTTCCATCAACTGCCCCACATTTTTATTAATAATGCTCAGTTTGTGGCGCAAACCATCTGGAAGCTCCTGACGTAGTATATTTTGAAGTGGTATGTCTATAAGGGTTAAAGGTGTTCTGAGGTCATGGCTTATGTTGGTGAAGAATTTAAGCTTCATCTCATTAAGGTTCTTTTCCTGCTCACGTTCCAACTGAAGTTTTTGCTTTTCCAGCTTTTTGTGGTGGTGCCGTTTTGTTCTTATAAAAAATACTATAGGTATGGCCAAAGCTATAATTACATATAAAGCAATGGCCCATACCGAAAGATAAAAAGGGGGGGTAACAATAATTTCTAATGAACTGCTATTGTTATTCCATATACCGTCACTATTGCTTGCCTTAACTTCGAGTACATAATTTCCGGGCGCCAGCGAAGAAAACATTACGTTATTAGCCGTAAGTATTACCCACTGGTTATTAAATCCTTTTAATTTATATGCATATTTAACTTTATCCGCATTAATAAGGTCTCCGGTAGTAAATTCTACAGAAAGCAGTTTATCATTATGTTTTAATGTTATAGATGGCGTCTGCCATAGAGGTTTTTCAAGTAGTTTACGGCCACCATAAACGGAATCTATTAATATTTTTTTATTCCCCAAACTTAAGCCAGTAAACAGCACCCTGGCCAGGGGCTCATTTTTTTCGGCCATTTTATTGGGGTTAACAATAGTATATCCCTCTGTGCCCCCCATAAGTATATCGCCATTGCGTAGCCGGCATAGCGCATGGTTATTAAAATAATTATCGGGCAGCCCATCTTTTGTAGAAAAGTTACGGCTGCTAAACCGGATAATGCCTTTTTTATCGCGCTCTGTAGTGAGTACCGACATACCATTGCTTGTGGTTACCCATATTTGGTTGTGGTTATCTTCAATAATACCCCTTATGGCATTATCACTGAGCCCCTTATCTTTGTCAATATAATAAAGAGTGTCTTTTTTCTGGTCCCATACCGTCATGCCCTTAGGGTGGCCTAACCATAAATTTTCATTATCATCTTTATAAATATTGGATATGGTTACCTGCTTAAATTTTTGTGTACCCTTTTTATTTCCGGTGCAGGATTTATATTTTTTTGAGCTGATATCTACAAGATATAAACCTGTGGTGGTGCCCACATATAAATTATCGCCTTCATCATAATACATTTCCATACAATATTCCAGGCCTTTGCCCGGTAGTAATATAGGGTTAAAACCGGTATCATCATGCTTTAAGTATTGTAAACCAAAGCCCAGTGTGCCAATCCATAAGTTTCCGTAACGGTCTTCTTTGAGGCTCCAGATATCGTTAGATATTAAAGAACTATTACTTTTTGTATATTGTTTAAACGAGCCATTTTCATAGCAAAACAACCCATTTAAATAGGTACCTATCCAAATGCGGCCTTTATAGTCTTCTTCAAGTGATACAATGGCAATATTTGGCATATCCATTTTTTTTATTGTACCACCTGTCAAAGTATTGGCGATGTACAGCCCATTGCCATCTGTGCCCAGCCATATATTACCATTATGGTCTTCTATTATTATACTTATGTCTTTGGCATTACCGGTATCTACATTAACAAGGTTATGGAAACTGTTATCATAAAAAGACAAGCCTTTTTTATTGTGCCCCATCCATATGGTACCATTATCATCTTTATAAAGTGATGTAATATTGTTTGCGGATATTGATATGTTGCTGTTTTTGTTATGGGTAATATTTACAATACTATTATCATTTGTATTGAATATAAAAAGGCCCCTATGATCTGTGCCAATCCATAAATTACCATTTCCATCATCTATAACATCAAGAACAATATTACTTTTGGCATTAAGGCTTGAATTTAGGTGAAGTTTGTGCCAACCGGCAATGGTGTTTTTAAGATAATAGGCAACATCAGATGAACCTGTATATAAAAAAATACCACTATGTGAATCAATATAAATACTGTAATCCCTGTTTGGGATTTCCTTTTGAATAAAATCGGGTAATTTTAGTATAGTTTGATTTCCGGAGTATTTGTTTATTTTTTCTATTTGGCCTGTATTCTGGCATATATAGATATTGTCATCATCATCTCCAATTGCTGATGTTGCAGCGGGGCCAACGGTAAATTTTTTAAGTTTTTTTGCAGACGTATTATAAAAATACAAATAAGGAGCATTTAATACATACAGATTCCTGGCTTTATCAACATAAACAGTATTAGTGGTGTCCACATCAATGCCCAGGGCCTTTAGTAGTAATTGGGGCTTATTATTAAAACTGTCATTATTGCTGTTATAAACAGTATAAGTTTCTCTTCCTTCAACCCATATATTTCCCAATCCGTCTTCCTGCAGTCCGTAAATATTATCAAATGCAATAGATGATTTATTTCCTGCCTGAGAGGTATATACTCTAAATTCATAACCGTCATACCGGTTAAGTCCTGCTTCAGTTGCAATCCATAAAAAGCCATGGTTGTCTTTTAAAATGCTTTTAACATAGCTGTTAGAAAGGCCATTATCTGTTTTAAGATGATGAAACGTATAAGCCTGGCCTGACACATCAATTACAGATAGAGCAACAATAAAAAATAGGCAGTATATAAATTTGTAAAATTTCATTTTGAATAACTGTATTGGTAAAAATATTTAAGCAAAATAATAGTGTGTTAATTTTTTAGATAATCCAATTTATGTAAAGCAAAATTTATAATGTTAAAAAAACACTCAGTAAAATTATTATATTCTAAAATTAGAAGATACAATAATAAGATAAACCTAAAACTTAAAGGTATCTTATGTTTTTAGTAAGGTACTGTTATGTTGCCCGCATTTTCAATTAGGGTAAATATGCCTCCTGACTGGGCTGGTTATGTTTTTAAAATGGTATTGTTATGGGTTATATCCATGTTAGCCTATTGTGGCTCAAAATGTTTTTAGTTTACTTGCATCAGGTTTCATAATAATTTAACACTATAGAAGCCATAAATATCAACTAATAAATAATTTCTTTTAACAGCGTTTCAGGTTAATCCCTGTTTTTTTTGTAACCATTTGCGAAAACGTTTTAGGTTATCAAGACGAAAATTAAAAGAATACTATTAATTGTTTTAGCATGCAATGCAGTATAAAATAAAGTAGAGCTCACTTTAATTAAATCTGTTTTGTATTGTTGAATACATATATAACCCTTGGTTTATGACTGGTAGTAATTACCACCACCAAACTCCAGGAGATTAACAATTATAAATTTAACCAAACTCTCAACTCTATTATGAAAAGTAAAATTACAATTCCTCCAAAAGTTTTAGCTTTTGGCCTCTTTTGCTTTTTTAACCTTTTTGCATTGCCTGCCATGGCACAAACTATTATTGTAACAGGCACAGTCAGCGGAACGTCAGGCGAACTTACGCTGCCCGGGGTAAGTGTAACCGAAAAGGGTACCGCCAATAGTGTAAGTACTGATGTTGACGGTAAATATCAGATAAAAGTAAACCCAGATGCTTCACTGGAATTCAGCTATATTGGTTATGAATCACAAACGGTCACAGTAAACGGTCAGATACAAATAAACATAACGCTTAACCAAGTTATAGCACAACTTAGCGAAGTAGTGGTTGTGGGCTATGGTACACAAAAAAGAAAGGTTAGTACTGCTGCAACTACTGTAGTAAGCGGTAAAAACCTGCAACAAACCAATAGTATTGATGCCACCAGCGCTTTACAGGGGCAAACAAGCGGTGTTAATATAACGCAAACATCTGGCCAGCCGGGTGCAGGCTTTGTAGTAAATATACGGGGAGCGGGCACAGTAGGTAACGCTACGCCTTTGTATGTGGTAGACGGTGTTGTGGTAGATAATGGTATTAGCTACCTAGACCCTTCTATTATAGAACGTATAGATATTCTTAAAGATGCTTCAGCGGCAGCCATTTATGGTGCACGTGCTGCAAATGGTGTTGTATTGGTTACTACCAAAAAAGGATCTAAGGGAAGAATTAATGTATCATTAAACAGCTACACAGGGTTTCAGGAAAGCTATAAAAGGCTGGACCTGCTCAATGCCAGGGAATATGCCACAATAATGAATGAAGCGCGTGTAAATTCCGGTTTCTCTCCCCTTTATAACCAGGAGCAAATAAATACTATGCCTAATACCAATTGGCAGGATGAAATGTTTAATGATGGGGCCGTAAAGCAAAACCATTCGTTATTAATAAACGGCGGTACAGATAAGGCTACTTATAGTGCCGGCCTATCTTATTTTGGGCAGGAGGGCTTAATAGGCAGCCAGACGGGGCAATCTCAGTATGACAGGGTTACCTTTACTACAAACACTACTTTTAATGTGGTAGATGACCGCTTTAAAATAGGAGAAAATTTCTCTTATGCGCGTGCAAAAAGTAAGGGCATAGCAGATCAGGGTATATATTCAAATGCTCTTAGAGGTTTTTTAAATGCTCCGCCAAACTATAGTGTATATAACGAAGACGGTTCATATGGCTCCTCAAACCTGAGTGCCGATATTACAAACCCGCTTGGCCTTTTATACTATACAAACTTTAAAGAAACCCTTTCAAACCGATTTGTGGCAAATATTTTTGCAGAAGTAATACCGGTAAAGGGGCTTACCTTCAGGACTTCTTTTGGTATAGATTCTTACACAGACGACTACAGGGCTTTTACTCCTGAATATTCTTTATCTTCAGTGTCATACAGTAATCTTTCTAGTGTAACCCAAAGTGCCAGCAATAACTTTTCATGGATATGGGATAATACATTACAGTATCAGGAAAGTTTTGGCAGGCACAACCTCGATGTACTTGCCGGTATTTCTGCACGTGAACGTATTACACGTTCTAACAGTGCGACAGGCCGCGACCTGCAGTTTAACGACTTTTGGCATGCATATCTTAACAATGTGCTTGATCCTACCCAAAATACGGTTTCTGGAGATCGGTATGATTACAATATAGCCTCATATTTTGGAAGAATATTATATGATTTTGATAACAGGTATTTGTTTACTGCTACTATACGTCGGGATGGTTCATCAGAATTTGGATCACAAAAATGGGCAGTATTTCCATCTTTCTCTGCCGGATGGAATGTGGACAGAGAAGTATTTTGGCCTCAGCAGGAGGTGGTAAATGCTGTTAAAATACGAGGTAGCTGGGGGCAAAACGGTAACGACCAGTTCAACAGAAGGTTTGCATATATGTCTACCATTTCTACTTATGACAAAAGCTATCATTTTGGCACAGGTGATAACGAATTGCCGCTTGACCCGGGAGCAAGCCCCGACGCACTTAATACACCGGACCTTAAATGGGAAACCAGTGAGCAACTTGACCTTGGGGCCGATATAACTTTATGGCATGACCTTACCATTAATTTTGATTACTATAAAAAAACTACTAAAGACTGGCTTGTACAGGCTAGTGTGCCTTATATAGCAGGTGCCCAGGCTTCTTATATAAATGGAGGTAATATACAAAATACAGGTTTTGAAATTGCGGCATCTTATACACGCAGTTTTAATGAAGACTGGAGGCTTACTGTAAATGCAAACCTCAGCAGGAATAAAAATGAAGTTACCCGTGTTGAAAACCAAAACGGTATTATATATGGAGAAAGCAATTTGCTATTTCAGGGTATAGATGAAATTAACCGTGTGGCAGAAGGCAAGCCTATAGGTTATTTTTACGGGCTTCAGACGGATGGAATTTTTCAAAACCAATCTGAAATAGATGCTTACAGCCAAAACGGAAACCTTATTCAGCCAAATGCAATGCCCGGAGATGTTAGGTTTGTAGACCGTAATGGTGACGGGGCTATTACTGCCGATGACAAAACTATGGTAGGCGACCCTAACCCTGATATATATTATGGCGTTAGTTTTCAGTTAAATTATAAAGCTTTCGACCTTTCTGTTTATACATATGGAGTAGGGGGCAACCAGATAGCTTATAGCCCAAGAGATTACTCCAGGCCGTTTTACAACTATTCTACCAGTGTCTTTAACCGTTGGACTACAGAGGGAAGTTCTAATTCACTGCCAAGGGTAACTTATGGTACAGATACCAATGGCAACTGGACAAAGTTTAGCGACCTTTATATAAAAGATGGCGATTTTTTCAGGATTAAAACCATTACACTGGGCTGCGACCTTGCCAAACTTACAGATGTAATTGGCAAAACATTCTCTCAATTCCGGATATATGCATCAGCAAACAATCTTTACACCTTTACTAAATATCCGGGGCTTGATCCCGAAGTAGGTTTTGGCAACGTAAACCAAAGCTGGGCAAGGGGTATAGATGTTGGGTTTTACCCGCAGCCAAGAACATATATGATAGGTTTAAGTGTTAATTATTAAAACTGTGAGAAAAATGAAAAATATATTTAAAGCAATTATACTTACTTCTATACTGGCACTCACTGCCTGTACAGATGAATACATAACCAATGCCCCATATACCGATGTGGTGGAAGACAACTTTTATAAAACCCCGGATGATGCTTTTAAAGGGCTTGTTGCAGTATATGATATACTACAGCGCGAAGGATATGGTACATGGCTTATGAATACCGAAATAGCCAGCGATAACTGTTACGGTGGCTTTGGTACTGCAGATAGTAATGTTTCTCTTGAATGGGATCGTTTTCAGTTTGTTACAGATAAAGAAATGAACGCCCCTATATGGCAAAATAATTATATAGGTATTTACAGGGCAAATGTATTACTGGAAAATATTGATAACGTAGAATGGGGAAACCAGGAAGAACTACGCATACAATATGAGGCTGAGGCAAGATTTTTAAGGGCATATTATCATTTTCAGTTGGCAAGGGTATTTGGTGATATTGTACCGTTAGACCACACTATAACAGCAGATGAATTTGAATTGCCGCGTGAAAGTGCCGAAGTAACTTATGCCCTTATTGCAAACGATTTTAAATTTGCTGCCGATAACCTGGGCAATGAAAATTATTCCACCCCCGGCAATGCCAACTATGGGCGTATTACCAAATGGGCTGCCGAAGCCTTTTTAGCTAATGCATTTATCTTTTATACAGATTATTATAATACTACAGACCTGGCCGGTGTGGTAACGAAAGCAGAAGCTGTAAACTATATTAACGATGCGGTAAACAATAGCGGGCATGACCTGGTTACAAACTTTGCAAGCCTTTGGCTGGCCTCATCGGCATCAGAATCAGTAGATTATGCCGGTGAAGGCAATACAGAAATTGTTTTTGCCATCCGTTTTAACAGTTCCGGCAATGCTAACTGGAACCTTCATGAAGGCAACCGTTTTACCGTAAATATTTCAACGCGTGGGGGAGATTTAGGTACTTACGGGCAGGGTTGGGGAGGAGCTCCTGTAACACCTTCCTTATATAATGCTTATGGTGCAGGCGATACACGCAGGGAAGCCACCATAATAGACTATGCTGCTGAAAGCCTTGATTTTGATGCTGAAACACGTGGCCAACGCCAATTTACAGGTTATGGATGGAAAAAAGGTACCCGTCTGGTAGACCCGGCTTTTACAGGAGATTTTCAGATTGATAACTACGAAGACATACCGCTGATGCGCTTTGCCGATGTATTGCTTATGGCTGCAGAGCTAAACCTTGATGCAAATGCCGGTTTTGCACAAACCTGTTTAGACAGGGTTCGTGCCCGAGCGTATGGTGATGATGCGCATAGTATAGCAGCTACTTATAATAATATTCTTAATGAACGTAGGCTGGAACTTGCACTTGAAGGCCAAAGATGGTTTGACCTGATAAGGCAAAGTATGGGTGCTACCCAGGCAGCTATAGCAGCTACCGATATGGGTGGTGAGTTTATACAAAGCTTCAGGCCCGAAACACAGGGGTGGTTTGCGCTGCCACAGTCTCAGATAACACTTTCTAACGGAGCGATACAACAAAATCCAGGATGGTAATAAATAAAATGACTATGATTATGAAACAGGTAACAAAAATGCTTGCAGCCCTTTCGGCCTTCGGAATGTTATTTTCATGCGAGCCCGTAGAAGACAGGGAGTCACTGCCTTCTATAACACTTAGTCCTTCAGAGATAAATATCTCGGTAACCCAAAACCCGTCTAACCTTAATGAGGTGACTATGACAAACCTTACGGATGATGTTATTCCGTACTGGAGCTATACCAATGCTTATGGTGATGACCTGGGGCACAGCAACCAGCAAAGTAATACGGTAGTATTTCCGTTTGCAGGCACCTATACCGTTCAGTTCACAGCATACACCCGGGGAGGTGCTGTTGAAGCAGCACCGGTTACGGTAACAATAGATGCCAATAATGAAGAATACTTTAGCGACCCGGCGTGGGATATGCTTACCAATGGTGTTGAAGGAAAAACCTGGGAACTTGATATGGCTTCTCCAATTGGATGGTGTGGGCTTGATTATCCCTGGTATCCAACAGGGGCTGATTACTGGAACTGGTTTCCTACCTATGCCGATGCTTCGTGGGCCATGGAAAATAAAGACTGGGGTAGCATGACATTCAATCTGGATGGTAATTATAATGTAAGTGTAACCCAAACGGCGCTCACAACAAATAACCAGGTTACTAAAACAGGAACGTTTAGTTATGATATTGACAACCATAAACTGACATTTAATGGAGGCCCTGAAATGTTGTATGGAGGAGATTATTATCCCGATGCAAGCAACTGGGTATCAGTAAATGTAATAGAACTTACCGATGCATCTTTACGTTTGGCAGTTATCCGCGACCAAAGCCGTGCAGGCGAAAGCGTTTGCCAGATTATGTTTCATTATAAACCAGTTGAATAAACCTATGCCGGTAAGCATATCAGCTTACCGGCAATTTAAAAAATGTAAATGATAATTAAATATTCGCCATATTTTACTAAAACTATTGGTTTTGTATTCATTATTACACTTATAGCATGCAGCAGTAAAAGTAATAACAGCTTTACCGCCAAACGAAAAGCTGATTTTAATCAGAGCTGGCAATTTCACCTAAATGCCGGCATAAACAATAACGATAGTATAAATAGTAATACAAAATGGCGCACACTTAATCTCCCTCATGACTGGAGCATAGAAGGTCGGTTTAAGCAGGACAGCCCGGCCGGTATTGGAGGCGGGGCACTTGATGGGGGCATTGGCTGGTATAAAAAAATATTTAGTATCCCCAAGCAGGACAGCACAAAAATTACCAGTATCACTTTTGATGGTGTGTACGCTAACAGCAGTGTATGGATAAACGGTCACTATCTGGGTACGCGCCCAAATGGTTATATAGGTTTTACCTATAACCTGACCCCTTATCTTCAATATGGAGATAGAACTACAAACGAAATACTTGTAAAAGCAGATAATGCAAAACAGCCAAATTCACGCTGGTATTCGGGTTCGGGTATTTACCGCAATGTTTGGTTAAATACTACAGATAAACTTCATGTAGCAGAAAACGGAACCTTTATTACAACTCCGTTTATATCGGCTGAAAAAGCTACAATAAAGCTACAGGCTGTTATTAAAAATGAGTATACTCAAGAAAAAGAAGTAACCGTTAATACGGTTATTTATAAAGGCGAAACCATGATAGATGCTATTACTCATGAGCAAAATATAGGGGCGGATACAGAATTTGTAATAAACCAAAGTGTTACTATTAAAAACCCTGTCCTTTGGAACATTGAAAAACCTGAATTGTACCGCGCTGTCACATCTGTAAATATAAACGGTAATCTGACGGATGAATACGAAACAAAATTTGGCATTCGCGAATTTAAGTTTGATTTAGATAAAGGGTTTATCCTGAACGGAAAGCAGTTTAAAATAAAAGGTGTTTGCCTTCATCATGATTTGGGGCCGCTTGGCGCTGCTTTTAACACCCATGCTATGGAACGCGAACTCCGGATTATGAAGAATATGGGCGTAAACAGTATACGTACAAGCCACAATGCTCCTGCACCCCAATTGTTAGACCTGTGCGATGAAATGGGCATACTGGTTATGGACGAAGCTTTTGATATGTGGGAACAGGCCAAGACAGAATATGATTATAGTAACTATTGGGAAAAATGGCATAAAAAGGATCTTGAAGACCAAATATTGCGGGACCGTAACCACCCGAGTGTATTTGTGTGGAGCATCGGTAACGAAATTCCAGAACAGTGGAGCAATAAAGGTGCAGAGATTGGGCGTGAGCTATCTGCTATAGTAAAAAAACTTGACAGTACCCGCCCCATTACAGCGGCAATGAATCCTCCGATAGCTGTAAACCCTGATGAAGCCGGTATTCAATTTAAAAACACGGCCGATAAGCCTAATAACCTTGCTGCATCGGGCGCCTTAAACATTATAGGCTATAATTATGCACACCAAACCTGGCCTAGGCACCGTATCAACTTTCCTGAAACACCTTTTATAGCTACTGAAACTACTTCGGCACTCCAGACGCGTGGTTATTATGATGAGAAGTCTGATGTAGAGAAAAACTGGCCGGTACGGTGGGATATCCCTTTCTATGATGGCAACACAGGCAATACAGTTTCAGCTTATGACCAAACTCATGCACCCTGGGGCTCTACCCACGAAGAGAGTTGGAAAATTATTAAAAAACATGAATTCCTCTCAGGCATGTACATCTGGACAGGTTTTGATTACATAGGAGAGCCTACTCCGTACCAATGGCCAAGTATAAGTTCTTATTTTGGCGTGGCAGATCTGGCTGGGTTTCCTAAAGATGTGTATTATATGTACCAGAGCGAATGGACTGATAAAAATGTGTTGCATATTTTTCCGCACTGGAACTGGACAAAAGGCAAGGAAGTAGATATTTGGGCCTATTACAACAATGCTGATGAAGTAGAACTGTACCTCAATGGCAAATCGCTTGGAAAAAAACGCAAACAGGGTGATAACCTGCATATAATGTGGAGGGTAACCTATGAGCCGGGGTCCCTTAAAGCTGTTTCGCGAAAGGACGGAAAAGTAATACTCGAAAGAGAGATAAAAACATCAGGCCCTGCTGCGGGGCTCAAAGCAACTGCTGACCGCGAAGCGATAGCAGCCGATGGATATGACCTTAGCTACATTACTATTAATGTAACTGATACTAATGGCATATTTGTGCCAACAGCGAATAACCAAATTAGCTTTACCCTTAAAGGCGATGGAAAAATAATTGGTGTTTGCAGTGGCGACCCTGTGAGCCATGAACCTTATAAAGCTCAAAAACATACTGCCTGGATGGGCAAATGCCTTGTAATAATACAATCGGGCAAAAAAGCCGGTAAGCTACAACTTTCGGCAAGTTCCCCGGGACTAAAACCTGCATCAGTCTCTATAATAACTAAATAATTTTTAACCCAAGATGAACAAAAAAAGAACACCCCTTCTTTCGGTTGCATTTATGCTCCTTGCAGCCTGTGGCTATACAGCATCGGCACAGCTGCAAAATGCAGGCACACTAAATGAGCCTGTAGATATAAGCAAGGATTTTGAAGATTACAGAAATACATTTTATTTTGCCGATGAGCTTAACAGTTTTGACCCTGCTACGGGCAAAGGTGCTGTAAAATATACCCGTTATGAATATAAAACAAGGCAGGCTTTTGATAATATGCTGGTAAAACCGGATTCGGTACCTGCAAATGAGTTTCCTGCTACCGAATATGAAGCCTCACCGGTTCAGCCATTCCTCATACAATTTGTTTCAGAACGTACCGTACGTATAAAAATGGCTTCAGGGCCTCAGTTTCACCAGCCCAAGGAGTCAATCATGCTGGTAAACGGCACTGCTCCGAATCACCCCGAAAGCTGGAAGTACACTAAAACCGCAGCGGGGCATAAATACTCAGGTAAATACGGTACGGTAGAAATTATTGCAAACCCCTGGCATGTAAAAGTATATGATGCTTCTGGAAAACTACTCACCTCTACACTGCATAACAGCGATGTGCAAAACACCTATACTCCCGTATTGCCGTTTAGCTATGTGCGCCGTAACAGTGATTACTCCCGCAGCATGGCGCCGGTTTTCAGTCTTGAACCGGACGAAAAAATATTTGGCTGTGGCGAATCGTTCACACAGTTTAACAAACGTGGGCAGAAAGTAATATTATGGACGGATGATGCCAATGGTGTGCAGAATGAAACCATGTACAAGCCCATCCCCTTTTACCTGAGTAGCCGTGGCTATGGGATATTTATGCATACCTCATCGCCGGTTACAGTTGATTTTGGTAAATACTGGGCAAGCGCCAATAAAATGATGATTGGCGATGATGTGGCCGACCTTTTTATTTTTATTGGTGAGCCGAAAGATGTTCTTGATGAATATACTGACCTTACTGGGAAGGCCGCTATGCCGCCATTGTGGTCTTTTGGTTTCTGGATGAGCCGTATAACCTATTTTTCTGAAAAGGAAGGCCGGGAAGTAGCTAAAAATCTTCGTAAATATAAAATCCCCAGCGATGTTATACACTTTGATACGGGTTGGTTTGATGTAGACTGGCGGAATAACTATGAGTTTGCCTCAAAACGTTTTGATGACCCCGTTAAAATGATGGCAGACTTAAAAAAGGATGGCTTTAATGTTTGCCTTTGGCAATTACCGTACTTTACACCGAAAAATACACTTTTTAACGAAATTGTAGATAATAACCTTGCTGTAAAAGACCGTAAAGGAAATATACCTTATGAAGATGCAGTACTTGATTTTACCAACCCCGAAACCGTAAAATGGTACCAGGGCAAACTGAAACATCTTTTAGACCAGGGTGTGGCAGTATTTAAGGTAGACTTTGGCGAAGCTGCCCCTGCCGAAGGTATTTACAGTAACGGCCGTACCGGTTTTTATGAACATAATCTTTTTCCGTTGCGTTATAACAAAGCTGTGGCAGAAGTTACACAGAGAGAAAAAGGCTATACGCTTATATGGGCGCGCAGTACATGGGCAGGCAGCCAGCGCTACCCGCTGCATTGGGGGGGAGATGCCGCTACTACCAACGGAGCAATGAGTGCTACATTAAGAGGAGGGCTCTCTTTAGGGCTTTCAGGTTTTAGTTTCTGGAGCCATGATGTTGGGGGGTTTGTTACCAAATCGCCTGAAGATTTATACAGAAGATGGACACCATTTGGTATGCTTACCTCGCACGTGCGCAGCCACGGAGAACCGCCTACTGAGCCATGGCTGTATAGCGAAGATTTCCTTAAAGATTTCCGAAAAGCAGACAATATGCGTTATGAGCTGATGCCGTATATATATGCACAGGCAAAAGACTGTAGTGAACGTGGTTTGCCAATGATGCGTGCATTGTTTGTAGAGTACCCTGATGATCCGGGATCATGGCTGGTAGACAATCAATACATGTTCGGGTCAGACATGCTTGTTGCCCCCCTGTTTGAAGAGGTAACCGAAAGGGATGTTTACCTTCCGCCGGGGCAATGGATAGATTACCAGACAAAAAAACTATACCAGGGCGGCTGGCATAAAATTAGGTCAGGGGACATTCCTATTGTTGTGCTGGTTAAAAATGGTACAGTGCTTCCTCACATAAAACTGGCACAAAATACCCAGGATATGGACTGGAGTAAGCTTACGCTCAAAATATATGCAGCTGATGCCACAACCACGGCAACAGGTAAAATATATCTGCCCGGTGGCGAAAAGGTGCAAACACTTACGGTTGCTAAAAAGGGCAATGACTTTGAAGTAAGCCAGGATCCATTACAAGGAAAAACAACATTTAAAACGGAATGGATTAAATGAGTTAATATAGGTTAGTTAGTTTATTAATTATTCGGGGAGCCTTTTACAACCGGCTCCCCATCTTTACCATTTTCTATTCACACAATTATGAAGAAAAAAAAGTATACCCAAGTACTATTATTTTTTATATTTTTTACAGTATTTACCATATATGCGCAGGATAAAACACATAAACTGACCTCACCCGGTAACATAAATACTATTGCATTTACATTAAAAAACGGGTTACCCACCTATACGGTAAACCATAACAATGATGAAGTTATAACCCCTTCTTCCATGGGGTTTGTGCTAAAAGACGAAGACCTTAGCAAAAACTTTAAAGTTACTGATAGTAAAACTTCATCTTTTGACGAAACATGGACACAGGTTTGGGGAGAGAAGAAAAATATACGTAACCACTATAACCAAATGGTGGTGCAGCTGCAAACCAATGATAATAGAAAACGGAAACTTAATATTGAATTCCGTGCGTTTGATGACGGCGTGGCATTCCGTTATGTATTCCCGGAACAGGGAATAAAAGACAGCCTTTATATAATGGATGAGGTCACGGCTTTTAACCTTAAAGAAGATGGACAGGCCTGGTGGATACCGGGCTATGAAGAGCAGCAGATGGAATACCTTTTTACCAAATCATCTGTTAGTTCGCTAAAAGTAGTACACACTCCCCTTACAATAGAGAATAAAAATAATATCATCAGTTTTCACGAGGCAGGCCTTGATGATTTTTCTGCTATGATGTTATCTCGTATTTCGGGCACAGCCCTGAAATCTGAATTGCATCCCTGGGCCGATGGTATAAAAGTAAGGGACAAAGGCACCTTTACATCACCGTGGCGCACACTGCAAATAGGTCAAAAACCATCAGACCTTGTGGAGTCTTACCTCATTCTAAATCTTAATGAGCCACCAGCCATACCACAGCAGGAGTATGGGCATCCATTTAAGTATATAGGTATTTGGTGGGGTATGCATATTGGCAAATATAGTTTTTGGGAAGGCAAAAAACAGGGAGCTACAACCAAACATGCCAAAGAGTATATAGATTTTGCTGCAAAAGAAGGTATTAATTACCTGCTTATTGAAGGATGGAATAAAGGTTGGACACCTGACTGGTACAAAAACCAGGTACATATTTTTAGTTTTACCCAGAACGCTGATAACTTTAACCTTGAAGAAGTAGTGCGCTATGGCCGCAGTAAAGGGGTTGAGATTATAGGCTATCATGAAACAGGGTCAAATATAAACAACTACCTTACTGAAATTGATGAGGCATTTGCCCTTTATAAGCGTTTAGGCATACGCAATATAAAAATAGGTCAGGTGGGCTCATTACTTAATATGAAAGAATATCACCAAAGCCAGTATGGGGTGCGCTACTACCGGTATGTTCTTAAAAAAGCTGCAGAATACGGTTTGGCAGTAAACTTTCATGAACCCATAAAAGATACCGGTGAGCGCCGCACATACCCTAATATGATGGCACGCGAAGGGGCACGTGGTATGGAATATAATGCATGGAGCGAGGGTAATCCTCCAAATTATGAAACAATATTACCGTTTACCCGTATGCTTTCAGGGCCGATGGATTTTACGCCCGGCATTTTGGATGTTGAGGTTAAACAGGGCTTTCCTGGCAGGCGTGTGCATACTACAGCAGCAAAGCAGTTAGCACTTTATGTGGTGCTGTATTCACCGATACAAATGCTGGCCGACCTGCCTGAAAATTATGATGGACAACCCGCATTTAAGTTTTTAAAGGATGTACCTTCAGACTGGGAAGATACCCATGTGCTTAATGGGGTTATAGGCGAATATATAACCACTGTGCGCAAAGACCGGAATTCTGCTGACTGGTACCTCGGGAGTATAACCAATGAAAAGGCACGCAAACTGGAGGTGTCACTTTCATTTCTTGAAACTGGTGCTAAATATGAAGCGCAGATTTATACAGATGCACCGGGAACTGATGAAACGCATAACCCGGGAGATGTTGCCCTCTCTTCAAAAGTAGTAACTTCTGAAGATACGATGATATTTAACCTGCCTGTTTCAGGGGGATATGCCATACGGTTTAAAAAAACAGAATAGGCTATATAAAAAAATTAAATCTATATTTATACTTAGGAAAGAAGTGTGTTGAATCTAAAACTGAAATTTTGAGTTAAGGGCTCGCATTGCATCTTATAATATTTAATTAAAAAACACCTGTTATAACCCAATAATCAAGCCTCATTATGAAAAATAATATAGTACTTTTTTTAATTGCCATAATATTTGTTACAGCATCGTGCAAAAATGACAAAAAAGAGAATGATGTTACTGGAGATAAAAGCATTGCGACTTATAAAGGGGTAGCGCTAAGCGATGAATTTGATGCTGAAATAGATAAAATTGTAAGCAAAATGACCCTTGAAGAAAAGATAGGCATGTTGCACGGCTACAGCATGTTTACAAATGAGGGAGTAGAGCGCCTTGGCATACCTGAGGTGCATATGGCCGATGGCCCACTTGGCATTCGTGAAGAACTTGAACGTATGAGCTGGGCACCTGCAGGACGAACAGATGACTTTGCAACATTTTATCCGGCAGGAGGCGGTCTTTCGGCTACATGGAATCCTGAAATGGCTGCTACGTTTGGCAGGAGCATTGGCGAAGAAGCCCGTGCACGTGGTAAAGATATTCTTTTGGCGCCTGCATTTAACATTATACGCACACCGCTTGGCGGGCGTACGTTTGAGTATATGACAGAAGACCCTTTTTTGAACAAAACCCTTGTGGTACCTTATGTGGTTAGCCTTCAAAACCAAAATGTGGCCGCCTGCATAAAGCATTATGCTGCAAACAATCAGGAAACCAACCGCGGTACTGTAAATGTGCAAATGGACGAACGCACTTTGCGTGAGATATACCTACCGGCATTTGAGGCTGCCATTGTAGATGCAAAAGCATATAGTGTAATGGGGGCATATAATAAATTTCGCGGAGACTACCTTTGCGAAAATGCATATATGCTCCAGGATATATTAAGGGACGAGTGGGGATTTAAAGGTATTGTAATATCAGACTGGGCAGCAGTACACACCACCAAAAAGGCACTTGAAGCAGGTACAGACCTGGAGATGGGTACCAATGCGCCTTCGTTTGATGAGTTTTTCTTTGCTAATCCGTTACTCAAGGCTGTAAAAGACGGAGAGGTAAGTGAAGCCGAAGTAGATAAACATGTAAAAAGGATTGTAAAACTGTTGTTTAATCTTAAAGCTATGGGTAATACCAGTGGTAGGGAAGAAGGCAGTATTGCAACTGAGGCGCACTTTAAAGATGCTTATAATATAGCGTCTGAATCTATAGTGCTTTTAAAAAACAGCGAAAACCTGTTGCCGCTTGAGTCAGCCGATTTAAATAGCGTGGCTGTTATTGGTGCCAATGCTACAAGAAAACATGCCCAGGGCGGTTTTGGTGCAGGCGTAAAAACCAACCATGAAGTTACACCGCTTGATGCTTTAAAAGCAAAATTACCTAATTCGGTTACTATTAATTATGCAGAAGGATACAAAACAAACTTTAAACCGAAAAGCAATGTTAAGTTTGGTGATGTTACAGTAGAAAGGGCAGAACCGGTTAATGAGCCTGACCCTAAAATGGTTGCAGAGGCAGTTGAAGCAGCAAAAAAATCTGATGTAGCGATACTTTTTGTAGGTGCTAACCGCGATTATGAAACCGAGGCGAGTGACCGTGCCGACCTGAGCCTGCCTTTTGGGCAGGAAGCGCTTATATCAGCCGTTAAAAAAGCCAACCCTAAAACAATTGTAGTTTTTATTGCCGGAGCACCTTATGATATTAATAATGTTGTGAAAGAAAATTCAGGTGTAGTATGGAGCTGGTACAATGGTAGTGAAGGAGGAAATGCCCTTGCCGATGTGCTTTTAGGCAAAATAAACCCATCGGGTAAATTACCATGGACTATGCCTAAGAAAATAGAAGACTCACCTGCCCATGCTACAAAAAGTTTTCCGGGTGGAGATATAGAAGAGTATAAAGAAGGCATACTTGTGGGGTATCGCTGGTTTGATACCAAAAATATAGAACCACTCTATCCGTTTGGTTATGGTTTATCTTATACAACTTTTGAATTTGAAAATGCAAAGACAGATAAAAAAGAATACAATAACGGTGATACCATAACAGTAACTGTAGATGTAAAAAATACGGGTGATAAAGATGGTAAAGAGGTGGTACAACTATATTCATCCAAACCCCAAAGCAAGGTGCAGCGTGCCACCAAAGAGCTTAAAGGATATAGCAAGGTAGATATTAAAGCGGGTAGCAGTAAAAGTGTATCTATAAACATACCGGTAAAAGAACTTGCATATTATGATACCGTAACCAAAAAGTGGCTTATAGAACCCGGAAATTATATTTTTAAACTGGGCAATTCTTCAAGAGACAGTAAAGCACAGGTTAGTATAACAATTAAGTAAACTATGATTATTTAATCTACAAGATATAGTTAGTTTACAGGTATTTCCAATTCAAAAAAATGAAGAAAATAGCCTTACTGGCCTTTTTATGTACTATAAGTGCCTGCACTTCAAAAAAAGCTATTCTGCAAGTAAAAAATTACGAGCCAACATGGGAATCACTTGCTCAGTATGACCAAACTGCTAAATGGTTTAAAGATGCAAAATTTGGCATTTATGCACATTGGGGCGTACTCTCAGTTCCTGCTTATGCTAATGACTGGTATCCGCGTAACATGCATATAGAAGGTACTGATGAGAATAAGCACCAGATAGAAACCTATGGTCCGCTCAGCAAATTTGGTTATCATGATTTTGTACCAATGTTTAAAGCCCAGCAATTTAATGCTGATGAGTGGGCTGGCCTAATGGTACAGGCAGGAGCAAAATTTGGAGGTATAGTAGCAGAACACCATGATGGGTGGAGCAACTGGGCAAGCAAATTAAACCCTTGGAACAGTATGGATAAAGGTCCGCACCGCGATTTAGTTGGAGAGCTTGCCACAGCTATTAAAGGACATGGGCTGAAATTTGTAACCAGTTTTCATAAAGATCGTAATTTACAGCTCTTTCAAAATGAGTCGGAAAATTGGCTTGATGATACTTCATATTTTCCGTATAATCCGGATATGGCAACTTCGAGTACTGATCCTGAAATAAGCATTATGTATGGTAATATTGTAAAAGAAGGTTTTTACAGGTTGTGGCTGGGCGAATTAGAGGAACTTATTGATAATTATTCGCCAGACCTGATTTATTTTGACAGTAAAATGACTAAGATACCCGAAACTTATAAGCAGCAGTTTCTTGCATATTATTTTAATCATTCAGTAGCCAAAAAAAAGCAGGTTGTTGTAACACATAAAGAAGGTGAACTACCCAAAACCGTAAGCCTTGAAGACCTTGAAAAAGGCCGAATGAACCGTATAACACCGGAGTTTTGGCTTACTGATGAAACCGTATCAGAAGGTAGTTGGAGTTATACTGATACAATGGGGCTTAAAACTGCTGATGAAATAATAGACCTGCTGGCAGATATTATAAGTAAAAACGGCACATTAATGCTTAATATATCGCCGAAGGCAGATGGCAGCATACCACAAAATCAAAAAGATATTTTACTAACCATTGGCCATTGGCTTAAACAAAATGGTGAGGCTGTTTATGCAACCCGTACCTGGGAAACCTTTGGCGAAGGGCCTGCCAGACAAGATAAAGGTGGAATGTTTGTAGACAAGGTTAATTACACATCGAAAGATATACGCTATACCCGCAAGGGGAATAATATATATGCTATAGTTTTGGGGTGGCCAGGCGATAATAAAAAAGTTTTATTGCAAGCCTTTAGCGGAAAAATGTTAGATGTGGTTCCTGAAATTAAAAGTGTAACAATACTTTCAACCGGGCAAAAATGTAGTTTTAATCAGGATGACACAGGCTTATATATTATTACGCCAAAAAATAAAGTGGATGATAAAGCTTTTGTGTTTAAAATAGAAACCAGATAAAAATGAATTATAAAACAGGCTTTTGAGAAGGATAGTCCAAAATTTTTTTGAAAGTAATGATTAAATATACTGTAGTGTCATTATCTGATAAATGCTGTTTTAACTTTTTTTTAACAAAAAATATTACCACTCGTTTACTATTGTCTTTATTTTAGTTAAAACTTATAGTAAGCAGTAACTGGTGTAAATTGTGCTGCTGCTTGCTATAATAGCATCAACAACCAATTATTAAATAGCAAAGGGCTCTTATCATTCAATTACAGCACCCTATTATTTCAATTTTTTTCAGAATATAACATTCAGGAGCAAAAATTTCATAGAGTTGCTTTGGAGCCAGGCATACTTAATTAATACAAAATACAATGAAATATTATTTATTAGTGTTTTCAATTGTGTATATGTTTTCATTTTCTGATACATCACTTAAAAAACGTATATCAGATGAAAACTACCGTTATGAGTTTTATACTACAAATAAAAAAGTATCTCCCCGTAGTGACCGCAACTACTACTGGTTTAAAGGGGGAAGGATACACCAGAGTGAGGAAGGGGTTGCGGGTGAGCTTCTGCACGATGAATTTTTAAAATTTTATCATAGTAACCAACTTGCAGAATCCGGCCTTTTTAAAAATGGGCTTAGGGAAGGTGTATGGAAAACATGGTTTGAAGACGGTACTTTACAATCGGTTGCTGATTGGCATAAAGGCCAAAAAGATGGTAAAAGCCAAGAGTTTGATAAAAACGGAGATTTACTGGAAACCGGACGTTACAGAAACAACAAAAAACATGGTGTATGGATTATTGCTAAAGATACATTACAGTATAAAAAAGGTATACTTTTATTAAAAGCAGCCGATACCATAGCACCCAAAACAGAGAAACCTAAATTTTGGAAAAGAATTTTTAAAAAGAAACAAGATAAACCTGATGATTCTAAAAAGGTAAAAAAATCTAAGGAACAAAAAACTGTAAAAAAGGCTGACAGAAACATGCCTGAAGTAAAAGAGTATGAAGTAGAACCTAAACAAAAAACACATAAACAGGGATTTTTTAAAAGATTGTTTTCGGGTAAAAAAACAACTGATGATTAAAGCCCAAAGCTTACTATACGCTGTATATATATGCCTCATAATGGCAATAATGTGTGCAGCGCTATTATTTACATCATCTATGTATGATGACATTAATTTTTACTACTCAAAAAGAAATTCACTCTATATAGAAAATGGTTTTACGGCTAATTATGCCATATCAAACAATAATTACACAGAGGGCGAACCGCAATATGTGCCAGATTTAAGCAGTAATTATATAATTGACGATTATGGGCTGTTTAAAATTATAAAGGTTAATTCTTTTACTAAAAATGATACTGTATCAGCAGCTTATTTCGCAGGGGTCTCTCAGAATAAAAATTTGTGTTTGTATTTGTCAGACCTGGATAATGGCCTTACTTATTCAGGAAATGTTAAGATTCTGGGAGATAAGAAATTACCAAGTATGGAGATACAGCCAAAATACATCGGAAATATTCAAAACAATCTTGAATCCAAGGGGACTATTACTAAATCGGGCAGAAACCTGCCAATGCTTACTAACGGCTTTGAAAAAATTTTTGCCGCGGATTACAGGTTACAAGTCGAAACATCAGATAATAGTGAACCAGTAGAAGCCGGTCAGCAATTTAATAACTCCTTTCTTTCTCCTGTAAAGTATTTTACATTAAAAAACTCAGTATTAGAAAATACCTCTTATACCGGAAATTTAATTTTATATGCTAATGATTCTATAGTAATTAAAAAAAGTGCAATTTTAGAGGATGTCATTCTTATAGCGCCATCAATACATTTTGAAGCAGGATTTTGCGGCAGTGTACAGGCGTATGCCACTCAAAAAATAAATGTAGGAGAGAATGCTATTTTAAAATACCCTTCTGTACTTGCTGTAAAAAGCGACAATTTAGGTGATAATATGATTACTATTCAGGAAGGGGCAATAGTTAAAGGAGCAGTAGTGTTATTTAATGCCATGCCTAATGTTATAGAGAATACTATTACACTTAATAAAGGAAGTATTGTTTACGGCGAGGTATATTGCCAGGGCAGGCTTTTTAGTAGGGGAGCCGTATATGGAGCCGTATTTACACAAAAATTCTTTTATAGTGAAAATGCATCGCGTTATGAAAACCATATTGCAGATACTGAGATAAACATTTTTAAGAGGCCCGCTTATTTTGTGCCGATATCCATATTTCAGGAAAAAAAACATGATTATGCATTGGTTAAAAAAGTATGGTAATACTAAAGCAGGCTCATTGCTGGAGTCTGTTATAGCACTGTGTATTATTGCAGTGTGTATTTATGTTACCATAATAGTGTTCAGCAGGATATACCTTCCTGCATCATCTGTAAGGGCATCACACCTCAAAAATAAGATGTTTGAAATTGCAATTTTAAAAGAAATAGGGGCGGATTCATTATCAGCAGTAGTAAATAAAAACAATTTACACGTTAAAGAGGAGCTTGACGGAAACCTGGTGAAGATGACAATAACAGCAAATGACAGTATTTATGACAGCCTTGAGCAGATATATTATTATAAGGAGTAACAATGTTTAAAAAGAAAGTACCAGCTTTTACAATGACTGAAATTTTAATAGGACTTATTGTTACGTCCATAATTATCAGTATTATCTTTTTACTGTTTCAGATTTCCGGAGACCGCCTTGTCGATGTGCGTGTACAAAATGAGGAGACAGTAGATATGAACAGGTTTAGCTATACAATAAATAAAAGCATTTTTGAAAGTAAATCAATGAATATTAAAAATGACAAACTTTCATTTAGTACTTATAATAATACTGATATTATTTATCACTTTCAGCAGGACTATGTTATCAGAAATGAAAAAAAATTTTCTGACACGCTTTTTTTAAAGTACAAGCAAATAATATGCGATACTATAGTTTCTGACATCAATCCAATTTCTTATCAATGTCTTAAATGTACCTTTTATACTGGTGGTATGACAAAATGCTTTAGCTATTACAAAAAAATATATCCGGCAGATCTGCTAAATCAATAATTGCAATCCTATTCTTGTGTAAGAAAACAGTTGTTAATTAATAATATTTTAACGATATAAAGTGATTTTTTTTTAACTTTTTTTTAACTTTAAAAAATACATATACGTTAATATTTTATGCTAAGTTTACAATAAGACCAATTTAAACCAACCAATTACCATGATTTATCTAAGAAAAAGTTATTTTTTAACTTTTTTATTGATATTTGCATTTTTTTGTTTTTATCTTATTTTTAACATTATTTTTTCTTCACCTAAAATAGTGTTTGTAGATAAAGAAAAAATACTCCAGGGCTTTGCCATGGTTAAGGAATTGCAAATACAAGAAAAAAAAGAGTATCTACAGTATCAACAGTCAATGGATAGTATAAGGTTATTGCTTGCCGATAACCAGGATAGTTCCGTAAAAGAATATCTTTTTCAGGAACTCGCCAAACAACAATCAGTGTTTAAACAATCCAGCCAGGACTTTTCCAACCAGACTTATACTAATGTGTGGAACCGTATTTCCGGATATGCCAAAGACTTTTCAAAACACAGAGGCTATGATTTTATTATGGGCGTAGCACCCGGCGAAAATGTGCTTTATGGTGCAGAAGGCCTTGACATTACAAACCAATTTCTAACCTATATAAATAAACGGTATGAAGGTGTTGAGTAGTATTATAGCATTTTCGGCGTTATTTTTTTCGTGTAAGACAGAAAATAATAAGCCGGATGATGAAGCCCTTACCTATAAATATTTTGAGATGGAAAACAGGGGGTGGAAGTCAAAGCTGCAAAACCAGTATGTTGATGATATTAATTTTACAGCTACAGAGGTGCCGGTTCAGTATTTCCTGCTTCAGGATTTGGGGCCGGGCGAAGTTTCAAAAGTAGACTCACTATATACTTTAAATAAAGAAGAAAGAATTATAGAGTTTGAGTTTACCCATGAAGAGGAGAAAGACCTTCTTTCATCTGATTTTACAGCACTTAGTTACGAAGATGGTATTAAATACCTTTCGTTTGAAATCAATAAAGATTTCTATATAGTAAGTAGTAAGAACGATACCATTGCCTGTTCTGGGGTTTTATATGAGAGAAATTTTAAAGTAGCTCCTTTTCAGCGTGTTATTCTTTTCTTTTCGGGAGTACCAGAAGGTGACAACATACAGTTAGTATATAATGATAACCTTTACAGAAAAGGTATAATCAAATTCAGGTTCAAAGAAAATATTTCAAATATCTTATTATGATCCAACTAATCAAAACCAGTAAACTCAAAAAGGTTGTAGCCTGTTATCTGTCTTTAATGATATTAATTGAAATTACAGCCCCGGCTACGGCTTATGCACTCACCAGCGGCCCAACACAGCCGGAATTTAATTCGTTTACCCCTATCGGTACCTCCGATATTGTAAACTTATCCAATGGAGATTTTAGTTACAATATACCTGTTATGGATGTTGGGGGGTATCCTATTAATCTTTCCTACAGTTCCGGTATTACAGTAGACCAGGAAGCATCCTGGGTAGGGCTTGGCTGGAACCTTAATGTAGGGCAAATCCAGCGCATGGTGCGTGGGCTTCCCGATGATTTCAGGGGTGATGAGATGAGGTATGAAAATGATATTAAAGATAATGTAACCATAGGTACAAACTTTAACGTATCTCCTGCACTTTTTGGTAATGATACACCTTTTACATTAGGTATGGGCGTTCAGTTTAATAATTATGAGGGCATAACCTTTCATCCCTCTATAGGCATTTCTTATTCCCTGGGAGATAACGTTCAGGTAGGGGCTACCCTTTCAAGTTCAGTGGCAGATGGTGCTACGTTAAGCCCAAACATATCAATTTCCGGCAAAATCCGCGAACAGGAGGCTAGCGCCACAACCCTCGGGGGGAGTTTCGGTATGTCACTAAGCAGCCGCAAAGGTGTAGAAAATATGGGTATAAGCGCATTTGCCCAAACAACAAAAAGCTCTGGAAAATTTTATCCACCGGAAACAGATAAAGCAGGTAAAAGCATAGGGAGGACAGAAGGAAAAGGAGATGTTGGTAGTAGCATAACCTTTAATAACCAAAGCTATACGCCAACAAAACGTACTGCTTATATGAATGAGAGCCTTACATTTAATGCAACACTGGGAGGTGAGATTTTTGGATTAGAAGGGCAGGTGCGGATTTCTGGTTATGGCAGTCGCCAAAAAATTATGCCCGGTTACAAAAACCGTCTGGTAAAAGCATTTGGCTATGAAAATACAGAATATAAAAACAGTACCGAGGGTGTATTAGATTTCAACCGCGAAAAAGAACAGATTGTAAGCAAAAATACAAATGTATTGCCGGTTACCAATTATACGTATGATGTATACTCTATTCAGGGCCAGGGAGCAGGAGGTATGTTTCGTCCATACAGGTCGCAGGTAAGTTACCTATATAATGACAGGGTTATAGATTTTGGCGGAGGCGCCAGCTTTGGCGCAGAAATAGGATTAGGTAACCTGGTACACGTGGGGGGCAGTTTTGTAGAGTCACCTTCCTCAAGCAGTACTGGTAAATGGGCCGGACAAAACTATGCATTGCCTTTATTTGAAGAAAGTTCAGCCGATAATAACAGGCTGGTATACGAACCCACCGCATTTAAGATGGTTGGTGAACTGAATACAGATACGGAGGCTAATATTTATGAAAACCTGCTGCACAAAACTTCTCCGATGCGTATAAAATTAAGCGGCACCAGCTTTCACAGAAAAACCATGCCGGTATATGAAGTGAAGGAATCATCAGCTCAGGCATCAGATGGATATCAAAACATACAATATCCTATTAGCCAGAAAATAAAAAGGAAAGAAAGACTTTTGCGAAACCAGGTAGTTGAGAAAATACAGGCGGCTAACGCCGATAATAAATTTATTTTTGCAAATACCAATGCTAACCCGCACCATACAGCAGGTATAAAAGTATTACAAACAGATGGTAGCAGGTATATATATGGCAAAGCGGTATACAATACCAAAAAAGTTGAGGCTACGTTTGATGTTTCAAACTATACAGGAAGCAATACTACCGGCCTTGTAGGGTATGGCACGGTGGGGAATAGCGGTACCGGGCAAAGCAACCATTTTGTAAATAAAATTACTACCCCGGCTTACGCCCATTCTTTTTTAATTACCAGTGTTTTATCGGCAGATTATGAGGATATAGATAATAATGGCCCCTCTGATATGGATTTGGGCAGTTATACAAAATTTGGTTATGTTACACCGGTCTCAGCATACAAATGGCGTATGCCCTATGACTATGGCAAGGCTTCGTATAACGAAGGCTTAAAAACAAAAAATAATGACCAGACGGGTAATTATATATATGGAGAAAAAGAACTAACCTATCTTAAAAGGATTGAAACCAAAACACATGTTGCCTATTTTGACCTTCAGACAAGGCAGGATGCTCTTGGTGTATCAAGTGATTATGGCGGGGCAAGCACATCTTCAAAGATGTATGCTCTCAAATCAATCCGCCTTTATTCAAAGCCACAATTAATTGCTGCAGGCATAAACCTGGAGCAGGGTCCGGCAGTTGGCAGCACGACTGTTTTACCTATTAAAACAGCCCAATTTGAATATAATTATGCATTATGTACTGGCACACCCAGCAATTTAAGCAGTACCCGCGGTAAACTAACACTTACCAAAGTGTATTTTACCTATCAGGGTAGTAACATGGGCAAATATGCTTATTATGGCTTTGATTATGACACAAATGGCAACAACCCTGCATACGATATGAAAGCTTTTGATATTTGGGGTAATTATAAGCCAAACAGTGCGAGTCCGCTTACAAATACAGAGTATCCTTTTGTAGAGCAGGATAAAGAAAGCGCAGATAAATATACTGCCGCCTGGACGCTAAAATCTATAAAATTACCCTCTGGCGGAGCTATTAAAATTACTACAGAAAGTGATGATTACCAATACGTTCAAAACCGTAAAGCCATGCAGATGTTTAAGGTGGTAGGTGCAGGCAACAGCCCCACTGCATCATCTATGAATAATATTCTTTATAATAACAATAGCCATTATAAATACCTGTATGTAAAAATTAGCGATACCCCGGTAACAATGAATTCTAATGAATTCCGTCAGAAGTATTTAAGTGATAGTTACGGCAAGCCTATTTATTTTAAGTTTTTACTGAACATGACCTCTTCAAAGTCTGATTATGTAACAGGCTATTTTGAGCTCGATAATATTGCTATTCCTAATCTCGTGAACCAGACCTATGTTGCTCTGCCGCTGCGGTTTTTAAGGCGCGACGGCGGCTTATCGCCCAACACCTTAGTAAACCCCATAGCAAAAGCGGGGTGGGGCTTTGGGCGCAGTTTCTTAAACCGCGAGGTATACAGCATGGGGGGCGCCAGCTACAACGGCAATTTCGTCTCGATAGTAGAAGACCTTGTAGGCAGCATTGGCGCTATGGCAGAAATTTTTACCGGCCCCAATAAAATGCTCGAAACAAAAGGCTGCGCACGCAAGTTTGATAATCAAAGGTCTTGGGTAAGGCTGCAAAATCCTGAAGGTATTAAATATGGCGGAGGTTTGAGGGTTAAAAAAATAGAAATGTTTGATAACTGGGACCTGATGACTTCTAATGATAATGACCAGCTTTATAAACAATACTACGGACAGGAGTATAACTATATGCAGGATAATGGAACCTCGAGCGGTGTGGCTACTTTTGAGCCTAATTCATCTCCCGAAAATCCATTTGTAGAACCCTTTTATGGTACTGGAGACCAGGATTATGCCGATAAAATATCGTCACCTAAAGAACTCAACTATGTAGAAAAACCTTTTGGGGAAAACTTTTTTCCTTCTCCAACAGTAACCTATTCAAAAGTTACAGTTTCAAATTTATCAAGGTATGACAATAATACTGACAGGGTGGTTAAAAAACATGCTACAGGTAAAGTAGTTACAGAGTTTTATACCTCATATAATTTTCCTACCCATACTGAAATTACTGATATAGATGTAAAGTCAGATGAAATGCACAGTCCCTTGCTTAACTTTTTAAATGTATATTCTACTAACCATCTTACAGCATCGCAAGGTTTCTCTGTAGTTACCAATGATATGGACGGTAAAATGAAATCGCAAAAGGTATTTGGAGAAGAACAGGCAACACCAATATCATCTGTGGAATATCATTATAAGCTAAACGATGAAGGTAAGCTTGATAATACACTTACTACAATTAATGAGCATGGAAAAACCCAAAAAAACCTTATGGGAGTAAGCTATGATGTTATAAATGATTTTAATGAAAGCGTTTCTGAGCTTGAAACTATGGGGGTTGACGGCAATGTTGCCGGTATGATTTTCGGCATATGGCCATTTGCTGCCCCTACTGTATTGCCGCGCTATGCTTCGCACAAAACCCAGCTTCGCACTGCTGCTACTACCAAAGTGGTGCACCAGACAGGAATTCTTGAAGAAACGGTAGCTTATGATCTTGGATCAAGGGTAGCTACTAAAAATCTCGCCTGGGATGCAAAAAGCGGGCAGCTGATACTAACACGCATAAGCAACGAATTTGATGATGTATACTATTCATTTAATCATCCGGCTTATTGGGAATATAAAAATATGGGTATGGCCTATCATAACCTTGGGCTAAAAATAAAATTCAATACCACTACCGGATCAGGGGATAACACATTCCATACCATTCAAAACATGGCTTCGGGCACTACCATTAAAGACTATTTAAAAATAGGTGATGAAATAACCGATAGCAATGGTGTAACCTTATGGGTTTATGAATATAATAGTGCTGGCACCGCTGTAAAACTTATGAAATCAACGGGTATTATACAAAGTTCAGCCCTTTCCAATCAGTCTGAATACCGGATATCAAGAAGCGGATATAGAAATTTACAGGTAGCCACTATGTCATCAATTAGTTGTATGGTTAACCCAATAGATAAAAATAACGATGGTTCGCTTGAAGACCTTAATGAAAATTCATTTGTATATAATGATACCGGTAGCGGCCTTGTTAATCATTATATCATTTCGGCAGGAGCTGTAGAATATGGTGAAAACTGGCTTTCCCAGTGTGAAAATAATCTTCCTGATGAAAATGGCCTTATCAACGGTACCGGAAATATGGTTAACCCGTTCCGCTATAACATAAAAGGAGACTGGCGGGCAAAACGATCATGGGCATATCTTACGGGGCGTAATAATTTTGAAAGTACCAACCGCAGAAACACAGGTTACTTTAAAGATTTTGTACCATATTATAAACTGATAAATGGTGAATGGACAGTTTATCAACCGGGCTGGACCTATGCCAGTGTAGTTTCTAAATATAGCCCATATGGCCTGGAGCTTGAAAATATGGATGCTTTAGGGCGTTTTTCATCTGCACAATACGGATATGACTATACCCTGCCGGTAGCGGTGGCTGCCAATGCAATGTACCAGGAAATTGGCTTTGACGGTTTTGAAGATTATGATACTGATAATATACCGTATGCTTATAAGCCGCATTTTGGTTTTAGCCAGGGCATGAATAACAGTACAACTTACAGGACAAATACTACATCACACACGGGTAATAACAGTGTAGTAGTAAAACCGGGGGAAAAATTATCGTTCAGCAGAAAAATAGACGGATGTAAAGATTAACAAACCAACCAACTGATTTTTATGAAAAATACACGCTATATCAAAACGATAAGGTGCTTTGCCTTATGGTT
Source organism: Flavobacterium rhizosphaerae (assembly GCF_046000445.1). Classification (NCBI taxonomy): domain Bacteria; kingdom Pseudomonadati; phylum Bacteroidota; class Flavobacteriia; order Flavobacteriales; family Flavobacteriaceae; genus Flavobacterium; species Flavobacterium rhizosphaerae. Next base: position 320,807 of record NZ_JBELPZ010000002.1, on the reverse strand, counting down.
GTGCATAACTCTTACCTGTTATGCACAAGAACCCACTGACGAAGAAATTGGTTTTAACCGGGATACATTAAGAAAAGAAATATTGAATTCTGGTGGATTTGTAAAGCAGGAATATGTTGAGGCAAGGCTTGATAAGTTGCGCAAAGATGCCGTATTAAGATACCAGTTAGGAGAGGATAAATGGTTTGAACAGCAATGGCCAAGCATCCTTTTGTCAGGCAGCGAGTCTTTTCCTGATTGTGAAAAAGCCACTTTTAACAGCGATATCAGCGAGCCCTTATCAGCAGGCTGGGAGCTATGGTATAATATCCATCAGCCAGATTACAATTCGGCAGATGATGATTATGATTACAGCGATGATTATATGTTTTCTGTCAGCAATGAATCCCAGATGTCTCACGAAGACCAGTATGGTGAAATACGCTATGTAGTTGACGATGCATTTACAGATAGCTATATGAATGTTGGAGGTGTTAATCCTAACAATACCCAGTTCTTGCAAATTGGTAACTCAGAAACAAGTGTAAGAAGGGAATATATACAAAGAACATTTGAGGTTACAGGATCTGAAGATTTAATTTTTTACCGCTTCGCTATTGTACTTCAGGATCCAGGGCATAGTGAACGTCCTTTCTTTATGATACGGATATTAAAAAATGATATTCCTATAGACTGCTCTGTAGTAAATTATGAAGCTATACCTAACATTCCTGGGTTTATCCAGTCATCATCAGGCAGTTCAGTATGGGTAAGGCCCTGGAGTAGTAATGTGATACGCCCTTCAGATTTTGGCGCCCAGCAGGGCGACGATATCAAAATACAGGTTGGAGTATCAGATTGTGGTGCTGGCGGTCATTTTGGCTACGGGTATTTTGATATAGAGTGTATAGAAGAAAGTGATATTATTGATAGCCCTGACGATGCTTGCTTGGGTGGTTCCATTGAATTTACCTCTACTATTGAACTTTTTGGGGAAGATTATAAATGGAATATTTATAATGAAGCAACCAATGCTTTAGTTGCAGGGCCGTTTACTGCACCCAGTTGTAGTTTTATACCCATAGCCCCCGGTAATTACAGGGCTGAGCTTAGTGTGCCCTATTTTACTACTTCGTCACAATCCTGTAATGTGGTAACACTTTTTAAAAAGAGCTTTAGTATTAAAAACTGTAAGCCAGAGCCCTGTATAGATTGTACATCCTTCAATCTGCTTAAAGGCGATACTTATTTGGTGAGCGGTTGGGTAAAACAGCAAGACCCGGTAAACATGCAAAAGCAATTTTTAAATTATGATCGGGGTTACCTGCGTGTTTATTTTACTGATGTATCAAACACTCTAATAGGGCAGGCAAATATGTTTTACCCTTCGGGAGATATTATAGACGGGTGGCAGCGTATAATAGGTGAATTTACAGTTCCGCCCAATGTTGATGATATGCATCTTGAACTGATGAATGAAGATAATAAATTGGATGTGTTTTTTGATGACATACGCGTATACCCCAGCAAGGCCAATTTAAAAAGCTTTGTGTATGACCAGCATACACAAAGACTTATGGCTGAACTGGACGAAAACAACTATTCAACATTTTATGAATATGATAAGGAAGGTGGCCTTATCCGTATCAAAAAAGAAACTGAAAAAGGAGTATTTACAATACAGGAAACCAGGACAGGAACCCATTTAGAGCCTTAAGCTATGAATAAAATAATATTGTTTTTTTTAGGATTGTTTTGCGCTTCGGCACAAACCCCCATTACTGTTGAAAAAATTTTTGATAAGGTTAATGCAGCTTATAAAGATTCACCTTATATAACATATAACTCACGGTATATAATGTATGATTCCTATACATCAAAAAATGTATACGAAAACTATTCAGGTTTTTATATAAAAAAGGGTAACAGGGTGTACTTTAAGCTTCATAATACAGAAGTAATAGTTTCAGATTCGGTAGGTGCAAAAATTAACCATGACCAAAAGGCTATACTTATTGGAACAGGCGGGGGGGTAGACTCCGGGGCTATGATAACTAACCAACTTGCGTTGCAGGGTTTTAAATCTGAATTAAAAACAGATCCCGGATTTTATATATGCGAGTTCACAGCCGGAAAACTCACGCAGGCGCCATACAACAAAGTAATTGTGTTTGTTAATAAAAAAGATTTTACGGTAGCAAAACAGATATTGTACCTCTCATCCCCACTTGAGGGTAATGATAAATCCGGAAAAAAAACAGTGTCATTTCCACGGCTTGAAATTCAGTTTACACTCCGAAAAAAAGATATTGCAGGCGATGAAAAGTTACTGAGCCTGAAAAACTACTTTACTATTAAAAACAACACAACCATACTTTCCCAGCCTTTAGCGGGGTATCAAATATTTCATAGTAACTAAAACCAGCCAGTACCATGAAGACAACCAACCAACTAAAAAGAATTATTAAGCAACTGCTTTTAGCTACTCTGCTTTTAACGGGAAGTATTTGTTTTGCCCAGCAGATAGATGATTCTAACATATACAACTATACCGCAATTCAAAACAACAATGGCGGCAACGGGTTAACATTTGAGGATCCTGATTATAATTCAACCCAAACCTATGTTACGCTAAATCCTAAAATATACATCAGGCTATATGATGATGCATATACACCACATCCAGCGGAGTTTAAAACTATTATCTCTGTAAAGGTTACAGCCATGAAGCAAGATGGCAACTGGGATTCTCCTTATGATACAGAACTTCTTGTGGAGTATAACCCTAATGGCAACTCTTATAATTTTACCGATTTATCTTCGCATGAAATCCCCAATCGTTATGGGGTTAAGGTAGAGGTTATAAATATTGCAACTTACTATGGATCAATTACAACGCCGGCTAACACATTATATCCAACTACTAAGATGGAAATAGGTTTTGCAGCTGAGCGCTACTATCAGCTAGACGCCGACCAGGGAAATACAGTGTCAGGCAATGTAGTTAATGAGAGTAATGAGCAGGGACAACAGGTGCCGGTTTCACTTCCGCTGAAGTGGAATGAAATAGAGGGCGCAATAGAGTATGAGCTGGAGTGGACCTGGGTTGATGATTATAATACCTCGTTTACAAGTTTTTTGTCGGCATCGCAAATTAAGTTTTCGGAGCGTGATTTTGAACTTAACCATACCAAAATACGCACTAAAAATACCTCCTATAGTATACCCCTTATTTATTCCAGCGGATATATAATTTACCGCGTCAGGGGAGTAGGGCGTTTTATGGAAGACTCCTCTAAAGAACAATTTGGTAGATGGAGCAGTGGTACCAATCAAAAAACAGTGGTGTCTAACTGGAGTAATAGCTATAAAAAAATAAACAGCCATGATAACAAAAAAAACTGGCAGTTTCAGGCAAGCTATGCCGAAGAAGGAAAAAAGAAAGATGTAGTAAGCTATTTTGACGGTACACTTAGAAACAGGCAAACAGTAACTGTTAATAACTCTGATAATACTGCCATTGTTGGCGAAACGTTTTATGATAATCAGGGGCGTGCAGCGGTAGAAGTGCTACCAGTGCCCTTGTTCAAAAAAAATTATTTACGCTACTTTCATAACCTTAACCGCAATTTAGTCGATAAAAAATATTCCCACTATGATTTTGATTGGGATATAGAAGGGCTGCAATGCGCCGCACTGCTTTCGGGCATGATAGAAAAAAGCGGCTCCAGCCAATATTATTCCCCTAATAATAATTTTACAGGTAGTCCTTTCCGGGATTTTATCCCCCAGGCTTTTACCTATCCCTTTAGCCAGGTAGAATATACACCGGATAATACAGGCAGGATAACAAGAAAGGGCGGCGTGGGCCCCAATTATCAACTGGGCAGCGGTCATGAAATGAAATATTTCTATTCTTCGCCATTTCAGGAAGAGCTCAACAGGCTTTTTGGTTATGAGGTGGGCTGGAACTCACATTACAAGAAAAATATAACGGTTGATCCTAACGGGCAGGTGAGTGTAGCTTATCTTGACCCGCAAGGACGCACCATTGCCACTGCCCTGGCTGGGGAGTCGCCAGAATCACTTATCCCGCTTCCCGACACAAAAAATAATGCGCTACACCAGTCTTTAACTATAGACCTGCTGAATAATGCACCAAATTACATTAATACAGATACAGATAATAATATTCTGTCATCATCCAACGATTTTGGTAATCACCAGGATATACTTACCCTGTCAAAACAACTTGGCGTGGCGGGCAACAACATAGGCTATAATTTTGAATATGGCATTTTTCAGCAATCGTCTTTCAATTCCTGCCCGGGCTACTACCCTTTTGTTTATGATTTGCAGCTGAGCCTTAAAGATGATTGCGCACAGGATGTAATGGAGTCTGTAAACCTTACCCTGGGGACAGAAAATCCCGGGGGGGGCGTTATACCCATAGATTTTGGTGTGGCACCACAGGCAGTGCTAAACACAGGAAATTACACCCTGTTTAAAGAACTGAGGGTGAATAAAGAAGCTTTAAACAATTATGCCGATTTTTATGAGTCGCAGTTACGGGACCCTAATAGTGAATGTTATGTAGACCCCGGCATTTTTGCCCCGGTACTCGAAATAGATTGTGAAACCACCTGTGCAGATTGCAGGGAAAGCATTGGTACACAAGCTGATTATATTCTTACAGAACTTAAAGGGTATTATAACATTGCAGATAATGATAATACCTCATTAACTATTAATACCACAAACCTACAGGTAACCATAGGTGCCAGTGCTGTAGATGTATTAGGTAATGCAATTGAACAGCAAAAGGTTAACGGGCTTGTATATCGTTTTAGTGCCGAGTGGGACGCACTTAATGAGGCATGCGAGCAACTGTGCAGGCCAACTTTTGCATCTTCATGTAATTTTATGGAGAAGATGCTTTTAAAAGATGTTTCCCCCATGGGGCAGTATGGTGCTATAGACTCTCAGGCTGTAACCGCGAATCCAGATGAGCAGCCATACTTGTTAAGCATATTTAATGAGCAGAATCAGTTAATACACCATGGTGAAATTATAGATAATGACTGGAGGCACCCCACCCTGATTTATCGTGATGAGGAAGGGCAGGTTTCTATGGTAGAGGTAGTATTAAATGCCGATAATACAACTTATTCACCACCGGTAGTACCAGGCGCAAGTATTATAACCGGCGATGACGGACTGCTATATACCAACCCCCACCAGCTACTAAATGTAGAAGATTTTTTAGCAAACTGGAAAGATACCTGGGCAGAATCACTGGTAGTATATCATCCGGAGTATTGCTACCTTGAATATACCAGGGCGCTTTGTAATGTAACTAAAAACTTTACTGTTACAAGCTATGATAATACCTCGCAGAATGTTCCTCTTAATTCAGACGAATATGATGATTATCTTAACTACATAGATACCTATCAGGAAGCGGTGCAAGAGGGGTTATTCAGCCTCTCAAATCCAGGCTATATATTATCTAATGATCCTTATTTTACCTATTTATCAGGTTACGAAAACAGTACTGTATTTAACCTTAGAAAAGGTATAATGCTACAGGCTATAAATACCCAATACGAAAACTATACTATTTCACAGCAAAACACTACTGCTATAACAATGTTGCAGGCCGCTTATAAACTTATAAACTGTAATGCACTGCAAGCATGTAATATTACTTCGTTTAATTATAGCTCGTTAAGCACTGAAGATAAAGACAGGCTCTGGAATACTTACAAGAATCTTTATAAGTCATTAAAAGACAGAATCAGGCACGTATTTATTAATGTTTATGCAAAAGCTAACGGCTGTTATAACGGTTGTATAGGAGATTCTGGATCTACAAATATTACCAGCGTTATAGAAAATTACCCTCAAAGAAGCAGTATTGATACTTATATTAATTCTAACAACCCCACAGCTACTACGCCCGTTACACCCGTTTTTTGTGATAATTATTATGCCATAAACTATCAGTTTTCCAAAAAAAGGTTTGTACCTATAGATTTTGCTCTTGATTATAAAGATGATGCACAGGGAACTATGGACCAACTTACTGCTATGGCTAGTTATGAGTATTATATGCAAACAGGTAGTTGTCCACGCATCCAGGATATGGATTTGTTCCTTAACAATTTTTTCGAAGCATATAACACAAATGTAAATGTTTCCTCTCTCAATAATACTTCGCATGCTGTAGGACAGTATTTTACGTTCAGCCTTTTTCAAGATTTTACAGGCCTTACAGCCCCAATACCAGATACACCGCAACCTTTAATAAATACATCAGTGTCGGGTAATGCGCTCACATTTTCTTTTACCCCTACAGCGCTTTCTGCTACACCTTATGCTTTACGCCTTAACCTGCCTTCAACCCCTTTTACTTCGGGACTTAGCTGGAACAACTATGGGTTAACAGGAAGCTGGCATATTATAGGCTTTGCACAATTATATTATAATGCTTCAACATCTAATTTTACTGATGTTAATAATCCTGTTTTTGGTTTTTCAGTAATCGCAAGGGTTTCCAAAGGAAGTGAAATTCAGGATGTGCTTATTACTGGCACCACCCGCGCAAAGATAGGGGAGTGCTCTGTTAGCGGTAATTCTGGAGTTGGCGAATCTCTTAATCCTTCTGCTGCTTCAGGGTGTTCCCAAAAAGATTATTTTGCAGCTGCCCTTAAAGGGCTGGTATGGAATTTACAAGTGGCAAATTCGGTTAATAGTACTGTTAACCTTATGAATAACAGTTACTTTAATCCGCAACCATATGTAAACGATGTAAACGAAAGCTTTTTGCGTTACTATTTTGGTGTGCAGCCTACCGATCAGGTAACATGGAGTGTAAGCAACCAGGTTTATACTATAACTATTAATGGTACTCCTCGTTTTGTATTTCATCCAAATGGTAATTTGCTTTATGCTAATGATATTACGTTAGGAGATTATACACCCGGGTCTATAAACTGGCCTGTAAGCATTACTTATAATGCTGCTACAAGTGTAGAAAGTTCTTATGGCTATGCCTCTGCAGGTAATAATCCTTTATATCTTGTATGTTGCTCACCATGCGGGCAATGGGATTTTAACGGCAATGGCATAGGAGATGATTGTGATGAAGGTACAGACCCTTATGTTTTAGATTGTGAGGATATTGCTTATGCAGAAAATGAGGCAAGGTACATATTTGTAGTAGATGTAGAGGTAGGATATGTTGTAGGATCGGCAGGTATAAATTACGATGCACAATCTTTACCTGACAATTTTATACTATACTACTTAAATACAGGCACGCCAATTGGTGCCGAAACACCAGTAGACCAGGTTGCGAGTACTGGTTTTGTGGGTAGTTACCTTTCTTACTCAACCAGCAGCCCGCAATACCAGATAGCATATGAAGGTATTATACACCCTTATTCACCTTCTAATACCACTACCACCAGTTACCCTTATCCTGTTAAGGTGTATAATGGCTTAACCGGGCAATGGGATGTTACGGGCCTTACCGAAACTCATACCTATACTGCATCTGATATTACGTCACCCTCTACAGGAACAGGCACATTAACATTTAATGCCAACGGTTCCAAAAACATGATGCGGATAAAAATTATTGGAGGCTCTTCGGTAACGGTTTGGGATATTGTGGGCTTTATCTGCCCACCAGAAACCGGCGGGCGTCCGGCTAAATCTACAGCTTCTTTGCAAAAAAGGATAAAAAAACAGGAAGATTTAGAAACAGCATTTGCTATGTATGGTTTTGAATTTCCTGAAGAAGAGAAAAAAAAGTTAGTATCTACAGATGCAACAGCTTCAAAAATCCCCGGAAATCCTGCAGGTTTAGCGGTATTTACAGACCCATCGCTTACTTATGTGGCTCCTTCATGTAATTGTGTGCCTCAGCCGGTAGCACCGGTACCCTGTGAGCAAAAGTATGCAGAGTTTATTTCATTCCTTAATTTTAATAGCCAGAATGCTTCTACTGTTATACAAAACCTTGACTTGGATGAAATACCTTCACTACAGGAATTTTATAACGGCAGCCTGCAATACCTGGTGGATTCGTATATATATTATATAACATCATTGGGGGTTACTTCTACTTATCATCCGGAGTACCTTTCGTTAACCCAATTTGGCAATACCCAGCTTAATTACGGCTACCTGCAAATTAATGATGCTATTAATAGTTATGATACTTATGCTTCGCAAAACAGCAACAATCAGGACCGTTTGTTCTGGAATGATTATATCAACACTGTATATATTTTAACAGCACAATGTCCGCCTGCGCCAATGCCGGTTTATTCACCACCTTTTGAGTTAGGCAACCCTTGCGAAGACATGTTTGAAAGCATTATAGCTACCTATACCGATAACTCTTATGAAAGTTATATAGCCTATTTACGTGATGAATTTATCAGAAAATATATTGAAACAGCTATGGGCAGTGTAAAAGAACGTTTCAATGTAAAATATGCTGATAAAGAATATCAATACACATTATATTATTATGACCAGGCAGGCAATTTATTGCAAACAGTAGCACCAGAAGGCGTACACCGTTTTGAAGCAAACCAGTTAGGCAGCATAAATGCTGCAATTAATTCGCACAGGGAGAATGCACAACCCATACTAAATGTGCCTGAAAATCCTTCTTTAGTACCACAGCACAATTTTAAAACAGAATATAAGTATAACAGCCTTAACCAGCTGATATGGCAAAAAACACCCGATGGGGGCGTAACACGCTTTGCGTATGACAGGCTTGGCCGCATCATAGCCTCGCAAAATGCCAGACAGGCTACCTCTGTTGCACCCACCTATTATACCTATATGAGCTATACGGAATATGATGAATTGGGCCGCATAATAGAAGCAGGTGAAGTGCGTATAAGCCCTACTGTTATTAACTTCGGTACGTATAAAATTGACGATAACGGCAGGCTTATAAACATAAATCAGACAGGGCAGTATGTTGCCAGCGGTTTTAATCCGCAATCAATTAAAAGGGAAGTAACCAAAACATTTTACGATAACTCCATAACCATACCGGGCGGGGTACAGTCTTCATCCCTGTTTGAAAGCTCTTACAAGCCTTTTGATGCTAAAAACCGCGTTACTGCCATAGCTTATTATGAAGCTTATGACCCACAAGATCTTACAGACTTTGATAATGCTATTTTTTATAACTATGATGTGCATGGCAATGTAAAAGAAGTAGTAAATTACTATGCCTATTTAAGGGAGGGCTCATGTAATTTTACTTACATAACAGATCCCGATACCGGAAGGCTTAACGATTGCGAAGCCTACCTGAAAAGGGTTATATATGAGTATGACCTTATAAGCGGCAATGTTACCACCGTAACCTTTCAGCCAAATAGGGAAGATCAGTTCATACATAAATACGAATATGATGCCGATAACCGTTTGGTTAGTGCAAAAACCTCTCAAAACGGTTCGCTTTGGGAAAGGGATGCCGCCTACCAGTATTATCCTCACGGCCCACTCGCCCGTACCGAAACAGGTGCCAAAAGGGTACAGGGTACAGATTATACCTATACCTTACAGGGCTGGATAAAATCGGTTAATGGCGACAATAATAAAGATGGTAATTTTGATCCCGGACTGGATGGTACAGAGGGGTCTTTGGTAAACCTTGATGCATTTGGCTATGCGCTTACTTATAACAGCAGCGATTATTTTGCCATAAGTGATGATGATGACGGTAGTTATAACTATTTGCCGCTGTACAACAGCCGCAAATATAACGGTGGTGCCAACCTGTATAACGGTAATATAAAACAGGTTACAAACCACATGCTGGATTTTGATGAAAAAGAATTGCCTGTACAGGTAAATACCTATAGCTATGATCAGTTGAACCGTATAAATGATATGCGCTCAATAGCTGTAATAGGCGGTAAAGTGAAGGACAGCTACCAGTCTGGATATGCTTATGACCGTAATGGTAACCTGCAGAAGTTGGTAAGAAATGTTTTTGATGCCAATGGTGTAAACGGTGGTAGCCCCTTGCCAATGGATTCTTTTGAATATAAGTATACTCCAGGAACCAATAGACTTAATATAGTGCGCGATGGTGTTGATGGTCCATCGCAAATTGTAGATTTTGCAGACGATATTGAAGACCAGGTAACCCAGTTATATCAGGAGTTTGGTATAAACTATAACCCTAACAACCCGGCTACACATAATTATGTGTATGATGCTATTGGCCAGCTTATCGAAGATAAAACCGAACACCTAAGGATAGAATGGTATGTAACCGGTAAAGTGAAAAAGATTTCAAAAACCGATACCGGCGAAGAAATTTATTTTGATTATAACGGCCTTGGCCAGCGTATTGGCAAACGTATTGTAAAAGGCACTAAAGAAACAGCCTCTCATTATGCGTTGGATGCCCAGGGCAACACTATGGCAGTATACCGTGCCAATGTTACCGTTAAAAGCGGCAAACGCTATATTAAAATGTATCTTAATGAGCATGATATTTATGGCAGCAGCCGTTTGGGTATAGAAAAATCTACTAAGCTATTATATGTAAATAATACATCAGGAACATTAGTTCCTGGAATTAAAAAAGAAAAATTCAAAAAATTTGCTAACTTAGTAGGAGATAAGCGTTATGAGCTAAGTAACCACCTGGGGAATGTGCTTGTGGTAATAAACGATAAGAAGCTGCCTTCATCAATGCAAAGCCCTTACCGTTTTAGACCCGATGTAATGTCCTATCAGGATTATTACCCGTTTGGTATGCTGCAGCCCGAACGCCATGGTAGCATTGATAAAGACGGTTACCGGTATGGCTTCCAGGGGCAGGAGCAGGATGATGAGGTAAAGGGAGAAGGTAATAGTTATGATTTTGGAGAAAGGCTATTTGATTCGAGGATAGGAAGATGGTGGAGTACGGATAATTATTTAAAACCATGGCTGACTTCTTATCAATTTGCATCTAATAATCCGATTAACAATATAGATCCTGATGGGAATGATGAGATACATTTCTATTACAGAACTCAACAAATGTTGAATAGTGAAGGAAAAGCACTCACAATTTTAATATTAGAGTCGGAAATTATAAAGAATGATCAAGAGCATACATTTTTTATGCATTCTCCTACAGGTGCCACCACGCAATTCCATCCTTTTCAAAATAATCATTTACCAAATCAAGGCTCTACTGCTGCTTCTGATGCCCAATTACCAATGTCTCAGGGAATAAGTTGGTTTTTTGGTCTCTTTGAAAAAAAGTTAGATGATTATGCTTATTTAGGTAGACTACTTCAAGCTTCTCCAGAAATTATGGATCATTATAGTAATATCCGTGAAGATGGTATGCGTTTTAAAGGAGCAGTGAATATGGCTGGAAGTGTTGAGTTTACAGAGAAGCTTATTACAGCTGAAGAAACAGTTTATGCAATTGTAGATGGTTATTATCTTGTTAAAGGGTTAAGCAAATTTATAGTAAGAGAATATGCAAAAAGTGCTCTTAAAATTACTACAAGTAATTTAGAGTTTTCAGCTAAAATGTCTAAAATTGGTGCTAGTGGTGAAATTGGAGAAAGCTATTTAAAAAGTTTAGGAGGGGCCTCTCAAGTACATTTTGTTACAGAGGTAGGAAAAGGCGGAAGATTTGTAGATCAACTTGTAAATGGAATAGCCTATGAATCAAAAACTGGTTATACTACATTAACAGAAAGCGTTAAAATGCAGATTGCAAAAGATGCAGAATTATTAGCAAATAGTAAAACTACAGGAGTTAAAAAAGTTATTTGGACATTTTTTGAAAGTCCAGTTACGGGGAAGGCAGGTGCAAGTAAACCGCTATTAAAAGCTCTTGAAGAAGCCGGGATAGAAACACAAATAATTAGAAACCCATAATATATGTATAATTTAATAAAATTGCCTAGAGTATTTGACAAGGATGTTTATTCTTTTGATAAATCAGAAGCAAAAGAATATTTTGATTGGTTCAAGAATGTTAAGAATGAAAGATTGGATATTTTAAAGATTTATGTCCAATTAGAGTACCCAAATTGGAACTTAGATTATGATAGAGAATCTCTAATTGATTTATATTCTTGGTTTGCTAAAAATATTTACTTGAAAAAAATTAATATTGAGGAAGTTAAGAGAATGAAGGTGCAGATTAACAAAACACCACCTTTTAGTAATATAATTAATATTCCAGAGTATATTTTTTCAGAAAATACTGTGTCAATTTGTTTTGATATAGGAGTATATTTAGGTGAAACACTCATTAGAAATTGTGAAGGAGTCAAATGGGGACAAAAAATAAGTTCAAAAAATTATATCGATTATGCATATCCTTTGCTCATTTCTAAAAATTATAAAGTTCCCATAAACCCTAGAAGAGCTGCTGAAAGTTTAGCCCATGATATATTGAATAATTCTCCAAAAAAGGAGAATTTTATAAATCTATTTGATGATTTAGCATCAAAATTTAATTAATATTTCACCGTACTTTCTAAAATCTAATTTATAAGGTATAATGAAAGTTAAAATTTTTAACACTAATATCCTTTATTAAACTCTTTTTTATGTTATTTTAGCAAATAAGATATAAAAGTATATACTTTTATTCTAAAACCAACAATCCAACCAATTACTTACTTATGAAAAATTTACTCATTTACCGCAATATTACTCTTTCCACTTTTACTCTGTATATCTCTGAAAAGCACTTTTAAAATTGTAATCTGTATATAGTATAGTTTTCAATTTTTTCAACCCTGAATTCAGATATGAGTATTGACCTTAGCACATATAAGAATACTGTAGGTTCAAAAAAAGCGCAATCGTTTAACCTGCAACTTAATTTCGGTAAAGGCTTCTCTGATAAGCAAAAGGAGCATTTTTACCGGGAGCTGGGCCTGCTATTGCAGTCTGGGGTAGATTTTAGGAAGTCTCTTGAAATAATGGTAAGGCAGGCAAAAAAGAAATCAGAGAAAGATGTTTTAACTCAAATAAAAGACAAAGTTATACAAGGCAAAGGCATATATGAGTCTATGAAGCTTTCAGGCCATTTCTCATCCTACGAGTATTACAGTGTACAAATTGGTGAAGAAACCGGTCTGCTGGAGTCAGTACTTGAGGAGCTGCACAAATTTTTTGAGAATAAAATACAAATGCGCCGGCAGGTAATCTCTGTAATGACGTATCCGTGTATAGTATTGTTAGTCACATTTCTGGTACTATACTTTATGCTTGTAAAAGTTGTGCCCATGTTTAGTTCGGTGTTTAAACAATTTGGCAGCGAATTACCTAAAAGCACCCAGGTGATTATTATGTTATCAAATAATTCGGGCGTGTTTTTCTCGATATTCATTTTTGTTATAATTGCTGCTGTTGCTTCGCACCAGTTAATGAAGAATAAAGATAGCTACAGGAGTGTGTTTACTTCATTTTTATTAAAGGTACCCTATTTTGGCAGCTTAATCAGAAAAATTTACCTATCGCGGTTTTGCCAGTCTATGAACCTGCTCACGGCCTCTAAAACAAACCTTATCACTTCGTTATCGCTCACAGCAAAAATGATTGCTTTTTATCCTGTAGAAAAATCTTTGCAGGGAGTAATACGCGATATTACTTATGGTGAACTTTTAAGCGATAGTTTAAAAAAACATAGTATATATGAAGACAGGCTTGTTTCTATGATTGAAGTTGCAGAACAGGTAAACCAGCTTGATAAAATGTTTGAAAACTTAAGCGACCAATATAAAAATGAAATTAGCCATCAGACTAAAATGATTGGAGTGGTGCTGGAGCCACTCATCATTATCATCATTGGCATTTTTGTAGGTACAATAATGGTTGCCATGTATGCCCCCATGTTTGACCTTAGTAAAATTATGAGCAGATAATATAAGGATAAGTATATGAAAAAAATTAGTTACCACTTTCAAAAAAAATCCCGCTATAATGTAAAGGCGTATTCACTTACCGAAATATTAATAGTATTGTGCATTATAGGTATTTTACTTTTAATGGTACTGCCAAATCAAACTTCGGTAATAGGGCAGGCCAAAGCTATAGAGGCACAGGCAATGCTTAACCAGGTGTATGGCTTACAAAAAAGTAATTTTTACCGTTTTTCAAAGTATTCTCAAAACCTTGAAGAATTAGGTTTTGAACAGGAGGCTACCGTTGATGAGGGGGGGCAGGCTGTTTATAAAATAGAAATAATAGAAGCTTCAAATAATTCTTTTGTAGCACGGGCTACTTCTGTTACTGATTTGGATGGAGACGGAAACTATAACACATGGGAAATTAATGAACGAAAGCTTTTAACCGAAACAGTAAAAGAATAGATGAATTGGGAAGCATTGATTTTAGGAATTTGCCTGGCACTAATAACCTGGCAGGATGCCAAATTCCGCCAAGTGCATATAAGCCTTCTAATTATTATGTTTTTAGTTTCATTTTACAACAGTTATCTACAGCTAGGCAATTTAAGTATCAAAATTAGTGGCTTTAATATCTTATTTTTCTTTTTAACATTTGGCTTGATGGTGGCATATATCAGTATCAAAAATAATTCTTTTAATAATCCTTTTACCCATTATTTCGGATTAGGAGATGTGCTTTTTTATGTTGCGGTCAGTCCATTATTTGTAAACCGTTATTATGTGCTTTTTTTTATATGTTCTTTATTGTTTTCAATGTTGCTCCACGCAGTTTTTAAAAAGGTGAGCAAACACAATACTGTGCCTTTGGCTGGTTATGCGGCTTTTTTATTATTATTGATTATAAGTTGCGATGTGTTGACAGACAGTAAAATAACAACAATATTCCTATGAATGATATAATTATAGCACCAGAACTTCAACATAGAATTAGTCCTGAGGTAGCTAATCATTACAGGGTACTGCCCAAAGAAGCAGCACAAAACGAATTGCACCTGTATATTGATGCAACCCATACTATAATAGGGCAGGAAGATGAACTGGAATTACTTTTAGGGTGCGAAGTTAAATTTCATAATTATCCGGCCGAAAAAATTGAGAAAGCCCTCCAGATATATTACAGGAAAAGCTTAACTGAAAGCAATAAATCTTTTGACATTGATAAGGCTGATTTTCTGGAGAATCTAATGCAGGAAGCTAAAAATTTAGGTAGCAGTGATATACATTTTGAGGTGTATGAAGAGGAAGCACGCATTAGGTTCAGGATTGATGGGCAACTAATTGAGCGTTATAAAATTAAGATGGAAAACTATCTTGAGTTAGTTAATAAGGTAAAAATAAAATCAAAACTTAATATTACAGAAAAAAGGCTGCCACAGGACGGGAGAATAAAAAATAAAAATTTTGATATAAGGGTTTCTATATTGCCAACCCTGTTTGGAGAAAAGATTGTTATGAGGCTTTTGGGTAACGATGCTTCTGATATTGACCTTAACAAACTTGGCTTTGAAGGTAATGAGCAATTGCAGTATTTAGAAGGAATAAAAAAGCCTAATGGTATTATACTTATAAGTGGGCCAACAGGTTCAGGTAAAACAACTACGTTATATGCTACTTTAAAACTATTGAATGATTCAAAAAGAAATATTGTAACCGTTGAAGACCCTATAGAATATACACTTAAAGGAATAAACCAGGTTCAGTTAAAGGAAGATATCGGGTTAACATTTTCATCAGCCCTGAGGTCTTTTTTAAGGCAGGATCCTGATATTATCATGCTGGGGGAAATACGTGATTCAGAAACGGCCCTAATGGCTATCCGTGCTTCTTTAACAGGACATTTGGTGCTTTCCACAATTCACACTAATTCTGCTTTAGGCACTATTTCAAGGCTGGCAGATATGGGCGTGCCTTTATACCTTATAGCTGAAACATTAAACCTATCGGTAGCCCAGCGGCTGGTAAGAAAGCTTTGTAATAATTGTAAAAAACCAGCACCTTTAGTAAAAGAAAATTTCCCCCCGGGTTATAAATTTCCTTACGATGGAGATACAGTTTACGTTCCTGTAGGATGTAATCACTGTTTTCATACGGGATATAAAGGGAGAAGAGCCGTTTATGAGGTGCTTAGTGTAGATTTTGAAACAGCTGGCCATATTAAAGATAACAACCTAAAAAGTATTTATACAAAAAAGCATAAAAGCCTTTCAGACAAAGCTTTTGATATACTGATGGATGGGGAGAGTTCCCTGGATGAAATTTATGCTCTATTAATTAACACCTAAGCATGTACAAATTTTTATACATACTATTATTCTGTTTATTTAGTATCAACCTTAATGCGCAAGGGGATACAGAAGATTTACGCAGCAGGCTAAACGATTTCTCTAAAGAGAAACCCGGGCTTAATGATGTTCTTAAAGTTGATGTATCTGGTTTGCCGTTGCATGATTTTATTGCTGCTATTGCCAGTGAACACCAACTTAATATAAGTGTTGATTATGATTTAAATCAGTCGGTTAATAATAATTTTTATGATGTAACGGTAAAGGATGTATTACTTTTTCTTGCTGAAAAATATCGTTTGGATATAAGCTTTATGAGTAATATTATGATTATTAAAAAACATATAGAAGATATAAAGCCTGTAGCACAGCCTCAAAAGATAATTGATGTAGCCTATAATAAGGAAAATGATTTCCTGTCAATAAAACTAAATAATGATACCCTTTCATCTGTAGCTAAGGCAATTATAGATAAATCAGGTAAAAACATTGTACTCTCACCAGACGTAAAAAATCTTCCTGTATCGGCGTATATATTAAACAGGCCGTTTGAACAGGTTATCGAAATGATGGCTAAATCAAATGGTTTTATTGTTAATAGAGATGAAAACGGCTTTTATTACATTGAGAAAAACCTTCAGCCAGATATTACCACAGACAGAAATGCTCCAAAAAACCGTATAAAACGTCCAACTGATGTAAATGCAGAAGGATATTTTGAAGTTACCCTTAGTAAAAATGGTTTATTAAGGGTAGATGCAACTGCAGCAGATGCTTCTGAGTTGATAAGTGAAGCTGCTGAAAAACTTAACGTTACTTATTTTTTATATAATGACCCCGAAAATGAAAAGGTTACATTGTTGGCAGATAATATAACTTTTGATGAGTTACTCGAACATATTTTTAGGGGCAGGAAATATACATTTAAAAAGAAAGACGATTTTTATATGATTGGAGAGCAAGTAACCCAGGGTTTAAGGGTTACAGAAGTTATTCAGCTGGAAAACCGCTCAATAGAGTCGGTCATGATGTCTTTACCAAAAGCCTTTTCTGAAAGAGTAGAAATAAAAGAGTTTGTAGAACTTAACGGACTAATTGTTTCGGGGGCAAAAGAAACAATTGAGGAAATGAAGGTATACATAAAACAAATTGACCGAGTAGTGCCTTTGGTGCAGATTGATGTTATGATTGTACAGTATAATAAATCACATACCGTAGAAACGGGTATAAAGGCAGGCCTGGACAATACCCCGGGAAGAAAGACAAGCGGGGTGTTATTTCCGACAGGCGATATTAGTATGAACTCAACTTCGGTTAACAGCCTTATAGATGCTTTTAACGGTATGGGGGTTATGAAAATAGGAAAAGTTACCGACGCTTTTTATTTAAACCTTCAGTTTTTAGAAGATAACTCTATTATTAAAATTGAATCTACCCCAAAAATAGCAACCATAAGCGGACATGAAGCAAAACTTGCCATTGGAGAAACCAGCTATTATTTTGAGCAAAATAACCAGTTGCTTACCAATACAATAACCAGCAATATTTTACAAACCGGTACATGGAAATCTACTGAAGCTAATCTGAGTGTGAATATAAAACCTTTTGTAAGTACAGATGAGACGGTAACCTTAAATATTTCGGTAGAAAAAAGTTCATTTTTGGCGCGAGCAGGAGAAAATGCTCCCCCGGGAAAAGCCACACAAAAATTTGAATCGCTGGTACGGGTTAAAAACAATGAAATGGTTTTGTTAGGTGGGCTTGACGAATTACAAAAAGATGGTACTGCATCGGGAGTGCCACTACTTTCAAGGATACCTATAATAAGCTGGTTTTTTAGCAGTAAAAGAAAAGCCAAAAGCAACTCTAAACTGCATATTTTTATCAGGCCTACAATAGTATATTAATGAGCATACTTACTAAAATAGTAAAAATTAATGATGTAATTGTCATAGGGGCTTTTAGAGATGAGGCTGCTATCCGCTATGCTTATGCCGAAGTACAAAAAAAAGGGAATAAGCTTACTATAAAGGCTTTAGGAGCTTTTGAAAACAGTGAGCAGCTGGCTGGTACTTTAAGTACAAATAAACCGGTAATATTGGTTCTTGACGGTAAGAACGTACTTTATAAAAAAATAGATTATACCAGTGAAGCCGATATTAACTGGAGGAAAAACCTTGATTTTGAAAATATCTATTACAATCAATTAACATATAGCAACTGTGCTTTCATCAGTTTGTGCCGTAAAGAAAAAGTTGATGATATTATAAAAGACATACAACAATATAAATTTCAAATCATAGGCTTGCATATAGGTATCCTGAATACAGTATTACTGCAGCAAATTATAGGCAATACCCACATAACGGCTAATAAAACTATTTTAAATTTTGCAAACCTTGAATTACATGATGTAGAAAAACTGTCGGAAGACGAAGAGGAATCGTATAAAATAGCAGAAACGCATTTAAGTAATTGGCAGCTTCCACTTTATGCAAGCGCATTAGCCTATTTTATAAACAATGATAAATTTACGGGTAACACAGAGCGTATTGCTGAAAAAGATGAAGCGCATTATAAAAAAGCATTTGAATACCTGGGAGTTGGTATGATGCTATTTTTTTTTGCTACGCTTTTAATAAGCTATCTTGCCATACGCCACTATTCCGCAGAAAATTTAGAACTCAACCAGAAAACTCTTTTTTCCGGACAGTCAATTAATAAAATAGAAGAGCTGGCGCGTAAAAAAAGTGAGAAAATGCGCCTTCTTACCGAGACAGGCCAGTTATCTAAAAATTTTCTTTCTTTTTATGCCTATTCGCTTTTTCAAACCGTTCCGGAGGGGACACACTTAACATCATTAGAAGTGTTTCCCTTAGCTGATGATATTAAAGAAAGTAAAAAGGCAGAGTTGATTGCAAAAACAATTGGAGTTACAGGAACAACTTCAGGCGAAACATCATTTAACAATTGGCTGGAAACAATTAAAAAGCTTAGCTGGATTCAGAAATTTGAAATAATATCCCTAAAAAAGGATTCTAAAAACATACAGCATTTTGAACTGAAAATTTTAGTAGATGATGTTTGAGCAATATTCATATAAAATAAAATTTAAAGCACTGCTGGTTATTATAGTTTTACTTTCGGTAACAGCATATAAAAAATCGTTTAGTACACTAATTAGTGTATTTAAAGAAAATAGGGCGTTATCATCAAGAGTGCAGGAACTTAAGGGCACAACAGGTAACCTTAAAGCTTTAGAGCAGGAAATTGATATGATAGACCGGGTTTTAGGAAAAGGTGGGGCAGATAAAGAAAAGATACAGCAAAAAATTATGGCTTTTGCGGCCACACATAATAAGCATCCGTCTATTTATAATCTGGCGCCCATACACACATTCCAAGATGATGATTTCAGGACATATACCAACAGGCTTGAAGTTACGGGTAACACAAATCAGTTACTACAGTTGAGCTATGATTTTGAAAAAAACTTTGAAACATCCAGGCTTGTAGGATTACATTTTTATACTATAAAAAAGGGCAGCAGCAAGCCCGAATTACATCTTAACATGATATTTCAAAATTATGAAAATAATAAATAAAATACTTTTACTGGCAGTTGCATTTTGTTTTACAGGTTGCGATGATATTTTTGAAGAAGACATCTCTGGTGATACTGTTGTTATGATTTATCCTCAGTATCAAACCGTTGTAGAAAGTAATATAGTTAATTTTCAATGGCAGGAGCTGGACGGAGCCGATGATTACCGCCTTCAGGTATATGGAGGCAACCAGATAGTTGCTGATACTTTAGTAAGTACGGCCTATTTTTCAGTTCCTGTTCCGCCAGGCAGTTATCAATGGCGTTTGCGAGGAGAAAATTCTGCATACAATACTAATTATTCTTTTCCGGTATCTTTTTCAGTAGTAGCTTCTGAAGACCTTACCAATCAGCAGGTTTTGCTAAGCAGCCCATCTGCCAATATTTATATGCAAAATACACAGCCAACCTTTACATGGAATACCCTTAACAATGCCACCTCATATAATTTTTCTCTTATTAATCTCACTAACGGGAACAGCATTATTACCGAAGTGCCTGATATTAATGACACGAGCTATACACTACCTGAAAATATTATTACGCAAGACGGCCATTATCAATGGAGGATAAAAGCTTTAAATGAGGAAAATGAAACGGAAACGGCCTACGCCACAAGAAATTTTTATATAGATACCACACCACCAAACCAATCTCAAAATGTTGAACCAGAGAATGAAGCAACTTTTGAAACAGATATTGAAGTAGATTTTGAATGGAATATACCCCAAGATTCCGGTATTATCACCTCACCATTAGTGTATACTATTCAAATAGCTACAGATACCTCTTTTACCAACATTATACAAACAGGCAGCAATATTGCAACTAATTCATATAGCTATACTTTTACTACCGAAGATACTTATTACTGGAGGGTAAAAAGTACCGATGCTGCCGGTAATCAAAGTACTTATAGCAGTTATTTTAAAATAATGGTTTATGAATAAAAAAACGCTGAACATTATTTTATTATTTTTTGTGTTAGGCCTTTGGGGTGTTGCTGGCTACCGGTTTTTTAAAAACACTTTTGCAACTACTGCATACCCCACTGCCTTAAAATTTGATGGCCCGCAATTAGGCGTTTTAATAATTAAAAGGGATACTTTTTTACTAAATCCTGTACAACGCGATCCTTTTCTTGATAATGTAAAAACAAACCCTGTACGCACTATTCCTAAGCCAGCACGCAGGTTAAGAACAACTATACTGCCAACAGCTTTAAAACCCGCTGTAAACTGGCCGGAAGTAAATTATTTTGGATATATAAAGGCAGCTAAAAATGACGAGCTTGCCCT
Organism: Flavobacterium rhizosphaerae; assembly: GCF_046000445.1. NCBI lineage: Bacteria > Pseudomonadati > Bacteroidota > Flavobacteriia > Flavobacteriales > Flavobacteriaceae > Flavobacterium > Flavobacterium rhizosphaerae. The sequence continues at coordinate 299,662 of NZ_JBELPZ010000002.1, read as the reverse complement.
TATAAAAATTGATAAGGTTCTTTATAAAATGCATAAGAAAGAAACACGTGCAGGGTTAACACTTAAAAATATTTACAAAGATTCTGCACAGGTTTTATTTAATAAAGAGTTGAAAATAATTAAAAGGAATTAAATAATTATCATATTTATTATTGACCTTTTATAATTTGCTATAAGTGCAGAATATATTTAGTACAATAAACTTTTATAAGCTATTGCAACAGTACCACATCTATTATTTGTTTTTAACTTTTGTTTAACTTATTTTATTTCTTAATAAAAATAAAATTAACTTAATTTGATGATAATCATATTGTTCTGAAACAATAAATAAACTCAATTAACAAACAATTATAAAATTTAATATGTAAATATATTTTTTTAAAACGAACCAAAAACCAAAACTAATCAATTATTAAACTATGAAAAAATCTTACATGAGCCCCTCAGGTTCCTTGTTGTGCTTCCTATTATGGATATCGGTTATACTTCCTGCCTTTAGCCAAAGCACAATTTCCATAAAATGGAATTCAGAAACAGGTTGCCGGGAAGAAATTAAAGGCAGAAAAGAATATTCACAGGAAATTGAACCTTCAGAATGTGTGCGTATTTGCGAATTCAGCTATGTTACATATAGTCTTACGGGTAATGATACTTCAAATTCAGCAGGCTGGATTAATACTCAGTGGAATGTAGGCGGGGGCAGTATAAGCAGCTCTAATCTTACACAGTGTAATGTAGTATGGGGTTCTGCCGGTTCCGGTCTGGTTAGTGCAACCATCACTAAAAGCGATGGTACACAGTTTTCAACAGAAGTATGTATAGAGGTTATAAAGGCTCCCAAAGCCAATTTTGGAGTGAGCCCATACTGGCCGCAACTTCCTTACGAAACCTGTGTTGGGCAGGTTATTAACTTTTCAAACCTTTCTACCGCCGATGGAGGTACAGGTATTACCAATAGCTATTGGGATTTTGGCGACGGTACTACCTCTTCGTTGTATAACCCTACTCATACCTATAATGCTCCCGGTGTTTACCCTGTAAAGCTAACAGTAACCAATGCATGTTTTTGCACAGACACCTATTCAGGAGAAATAAAGGTGGGAGACTACGGTTTTAATATTGATTGCCCCGGGGTTGTTTGCGAAGGCAAGCGTGAGGTATACTCGCTTCCGCCCAATGCCGCGTCAGCCTGTAACCAGTTTGTCTGGAAGGTGGAAGGGGGAACCATAGTAAATTCAAACGTTGGCCCGGGTTCTGTAATGGTAGAGTGGGATGATGTTGATGAGAGCGGGTTTGGTTATGTAACTTTTGATTCTAATTACTGCCAGGTTGCCTGTCCGGGAGTTACTACTATAAAAGTTCCGGTTATACAAAGCGAAGGGACTATACAGGGAGAAACAACTGTTTGCGGAGGCAACCAGTTTAAATACTCGTTACCGCAATGGCCTGCAACTCAATTTAACTGGAATTTGACTGATGGAGGTACAAATTCGGGCTTGCTTGAAACAGACCAGCCTAATGAAATAGTATTGCAGGCAGGTGAAAATAACGGACAGGTTATATTAACATGTACTTATGTAAATACGCTGCTAAATTGTGGAGGCACAGCAACCATTACTATTAATGTATTGCCCCTTATAGAAATACAGGGTAATGATGAAGTTTGTAAAGGAAATAGCGAAACATATAGCATTAGTACTACCGCCAACTGGACATTAACGGATGATGATGAAAATATTGTAGCAACCGGTACAGGTACTACTTTCAATCATAATTTTTCACAATTAGGAAGTTTCAGGTTGCGCGCAGAAACGGCCAATGCCTGCCCTGCGGAAGATATGATTATTACTGTGCACCCTTCACCGGGAAATATTACAGGAATAACAGGCCCCAGTGTAGTTTGTCCTGGTAGCCCTGCCACTTTTTCGGTTGATGATAGCGAACCCGGCACTGTAATAGAATGGGAAGTAGTTAATGGACAAATACAAGGTTCATCTTTTGGAGATGAGGTAAGTGTGTTGTTTAATTCTTCTGGTCCGTTTCAGGTTAAGGCCGTACGAAAAATGCAAAATGACCCACAGTGCGAATCGCCGGTATTTACAAAAAATGTAAGTACCCCTGTAGTGAATATCCCCATTTCCGGGCCAGCTACTGTTTGCCCCAATTCAGAACAGTCCTATCATGTCCCTTATGCTGATGGCGAGGTTTATACCTGGACAATTCTTGAACCGGGTGTTGGTAATGTAATTTCTGGTAATGGCACTAAAGATGTTTCTGTTATATGGAATAACGCCACTACAACAACTACAGCAACACTACAATTAGAAGTAAGAAAATGTTCGCAGGTTTACACCTCTCAGTATACTGTAACGGTGCAGGTGCCAACTTTTACGGTAAATACGCCAACACAGATATGCCGGGGGCAGGTTGCAAGTGTTTCATTAACGGCTAATCCGGGAATTGGCCCCGGTACTGTAACCTGGGATTTTGGTGATGGGTCAACAGCCACAGGATTATCTGCAAGCCATGTATACAATGCAGCCATATCTTCCAACGTATCCTATATTATTACTGCTACCGTACAAGGTGCAGGGGGGTGTGACAATACCTATATCTTTAACAGGACAATTGAAGTAGTACCTGCGCCTAAGGGTCTTGTAAGCAGTACCAACGGTATTTATTATTGTGGCTCTTTCTCTGAAGACCTCGTACTTACCCTACAGTCAGGGTATGGCGCTACTACGGGCATAAAATGGTATTACCAAAATAATCTTGTTGCTACAAATGTTACAACCTATACTGCTACACAATACGGAACCTACTATGTTAAGGTGACTAATGCACAGGGTTGCGAAACAAGAACAAATTCTATTACAATTCAGCAAACCTGCGGAGGAGGGTGTGAAATAGACCCTTATCCAACAGTTACCTTAAATGCTCAAAAAACATCCTGTAATACCTTTTCAGCTTCAGGAACTTTTACAGGCAGCCCTGTAAGTGTAACGTGGAATACAGTGCCTTCTACAGGTGTTACTATTTCTAATAATAATAATAACGGTGCTCAATTTTCTGTAACCACCGCAGGAAATTACCTGATTAACTATTGGGTGAATTATAATGCTGTTGGAGGTGGTTTATGTACACAACATAGAACCGCTTATGTAGAAATACCTTACATACCAGAAGTTAAATATAGCGTATCATGTGGTTCAACTCCGGGTACTTATTCTGTTACCCTGCATGACCATACCGACTATTATTCGCAGGCATCATTGTCAAGTAAACAATTTATGATAAACGGTACAGGCCAGGGGCAGTTGCCGGGTAGTGCCATAAGCCAGACATTTACCCTTCAACCTGGTAATTATACTGTAGGCATACAGGTAAATGGTAGCGGCGGCCCATGTAGCGCTTATACAACATTGGCATTGCCCGCACTGCCTACAGCACATTTTACGGCAGATAATAATCAGGTATGCCCTGATGAGCCTGTAAGCTTTACAAATACTTCAACTGGCGGTGGCAACCTGCAATATCATTGGGATTTTAATGGTGAAGCTGAATTAGCGTTAGAGGATGGTATTACTACGTTTGATAGCGATGGGCCAAAATATGTTACGCTAACGGTTACCAACCAATATGGTTGTTCAAGCCAGTATGCATTACCTATAACGGTAAAGTTAAATAATATGAAAGGGCGTTTGGGAGATGATAATATGTATGCTTGCAAAGGAGATCAAATAACTCTTTTATATCAGCCTACCCAAGGTACACAAAACCCCGTTAGTTATACCTGGATGCAGGGTACACAGGAAATTACTTCAACCACAACAAATACTTTTAATGTTACCCAAAACGGAAGCTATTGGGTAAAGGTATATAATGCAGACGGCTGTATGGAAGAAATAAGTACTGTAAACGCAATATTTATAAATCCGCCGGTAGCAAGAATCAAAGGCCCGGATGTAGTGTGTGCTGATTGGGAATTTGAGCTTTCCGGCGATGCAGGAGGTGATGATATAGAATATACGTGGTACCGTAACGGCTCTCAAATAGCATCTGGCGATGCAGAGATCACCCAGCAATTAACCAATCCGGGAGTTTACACCTACAAACTGGTTACAAGTATTTCACAGGGGCAAACTGTATGCTCTGATTCCGATACATTTACGGTAACAGTATTGCAAAGCCCAGGCACACCTTATATAAGCGTAGACCCTGTAGATTGTGATAATTATTTAATAAAACTATCAGCATCACTCCCTACAAGTATGCCGGGAACGTATACCTGGAGCAATGGTGCCACGGGGCAAACCATACAGGTAAATACTGGCGGTCCGTATAAAGTAACCTTTACTAATAATAATGGTTGTACTTCTTCCGCAGAAGTATATGTGCCTGAAGATCCTAATAAATATTTATGGATTTTCCCAACAGGATGTTATTCTATGTGTGCCTATTTTAACAACCCTTATGTTATAGGGCCAATAATTCCCTTCAATAAATGGGCATGGAACCGAAATGGTTCGGTTGACCAGATTGGTTCTGGCATGGTGCCGGATTATACCCTTAACGGGAATAATAAATACAGCCTGATGCTTGATAATGGCTTATGCAATGCTACGAGTGGCGATCTTGTGGTTGACCTTGAATTTTGCCTGTGCGAGATAGACGAAAGCAAAATTAAAAAGCGCGGGGCACAACTGGCAGATACACCTTATTGTGCTTACGATTTAGTATTTGTTCTTGATAACCCTTATTCTACTGCACTGTCTTATGTAATAACAGCCGATAATGGAAACCTCTTATTTACGCCTTCTTCAGGTATTGTAAATCCTTCAAGCAATACATTAGGATTTGAAGCTATCCCTGTTACACCGTTTTATACAACTACTACAATTGATATAGTTATAGACTTTACGTTCCCTGATGGCAGCACGTGCAGGCTTGTTTTCCCTGTAACCTTCCCGGGTTGTGGTGTGCCAAAAGGGGGTAAACTTGCCGATGGTAGTAGTGATGCAGTACAGGAAATATTATCATCCGGGCTTAAATTAGTGCCTAATCCTGCTGGAAACTACCTTTCAGTAAATTATTCTTATGCAACACCAATATCTGGCCATGAAAGGAGCCTTGAGATTTATGATATGTCTGGCCGTAAGTTAGGCTTATTCAATGTAACAGATAGTAGCAATACCTGGCAGCCAGATATTTCTGCCTACAGTGATGGAACATATATTGTTGTGATGAAGGAAGATGGGCAAATACTTAAACAGCAACGGTTAATAGTTAAACATTAAATCATGGTAAAAAATATTCTGTTCTTAATTAGTATGTTAGTGACACCCTTGCTACCAGCGCAAAGCTGGCAGTGGGGTGTCAGGGGTGGGAGTGATGATACTTTTTCATCTACAGGGTTGTCATTTCCGGAGCAGGTACGTTGTATTGAAACAGATAATGAGGGTAATATTTATATGCTTTCGCCTGTGGGGGTTTCCAACCTCGATATTGCAGGTATGCCTAAAGAAGGGTATAGCGAATTTAATCCTGTAGGAGAAGTAATGTCAGATTATGCCATTGCCAGCTTTGACTGTTCCGGGCAATACCGCTGGTCTAAAATTATTGGCGGTTTTGAAGATGACCGGATACAACGTATATCTTTAGATGCAGAAGGTAATGTGTATGCTGTTGGCCAAGGTATAAACCCCGGGGGGACAGGTGAATCTTGGGATGCCGAACCGGTACATTTTGATACCGACACCATACTCCCGGTATCGCCTTCTGGTGTAAACCTAAATAAAAAGGGGCTTTTTATGGTTAAATATTCGGCTGAAGGTGAATTAAAATGGCTGCGCATGCCGCAGCCGGACGATATAAGCTTTAGTGATAATTTTTCATTGTATGGTTCATATGAACTTTCGGTTGACCCACAGGGAAATTCTTACTGGCTTTGTGCGTTGCCTGTAGGGCCGATTGCTGACGGGCAGTATATGGTGAATGAAAGTGATAGCTACCATATCCTTAAATATGATGCCGATGGTAATTTTTTAGGGGGATTCCCTATGGATATGCATTTGGATTTTGGGGCAAACTTTCAGTACAAAATGGCACGCAACCACGCGACCGGTACTATTTATATTGCCGGTTACCTGTATGGGAGTGACAGTGCTGCCACGTTTGGCGACCAGGAAGTGGAACACTTTTTTTACCTTGCCGCTTTTGACAGCCAGGGTCAGTTTTTATGGATGAAAGAAAATACCTCGACTTTTGAACAGGGCTTTGGTTTTAATGACATAAAACTTGATGAGGCCGGGAATATTTATCTTACTGGTGGTACCGTAAACGGAGATTCGTTTGGGGGGCATGTGTTTAACAATGAGGTAATTTATCCTTTTCCCTTTGTGCTAAAGCTGGATCCTGACGGAAATGTTATCTGGGGAACCAACGCCTACTCTTCTTCGGTTATGCATGGCAGTGGCATAGCCATAAGCGGTACAGAAGTAGCCATAACCGGATATTACCGGGTAGTACACTGGGGGGATCTGGTGTTGGAGATACCCTATAATACCGGTGTCGATGCCTATATAGCCCGTTTTGACCGTGCTACGGGAGATATCATTGCCATGGATGGTATTGCCTCCTATAACCAAAGCCGCGATGAAGGCACTGCTATTACGGCCGATAATTCAGGTAATTTTTATGTAGGGGGGCTTTTTGATTACCAACTGTATATTAATGAAGAAACACTTTATAATGACGGAAGCCAAACCGATTTTTTTGTTGCTAAATATGGTGCTGACAACTGTGATTGTGTTTCGCCCGTTGCTTCCTTCACCAGCACTCAGGGAAATGTTGATTATAGTTTTAATTTTAGTTACACAGGCAGTGAAAATTATGACAGCCTGGAGTGGGATTTTGGTGATGGAAACACATCAACTGATGTTAACCCGCAACATATTTATGCAGACGGCGAAACGTATCAGGTGTGCCTGAATGTTAATAGCGCAGATTGTGGGACTGATGTGTACTGTACACAGGTTACTGGTGCATTGTCTTTAGAGCATAGAGTTATAGAAAATATCAGAATTTACCCTAACCCTGTCAAGGATAAAGTCACGATAGAAAATATACAGGATATTGCGGGCTATGCTGTTTATAATGTACTTGGCAGTATTATACAGCAGGGTACTCTAAATACAGGTCAGAATAGCATTAGTTTTTCAGAATTTAATAAAGGAATTTACTTACTTACTATAACAACAAATTCGGGAAGTAAAACAGTTAAAATCATAAAAGAATAATATAAAATTTTCGGTTTTTTACAAGGCCGGTTTATATATCTCTTTATAGTTATTATATGTATTGAAAGCCGTCTCCTAATTTAACAGAGGCGGTTTTTTATTTAAGGCAGGCTTGTTTATTTTTTATGCATTTTAAAAGACATTTTTATTTAAGGTAGAGTATAATGAACTAACCCCAATACAGATACAATCCTGTCCGATACGGATACTTTTATGGTGTGCTTTATTAGGAATTTTGCTTCATCATTAATATTTTTTAAATGAAGAAGACAATTTTTATTACAGGAGCATCGTCGGGGCTTGGTAAAGCTACCGCAAAACTATTTCACTATAAAGGCTGGCATGTAATTGCCACCATGCGCCACCCTGAAAAGGAAACAGAGCTAAATACATTAGAAAACGTTACGCTGTTGCCTCTTGATGTTACAGATAATGAACAGATTAAAGAAACTCTGAACAAAGCTATATCGTTACACAGTATTGATGTAGTATTTAATAATGCCGGCTATGGACTTATGGGTTCACTTGAAGCCTTTACAGATGAACAGGTACTAACACAGCTTAACACCAATCTTTTGGGAGTAATCAGGGTTACAAAAGCTTTTATTCCCTACTTTAGAGAAAAGAAAAATGGCCTTTTTATAAGCACAACATCGATGGGAGGTTTTCTTACCTTCCCCCTGCACAGCATCTACCACGCAGCTAAATTTGGAATTGAGGGATGGTCTGAAGGGATGTCTTTTGAACTTGGTTTGCACAATATTGGAATTAAAACGGTAGCTCCGGGCGGTATAGCCACGGATTTTTTAGGACGCTCTCTGGACAAAGCCTCACACACTGCCTATACGGAGCTGGAAGACAAACTTTTTAGTATAACTAATGCAATGATGGATGCCGCCGCTAAAGCAGAAGATATTGCTGCAGTAGTTTTTGAAGCAGCTACTGACGGTAAAGACCAAATACGTTACGTTGCCGGAGAGGATGCCAGCACTATGTATAAAAGGCGCAATGAAATAGGTAATGAAGCCTTTAGGAAAGAGATAAGAAAGCAGATATTAGGCAATTAAGATATTTATCAGAGCAGCATATTCCTGCTCCCGGTTTAATAAATAATACAAGCTATGATTAGTATTAATTCCATAACCGAATTTCACCGGCTAGTGGGGCTTCCTGATCCCCTGCATCCGCTTGTAAGCGTTTTCAGGGTATCGGAAATGCAGTTTGAGGAAACTGAAGTCTGGAAACAGTTCAGTTTGGGTTTTTACTGTATCTCCCTTAAAAGAGGGATTGGCAGCAAGGTGCGCTATGGTGGACAATACTATGATTATGACAAAGGGGTAATGACCTTTATCGCTCCAAAGCAGGTACAGTCAGTTGATATTCCGCACTCAGAAATACTGGGCAATATTGCCGGAGATGGCTACACGCTGCTCATCCATCCAAATTTACTCTACACCTACCCGATTGCGGAGAATATCAAACACTTTGGTTTCTTTTCCTATGAAGTGAATGAGGCGCTACACCTTTCAGAAAAGGAAGAAGTATATATTGCTGAATTACTTGAAAAAATAAGGGAAGAGTGTGCCCATATCGATCGCACCACACAGGATATTATGGTGGCCCAGGTGGAACTCCTGCTCAACTACAGCAAGCGTTTTTATGAGCGGCAGTTTTTAACCCGCAAAGCCGTCAACCATGATCTGCTCACCAAACTGGAGCAATACCTGGACCAATATTTTGATTCGGAGGATATTTTAAACAACGGCCTGCCAACAGTAGAACTGCTTGCCTTAAAGTTACATGTATCGCCTCACTACCTTAGCGATATGCTTCGCTCATTTACCGGGCAAAATGCGCAGCAGCTTATACAGGATAAGATTGTAGATAAAGCGAAGGAGTATCTTACCCTAACCAATATGTCCGTTTCAGAAATCGCCTACAGGCTGGGATTTGGTTATCCGCAGTCGTTCAATAAAATGTTCAAACGAAATGTATCCTTATCCCCTTTACAATTCAGGCAGTCTTTTAATTAAATGACATTTAGAAAAAAACTGGAAATTGACACCAAAAGCAATATTATAGGTATACGTGGAAAGGCTATAAGCTAGAAGTTAAAACTTAAAAAAATTCCTTTTGACTTAACTAATATATTACTTATACACAATTTACTTTAGGCGTTCAGAACCTATTTTTTTAAAGAAAACCCAAATAATCCTGAATATGCAAATCCATATCAATCAAGTGTGAAAGATTTATTGAACAAAGTGATATTGGAGTAGCGATTGGAAGGGACACCCTTATATTCCACCAATGTAGGAATTAATTTATGAAGTCTGAAATACATCCAGGCATTCTGCATGTTCCAATACGCCGTGTGCGCATTCATTTTTCAGTGCGTAAATCAATTATGATAGCATAAGAATCTGAAGCTAGCTGCTCTTCCCATGCTTACTGAGATAAATTTTTCATGATTTTAAAATTATGAACTTACTGTTTTCTTACCTTTTTCATTCCACTCCTTCATCCCGGCAGAATAATTTTTCACTTTAATGCCATGTTTCTCCAGTAGCGACTGTGCGATAGCAGCCCTGTCGCCACTCTGGCAATGGATCACTATCTGTTTATGGGTATTGATCTTATCAAGGTTTTGTTCCAGTGTACCCACAAAAACGTTATCAGCTCCTTTAATATGCCCGGCTTTGTATTCGCTTTCCCCGCGCACATCAACAATTTGAGTGTTTTCTTTTCCGATATATGATGTAAACGCATCAATATCAATTATCTCACTGCTTTCTGTTTTTATACTCAGTGTAGAAATATTATCTACAAAACCGTAAATGTTATCAAGGCCAATCCGCATGAGTTTACGGGTTAGGTCGTCCATCTGGCTTTGGTCAGCCACAAGTATAAACTGCTCATCATAACCAAGTATCCATCCACACCATGTGGCAAAAGAGTTATTGCCCTGGATATTTATAGTACCAGGTAAGTGTTCCTTGGCAAAATCAAATTTATTGCGGGTATCAATTACCTTGATACCCTTGCTGTAAGCCTCATTAAATTCATCTTTGCTAAGCTTTTTATGCTTTGGCACTTCAATAAGCAGGGGACGGTCAACCTTATTGAGATGTTTCATCATCGCAAAGTATTTTGGAGGTTCGGGCTGTCCATCAAGAAGATAATCCACAAAGCCCTGCTCGTTATTTTCATACCGGAATGCCCAGTTGCGTATCAGCTCGTAACCTACCGTAGAGCTTGGCACAGCGCCCAGAGCCTTACCGCAGGCCGATCCGGCGCCATGCCCCGGCCATACCTGTACATATTCCGGCAGTGCCGCAAAACGCTGTATGGATTCATACATTTGCCTTGCACCTTTTTCCTGTGTCCCTGTAAACCCTGCCGCTTTTTCCAACAGGTCCGGGCGGCCTATATCGCCTACAAAAACAAAGTCGCCTGTAAATACCATCACGGGTTTATCGGTAGCCGGGTGGTCGGTCAAAAGGAAACTGATGCTCTCCGGGGTGTGACCCGGGGTATGCAGTACTTCCAGGGCCAGGTTGCCTACTTTAATGGTATCGCCATGCTTCAGGCCTATATGGTCAAATTCATACTGCCAGCCTTCTCCGCCTTCATCAGACAGGTACATTTTAGCCCCTGTAACGGCAGCCAGCTCGCGCGAGCCGGCAAGAAAGTCGGCATGGATATGCGTCTCGGCAATATGGGTAATTTTCATATTGTTCTGCGCGGCAATTTCCAGGTAGGTGTCAATATCCCTTTTGGCATCAATTACAATGGCTTCACCTTTTGCCTGGCAGCCTATAAAGTAGCTGGCCTGTGCCAGTGATTTATCGTACACGTGTTGAAAGTACATACTGTTTATTTTTTAAGTTGATCCTTATTAATTTATTAATTATAAAGTAAAATTACACTATCGTACAAAGCCATGCAGTAACAAAAGTTACATAAGCTTTTATTTAAAAAAAGTTCTTTAACCATAATATACACTCCCATAATCAGAACAAAATAGCCAAAGCCTTTTTTAAGCTTTTCGCCCTCTATTTTGCGAGAAGCCAGTATACCAATGAAAATACCTGCAACAGCAACTGCTGTAAAGGGTAGTAAAAAGCCCCAGTCAGTATCCTGCCCGAAAGCATCGCCAGCAAAACCCGCCAATGACTGTATGGCGATGATGAATAACGAGGTGCCTACGGCGTTCTTCATGGGCAGCCCTGCAAGGAATACCAGCGCCGGAATGATAAGGAAACCGCCACCGGCACCTACAGTGCCTGCAAGCAGGCCGGTAACCACACCGCTTATCATAATTTTTCCTTTAGAAAGGTTTTTAGCGGCTGATGTTACAGGAGCCGAGCGTATCATTTTAAGGGCAGCCAGTAACATTATGGCTGCGAAGAGTACCATTAGCAACAATGGTTTTGTCACGGCAAAGTTGTTTACTGTAAAAATAATATGGGGTAGAGCCGGGATAAGAAAGGCGCGCACAAGGTAGGCGATGATGAGCGAAGGTAAGCCAAAAAGCAGGACAATATTAAAATTCACATTGTGCTGGTACGCATTGCGCAGCCCTCCCACAAGGGCGGTGCCACCCACTACAAACAGCGAGTAGCCTGTCGCTGTAACAGCATCAAAACCTAAAATATAAACTAAAACAGGTACTGTGAGTATTGAGCCGCCGCTGCCTACCAGCCCCAGTGAGATGCCTACCAGTAAGGCCATAAAATAGCCTGATATCGCTAAAAGATCCATACGAATGTCTTTATAAATATCAGGCTAAAGTAGTATAGTAAATTTGGCTGTGCAGTAACAAAAGTTACACAGCCGGTTTATTTTAAAAGTTCTATAGTATTGCGGTTTAGTTTTATTACCCCCTCATTTTCGAGTGCTTTTAAAAGGCGTGATATTACTACGCGTGACGTATTAAGCTCATAGGCAATTTCCTGGTGGGTATTGGAAATAATACTGGACTGGTTCACCTTGGCCTTTTCTTTAAGATAGTTTAATAGCCGCTCGTCCATTTTCATAAAGGCCAGGTTATCTATGGCAGACAGCATTTCGCTAAGCCTTTTATTATAGCTGCTGAATACAAAGTTGCGCCAGCTTTTGTATTTACCCAGCCATTCTTCCATTTTTGCAACGGGTATCATGGCTACGGTGCCTTTGGTCTCGGCAATAGCGCGTATCTCACTCTTGGTATCACCCAGGCAGCAGGCCAGGGTCATGGCACAGGTATCGCCTTTTTCAAGAAAATACAGCAATAGCTCACCTTCGCTACGGTCTTCGCGTAATATTTTAATAGCGCCATTTATAAGCAGGGGCATCTGGCGGATGTACTGGCCAATCTCAATGAGGTAATCGCCTTCATTAAAATCGACAATGTTTGCTACACCTGCAATCTCTTCTATGAGTTTGGATTCAAAAATAGCACCGTAGGCTTGTGTAAGTTCGTTCATATTTTAAAGATTGGCTTATTGTAAATATACAAATTAATGCGGCAGTTTATCTTTAATAAGGCCATATACCCATGTACCAGCAACAGCCCCCGCTATGACGATAAGTATCGGGAAAAAACCCGCACCCAGCAATGTAAACATAGGGCCCGGGCAGGCCCCTGCCAATGCCCAGCCAAGCCCGAAAATAATACCGCCGTACATGTATCGGGAAAAGCTTTTTTCCTTTGGGACAAAGTCGATTGGGCTGCCTCCTATGTGTTTTAGTTCACGGTGCTTGATAATTTGTACTACAATGATTCCCAGCACCAGCGCCGAGCCGATGATGCCGTACATGTGGAATGCTTTGAATTGAAACATCTCGTAAATGCGGAACCACGACGCGGCTTCCGACTTAAACATAACTATACCAAAAAAGGTACCTATAAGTAAAAAAAGTAAGTTCTTCATAATAATAATTTTAAAATAGTAGAGGAAACAGCAGATGTACCATAACCAGCCCACCGATAAAAAATCCTATTACCGCAATAAGTGAAGGCAATTGCAGGTTGCTAAGCCCTGATATGGCATGGCCTGAAGTACATCCACCTGCATAACGGGCACCAAAGCCTACCAAAAACCCGCCAACCAGCAACAACGCTATGATTTTTACTGATGAAAAGGCACTGTTGCTAAATAGCTCTGTGGGCAGGTAGTTGCTACCGGCACTTTCAAATCCTTTTTGCTTAAGGTCGGCTATTACCTCAGGGCTGATATCCGGCACGGGATTACCCGACAGGTAGTGCATGGCAATAAAGCCACCTATTACAGCACCTGCCATTACAAAAAGATTCCAGCGCTGGCCGCGCCAGTCAAAACAAAAGAAATCACAGTTTTTTCCCGCACCCAGTGCCGCACAGGCTGTACGCAGGTTAGACGACATGCCGAAATTCTTCCCGGCAAACAGTAGCGCCGCCATAGTGGCAGCAATTAGCGGCCCGGACACATACCAGGGCCACGGTTCATAAATCCAGCTCATACCTAATTATTTTAATGAGATGCAAAGTAAGCCTGTGTGGTAAGGTCAGTCAGTATCATTTGTTACATAACCCAAAATTTACCTGAAGTGTTAAAGTTTCTCTTATTGTAACTTTTGTTACACTTAACTGCTGATATTATGAGTTACTTTGAAAAATAAAATTTACTGTTTGATGCAACTGCCGAAAAGGTACATACAACTCATTATACTATTGCTCACGGTGCTTATTGCCACACCGTGCAGTATAAAAAAATTGTATAACAATGCTATCGGTGTAGAAACATCCCACAAAACACAAAGTCGCAATGCCAAAGTACAGTGCCAGGCTTTTGTAGCGAATAAAAAAGAGCACGCTAAAAAAGCAACTGCTTTTGCTATACCCGGTTTCCTACCATTTTTTGTTGCCGTTGCTCCAGAAGGATGCACGAGCAAAAAAGCAGTTCATTTTTACCTTCAGCAAAAAGAGAAGGTTCCCTCTTATCTGTTATACCGCAGCTTACTGATTTGATTACGACTGATTTCGTACGCGTAAATCATTTTAATCTAAATCCGTTTTTATGACTCAGAATGTTAAAGTCAGCGGCTTTTCTGTATTACTATGCAGGATAGCCCTAAGCATCATTTTTATATTTGCCGGGGTAGCGCCCAAAACGGCCTTATCTACATTTTCGGGCTACAGGAAAACGGATATAAAACGATAACATTATAGATAAAACATTTACTGCACCTGCAAAGTTGCACGTTGCAGTATTTGATACAGTAGCATACTAATGACATATAAAAAAATAATATTCTTTATCCTCCTGATAGCTTGCCTTACGGCATATGTATCGGCACCCCTTGCCCTGGCCATAGGTATAGGCTTTGCCATTTTAATAGGAAACCCCTACGCAAAGGAAAGCGGGAAAACCGTTAAGCATCTTTTAAAAATAGCTATTGTAGGCCTGGGCTTTGGTATGAATTTTTTCAGCACCGTTAAGGCGGGCCGGGAAGGTTTGCTTTTTACCATTGGGACCATAGTACTGGTACTAAGCTTCGGTTACCTTTTGGGCAAACTTTTAAAGATCGACCGTAAAACATCCTACCTTATTTCATCAGGCACTGCTATTTGCGGGGGTAGCGCTATAGCAGCCGTAGCACCCTTAAATGGCGCCAGCCCCAGGCAGATAAGCGTGGCGCTGGGTACGGTATTTACCCTTAATGCAATGGCGCTTTTACTGTTTCCGGCAATAGGGCACCTGCTGGGGCTTAGCCAACACCAGTTTGGTTTGTGGAGCGCCATTGCCATACATGATACCAGTTCAGTAGTAGGTGCGGCGGCTGCCTACGGCGATGAAGCCCTACAGGTAGCCACTACCGTGAAACTGGGCCGTGCCCTCTGGATCATTCCTCTTTCCCTGTTTACCGTGGCCATCAACAGGGGCAATACCCGTAAGCTGTCCATACCTTACTTTATACTGTTCTTTATCGTCGCCATGATTGTAAGTACACTGTTCCCGCAGTATCAGGAACTATATGGCTGGATAACCTTCGGGGCAAAAAAAGCCCTTACAGTAACCTTATTCCTTATCGGGACAGGGCTGTCGCTAGAAACTATAAAGGCGGTGGGGCTTACAGTATTTTTACAGGGCGTACTGCTGTGGATAACCATCAGCATCGTGTCGCTGGTAACCATCACGCTTGTTTATTAATTTAAAATCTAAAACATGAAAAACTTTTTAATACTACTTATTATGGCCACTGCGTCAGTTACGGCAAACGCACAGGCAAAAAAGGCAGAAAAGCATAGGGTGGTCTTCCAGATGAGCACTGCTGATGCGCAGGAACAGCAAGGCCTGATACGCAACCTTAACCACCTAATGGAAGGCTGGGGCGATACTTTTGAAGCGGAAGTTGTGGCTCATGGGCCGGGTATCAGTTTTGTAACCAATCAGTCTGTGGTAGCCGGTGAGGTAAAAAAGCTCGCTGCAAAAGGGATAAAATTTGTAGCCTGTGAAAACACGATGAAACAAAAGGATATTAAACATTCTGACCTGCTGCAAGGGGTAGGCACAGTACCTATGGGCCTTGCTGAAATAGTCCTGAAACAGGAAGAAGGATGGGCTTATATAAAAGGAAATTTTTAAAATTATGATATCATGAACAAAAGAAGAGATTTTTTAAAGTCGATGGGCCTCTTAGGGCTGGGTGCTACCATTGCCCACCCGCTATCGGCTTACGCAGATATAGCAGATAGTAAAAGTTATAAATCAAAGGATACAACTATGGAAGGTAATATTAATGAAAAACAGGTAATTTCAATATTGCAGACCACTGATGTACATTGCCAGGTACACCCGCACGATGAGCTGTTTTGGGAAAACGGCCAGATTGAATTCCGTAAAACAGGAGGATACGCCAATCTGTCGGCCATGCTTAAAACATTGCGTGCACAAAACCCCCATACCTATACTTTAGATACCGGGGATATGTTCCAGGGAAGCGAGCTGTCAGTAGAAACCACAGGCAAAGCCTTTGTACCCGTGCTTAACGCGATGGACTATGACCTTTACCTGCCGGGTAACTGGGAGGTAGTATATGGCAAAAAGAACATGCAGGACTTAATGGGTTCACTTACCGCGCCTAAAATATGTACTAATATGTACCATGACCTGGGCGAAGGCAAAAAGGGCGAACTGATTTTTCAGCCTTATCAGGTCTGGAATGTGGCAGGCGTAAAAATTGGTTTTCTGGGTTATACCGACCCGTTGGTACCCAAGAGGCAGTCACCCATTTACAGCAAGGGTATATTATACACCACCCCGGAAGAAAACCTGCAACATTATGTAGATGTGCTGAAAAACCAGGAGAAGTGTGCTTTTATCATCATCATTGCCCATTTGGGGTTATCGCAGCAAATAGCTTTAGCCAACAGGCCGGAATGTGAAGGGGGTAAATTATATTTTGGGTGGCGATACCCACGAACGCGTGCGTAAGCCTATTGAATGTAAATATGCCAAAGTGGTAGAGCCGGGCGCTTTCGGTTCTTTCATTGGAAAGTTGGATTTAACTGTAGAGAACGGAAAAGTTACCGGCGATACCTATGAGTTGCTGGAGGTAACGGCAGACAAAATAAAACCCGACCCTGTTGTGGCAAAAATAGTAGCTGAAAATGAACAGCCCTATCAGGATGAAATCAATAAAGTTATAGGCTATAGTACCATACCGCTGTACCGCTACTTTGTGGTGGAAAACCCGATTGATACCTTAGTGCTTAATGGGCTGAAATGGAAATTTAAGGATGTGGATATTGTGCTGTCTAACGGTTTCCGTTTTGCCCACCCAATGCCACCCCTGACCATACCGGGAACATCCCGATTACGGAAGGCTACCTGTATGATATGCTTCCGGTTGACAGCATCGTACGCACAGGGAAAGTTACCGGTGCACAGTTACAAAAATGGCTTGAAAAAGAGCTCAACAATGTTTTTGCTGAAAAGGCTGAGAAGCGTTTTGGCGGCTGGGTAGTAAAGTTTAAAGGCATGGAGGTAACCTTCAATGCGTTTGGCCCGGAAGGCAGGCGCGTAAAAATAGTAACAGTAGGTGGCAAGCCACTGGATACAAATAAAACCTACAGCGTATTGGCCTGCGAAAGGGAGGGTGACCCGGAAGACATGCTGTGCCGTATAAAAAATGTGAAGGAGGCACACAACACCGCCTACACCCTGCACAGTGCACTAACGGAATACCTTCAAGCAAACAGCCCTGTCACTCCAATACCAAGGGGGAATGCGGTAGCGCTTGACGCGCCTGAAACACTGCTCTCACAGGTTACCGGGGTAGATTACCGGTTTACTTAAAACAAATAACAGCGGCCATGAGCCGCTGTTATTTTATACATCTTCGCCTTTCAACATTTACTATAGTACAGGTAAGGCAGCATGTATCTCTTCAGCAGCCATAGCCTCCTGTGTTCCTATAACTTTTAAAGACAAGCATCTGCTTCAGTTTAGGGTCCGGGGTAAATTCATTCTTATAATTAAATTCAGCCAATACCATCTTGCCGTACCCGGTTACCAGCGGGCAGGAAGAATAGCTATTGTAAGATTTGTCATCAGCAGGCTAGTGCTTTATAAGCTTTACAATGTTTCGCAGTACTATTGGTATCTGCTTGCGTATGGCTGCCCCTATTTTGGCTGTGGGTAAGGGCGAAAATATTGGCAGACCTTTTATGCTTCAGGCTGTTAATATCTACATCGAGCCATCCTGCCTCTTTGGCAAGGGTGCATTCTTTAATAAATTTATGGGCGGTTTGGGGGTGGTGCCAGATGCAGAAAATATTAAAATTAGTTGTTATTAATAGCGGTAAAATGGTTTAATCTTATTGGTGTAACTTATCGGAATATATAAACCAACAGTATTAACTTATCAAAAATCCCAAAACCTCAGACTATGTAGATTAATAAACAAAAAAATCCCGAAATCATATTGATTTCGGGATTTTTTTGTGACCTCGACAGGATTCAAACCTGTAACCTTCTGAGCCGTAATCAGATGCGCTATTCAGTTGCGCCACGAGGCCTTTTTTTGCATGAGTGTTACTTTAAGTGTAAAGTGTAACCCTGTTTGCGGGTGCAAATATACATATATTTGTGTAACTTGCAAACCACTTGGTAAATTTAAAATATAAAAAATGGGTTTAGAACAGTATATACGTGATATTCAGGATTATCCAAAGCCGGGAATTGTATTTAAAGATATAACACCTTTACTTGCCAACCCACAGGCTATGCAGGATTGCCTGAAATTACTTTTAAACTCTCTGAAAGATAAAAATATTGATGTAGTTGTGGGGGCAGAAAGCCGGGGTTTCTTTTTTGCAACGCTATTGGCCTATGAACTTAAAGCAGGTTTTGTACCCGTGCGTAAACCGAATAAGCTGCCGTTTACAACCTTTTCAGCTGAATATGAACTGGAATATGGTACCGATACACTTGAGATACATACCGATGCTATAACGCCTGGCGATAGGGTAGTGGTGCATGATGATGTGCTGGCTACGGGGGGTACTGCTGCTGCTGTATGTAAACTGGTGGAAAAACTGGGTGGTGAAATTGTGCAATGCAATTTTCTTATGGAGCTGTCATTTCTTAACGGGCGTAAAAAATTAAGTAAGTATGATGTTTTTGCCCCTTTAATTTATTAATCTAAAGAGCGGCTTGTTACATAATACTTCCAGGCAATAATAGCCTTTTGCAGTTTAGAGGCTTTGGCAAGGTCTAATTCCTGTTTAGTATAATTTGGCAAGAGCCATTTATTAATTTTAGCTAATAACTTAAACATAGCTTATTGTTTAATTATCAAAGATATAAAAAGGCAGCTGTTTAACAGCCGCCTTTTTTCATAATAAATTGTTATTTATTACACATTAACTAACTCCAAAGTTTATTGCTTTTTGTTTTTTTCAAATTCTTTTTTACGTTCTTCCATCATTTTCTTCCTTTCCTCTGCGATTTTTTCCCTTTCTGCTTTAAGTACTTCGCGCGCGTGCTCTAAATCTTTCCTTGCTTCTTCTAAATCTTTGCGTGCCTCATCCATTTCTGCTTTCCCCGAAATGAAGAATCTCTCATTATTTTCTATCTGCTGTTTATCGTTTTTTAATTTACCAAAATCTTCAATATAAATATCAGACAGGTCAGCGGCTTTTATTTCAGGAATATCAAGGTTTTGTAAAATATATGTTTTATCAGCAGCAAGCCTTGAAAGTTCTTCGCTGCTTATTTCTCCGCTTGTTGAAAATGTAAACGAGCGGATATTGCTATTATTTGCAGGTTGTTGGCTCATATAAGTATTCATCCCCCCGTTTAAATAGCCATTGGGCCCGGCATGGCTTATAAAATCAACTCCCGCTACACGCGTTGGCTTTGTTGTAATTTCTACCGCGCCTTTTTTGCCATCCCGACCATATTTCTTTTTAGCCTCTTTTTTATCAAGAATTTTTACTGTAGAAATGTCTTGGTTAAGAGGTAGGTTTATTTTCTCTCCTTTTTCCTGTTTTTGGCCATTAATAACAATAAGCATGTCTTCATTGTCAATTTTAATATCATTAACAGACCATCCGTTTACAGGCGCAGCCGGTGGGGCCGGAAAATTTACTGATGGCGGTACCGGGGGCAGGGGTGTATTGTTGTAAATTTTTAATTGTTTTGCTTTAACAGCACCGTTTTTAAGTTGCGAACCAAAATAAGCTATAGCTGGTGCATCTTTATCCTTTTCAATATGCAGGGTAAAAGGTTTTATAGCTTCATCCCCGCTTACCTCATATTTTGCATCACTGTCCTGCGTTTTTACAGTAACCTTAATGGCAGTTATTTCTCCCTTGCCGTTGCGTTTTATACCGGAAAATTCAACCTCTGCCCCAAATGTTTGCATTAAGTAATTCCTATCGGTTTCAAGCTTGGCTTCGTCGCTGTTTTTATCGATTCCAAGTTCAGCAGAAGAAATGGTAATCGGCTTTTCTTCATTAATATCAGTTTCCTGTTCTTTAACCTGTGCCTGTACCTGTAGCTGAAAAGTAAACATAAAGGCGGCAAGGGCAGGTAATACTACTGCAAATTTCCAGGTATTACGCTTTTTTGATTGTTCTCTGTTTAACATAACAATTCGTTTTTTGATTAATGATTGATAAAAGTGATTGATGATTGCAGTACCTTTTGGCTGTACTGTTATTTTTAAAAGTGTTTTTTGGTAAGTTGTAATGTCTTTTATTTCCTTTGCAGCCTCGGCATCAGCAATAAACTCAAGATTTTGTGCTACAGCTTTACGGTATAGCCAAGCAAAAGGGTTAAACCAGAATGCTATACAGAATAGCTGGCTTATAATCATGTCAATAGAGTGCTTTTGTGTGCTGTGCACCCTTTCATGGCTTATAATACTTTGTAATTCTGCCTCCGATAGTTTTCCGGAATTATAAACAATATAGTTGAAGAAAGAAAACGGCGATTCAACCTTTTCTGAATCAATATACTTATATCCGTTATTTTTTATAACTACATGCCCTTTAAGTAAGCGGCGTACTGCCAATAGTTCAATTATAAATTTTATACAAAAAAATATTATTCCCGTTGCATAAAGTGTGGCCACAACAGCCAGCCAGTCTACAGGATTTTCTTTGGGCGGCTGCGCTATTGCTTTTTGCATGAGCATTAGTTCATCAAGGCTAACACTTTTATATACCGAAGGTGCAGGCTCTACCCAAACGGTTTTAGTGAATACGAGCAATGGCATAATGGCAGAGGTAATGAGGCCACCAAGTAAAAAAGTACGGTTGCTGCTAAAAAAGGTTTCTTTTCTGAGCAGAAAATAATAGGCAAGGTAAAAAACAGCCATCAGCCCTGCCGCTTTAGCTATATATATAAGTAATGCTTCCATATTATTTTTTTTTCTCTATCATTTTCAATATTTCACGAAGCTCTTCTGCGCTTATTTTTTCTTCTTTTGCAAAAAACGAAACCATACTCTTGTAAGAGTTATTAAAATAATTTTGTATGGCATTGCTCATAAAGTTCTTCCTGTAATCTTCTTTACTAACAGTAGGGTAATACTGGTGGGTATTACCGTAGGCAACATGGTCTACATAACCTTTTTCTTCAAGGTTGCGGATGATTGTACTTATTGTATTGTAATGGGGCTTTACATCACTTACTTCAAGTAGCACATCTTTAACAAAAGCTTTTTCCAGCTTCCATAAAATGTGCATAATTTCTTCTTCTTTATTTGTTAGTTTTTGCATGGCTTTTTAATTACTTACACAAACATAAAACTATTTTTTTAGTTTTCAAACTATTTTTTTAGTTAAATACCTATGCAGGTAGTTTTTTAATTTAATTACAGCCGCAAATATTGCGTAGGGATATTAAAAATGTAGTAGTTTTTTATGTACTAAATAACATACTAATGTGGCAGTAAGCCCCAATGAGCCCATAATAAGCCAGTTATATGTATAGCCAATAGTAGCAATAATTTCCATACCTGTTTTGGCGCTCATAATGTGCGCCAGGCTAAAAGTCATGGTATAAAGCGCCATGTAGTGCCCTTCCTGACCGCGGGGTGCCCTCCCCAGAGCAAAAGAATTGGCAAAGGGGAAACACAGCATTTGTGCCAGGGTAATAAATAGTATATTAATTACTAGTATTGAGGCATTAAAATTAAACAGTAATATATAGAATGCCAAAGCCATAAAGAAGGAGCCTACTGTAATTACCTTCATTTTTGGTATGTTTTTGCGCTCCATAAAACCTACTAATGGCATTTCGAATATAAATATCAAAACCCCGTTTAATGATATAAGCAGCCCGGTATATACTTCGCTTAAACCAAAACCATCATGATGATAAAGTGGGAGTGTGGTAAATAACTGAAAAAATATAAGTGCTATAATAAAGCTGCAGTATAAAAACATTGCAAACGGAATATCGGTTAAAGGCGACTTTTTAGGGGTGCCTTCCGGGTGCTGTGTGGCTGTATTTTTCTTTTCTTTTATTAAAAAGAAAAACAGGGTAATGGCCGCTATACAGGTAGCGCCATCTACCCAGAAAAGCCCTTTATAACCTATACCCATAATTATTAATCCCCCAAGCGCCGGCCCGGCAGATATGCCCAGGTTTATGGCCACCCTTAGCAATGTCATGGCACGGGTACGGTTTTCGGGCCGTGCATAGGTGCGTATAGATACAAATACGGCGGGGCGGAACATATCGGCAATGGCCATTAATACAAACATGGCAGCGCACAGCCCATAAAAACTGGTAACCCGCTGTATGGCAAAAAGTAACAGGCCACTGGTAAACATACTGAAAACCATAATGCGGTAAAAACCAATTTTATCGGTTAATTTCCCGCCGATATAAGAGCCTGTCATGGAGCCAAGCCCAAAGCAAACCATAATCCACCCCACTTTACCTAATGAAAAGCCTAAATCTTCCCTTAGATATTTTGAAAGAAAGGGTAATACCATAGTGCCGGCACGGTTTATAAATGTAGAGAGTGTAAGTATCCATATTTCCCGGGAAAATCCCCTGAAGTTATCTATATAGCGGTTAAAGGCTTTTGCAAGCATGGCAACGGTTTGTATGCAAAGATAATAATAATACTGCCTGCGGCTTTTTTATACGGGCGCCTGTGGTTATTTTTGCGGTATTAATTATTTACCATGAAACTAATTATCACCCTTATTGCCCTGGCTGCCACATTAACCTTAAAAGCGCAGGAGTGCAGTGAACAAACCGTAAAAAAATGGCAGCAGGAAATTAACGGCGAATATGCCGATGCTACTACATCGCCCTTAATCAAAAAAGACCTTAAAAAATTTCAGTCACTTGATTTTTACCCTGTAGATATGCAGTATTGCGTTACGGCAAAGCTGGTGCGTACTCCTAATGAAAAACCTTTTGATATGGCCACTACTACTGCCCGTACCTCTAAACACGTAAAATATGGCGAACTGCATTTTACTTTAAAAGGTAAAAAATGCCGCCTGGATGTTTTTCGGAATCTGGAACTGGCGCGGCTGGATAAGTATAAAGATTACCTTTTTTTACCGTTTACAGACCTTAGCAGTGGGGAAGAAAGCTATGGTGGTGGCCGCTATATAGACCTTAAAATGCCAACTAAGGGAGATACTTTACAAGTTGATTTTAATACAGCCTATAACCCTTATTGTGCCTATAACCATGAGTATTCATGCCCTATACCGCCAAGCCAGAATTATCTTGAAGTTGACGTAAAGGCAGGGGTAAAGGCGTTTAAGAAAAAATAGTATTATAAACATTAATTAACGGGCTCCATTTGCAGCCCGGTTTATTTTATTTACTTTCTTTCAAGACCATATCAATAGTAATGGCTCCGGATAGTATCGCTATTTTATTTTTCTTGTCAGCATACTCCGGGTTAATGGTAACGTTGTACTTATCGGCAGAAGTAAAAAATTCTTTAGCCGCACCTGCCCATTTTTTAGATACAGCGCCTATCTGTGCGCCTTTACTGTCGATTATCTGAAAATTCCATGCTTTCCAGTCACCTTTAATTTCAGCTACAAGCACTTCTGATGCATCAAGGATTTTAAAGGTAGGCTTAAGCAGCTTAAATTTTTGTTTGATAAACCCTACGGTTTGCCCATGCCCGTCTTTTACGGTTATTTTAGACATAAAAAATGTCCACCCCCTTGAAATAGAGGCTTCCACTTTGCCATCAGCGTTTTGAATTTCAAGTAAAAAAGGCAGCATGTTTTTGTTTAATGCAAGGCGCAACAGCTTTTGGCCTGTAGTAAGCTTTTGCTTTACAGCCCCGGTAAGCTGGCCTTTGTCATTATACACCTTGTATTCGTTTTCAAATTTAAACATGTTTACTTTTTCATCTATGAAAAAGCTGTCAGAGTCAAAAAAATTACTTTCCATTTGTGTGTTTTATAGTTATATAGCTGGTTAAAAGTGTGTGAATATAAAAAGAAAAACAATCGAAATGATGTGTATTTGAATAAAAAACAAAACCCCGCTAATGCGGGGCAGGATAATTTAAAATTTTTGAACACTGTTTGCTATACAACCTCAAGAGGGATAGTTGCCTCAGCTTTTTTTTCGGTAACAGCCTGAATCAGGATGAAAGAGCGGTCTCCTCCATTTTGAGATTGCAGCGTTTTTAAGTTTTCCAGGGTTATGGTGCCGGTTAGATAACCTGTATCATGATTGGTATAGGCTTCTTCTATGTCATTAAAATACAGTTTAAAGTTTTCGGCATCTTCCTTTTTATGGCGTAATAAAACCTTTAGGGCTACATCGCCTGCCAGAAATACGTTTTCTTCCCGGTATATTTTTTTATATTCATAACGGTAATCATAGCTTAACGCCGATATATCAGACAATACCGCTGAGGCTGTAGGGTAAGCACCGGCGCCTTTTCCCACAAAAAAATGGGTATCGGCAAATCCTGTTTTTGTAATTACCCCGTTAAATACATCGTCTACATTATACAGCCTGTCTTCGGGCGAAACAAATTTTGGTATTACAAGCGCTGTTAGTCCTCCATCTTCACGTTTAAATGCTTTGGCTACCAGTTTTATTTTAAGGCCTTTTTCGCGGGCATATTTCAGTTCCAGTTCCCCAATATTATCAATGCCTATATTAAAAATATCGTTGGGTTTGGCAATATAGCCAAAAGCATGCGCCACCAGTATCTGTAACTTGTATTTGGCATCAAAGCCCCCGGTATCCAGTATGGGGTTGCTTTCGGCAAAACCTTTATCCTGCGCCTGTTTAAGCGCCTCATCATAGCTAAGATTTTCTTCAAATGTTTTGGTAAGTATGTAGTTGGTAGAACCGTTTACAATACCTTCTATAGATTCCAGCAGGTCATTATCATAATACTCTTCCAGGTTACGGATGATGGGCATGCTGGCACACGCAGCCGCTTCATATAACAACGGAACATTATATTCTTTTTGCAGCTTTAGCAATTCGGTAAAATGTTCGGCCACCATCTTTTTATTAGCCGAAACTACCGCTTTACCTTTTTTGAGTGCGGCAGATACAATTTCAAAAGCCGCGTCCGCATCATCAATAAGCTCTACTATTACATTTATAGACTCATCATTAAGGATGTCGTTTTTGTCAAACGTAAAATGTTCGGGTCCAATTTCACGCTCCTTGTTTTTATCTTTTACACAAATGTTTTTAATAGTTGCCCTTAACGCAGGGGTTTTCTGGAGTACTTCATACAGCCCGTGGCCCACGCAACCAAAACCAAACAGGCCTATATTTAATTGTTTTCTTGACATTATAATTTTTATCTGGGGAGAATTAGTTATACTGTTGCAGCTTCTTTTTCATTGGTTATGGCAACAGCGGCTGCAAGTGCCTGTTTTAAGTCGTCTATAAGGTCGTCAGCATCTTCAAGGCCAACCGAAAGGCGTATCAGGCTATCGGTTACACCGGCTTCATAACGTTTTTCGGCAGGAGTTGATTTATGTGTCATTTCGCACGGTAAGCACAGCAGGCTTTTTACACCGCCAAGGCTTTCGGCCAGTTTAAATAATTTAGTGCCTGTAACAATTTTTGTGGCCAGTTTTTTATCGTCAATAACCAGGTCAAACGTTACTACACCACCAAAATATTTTTGCTGCTTTTTGGCAACCTCATGGTTGTGATGTGTGGGCAGGCCGGGGTAATATACATTTTTAATCAGTTTTTCACTTTGCAGGTATTCTGCCACTTTTTGGGCATTTTCGGCATGTGCTTTTATTCTTAGTGATAATGTTTCTATCCCTCTTATAACCAGCCAGCTGTCAAAAGGAGCCAGTATGGCACCCGATGCATTTTGTACAAACTTAATTTTATCGCCAAGCTCCTGTGTTGCTGTAACTACAAGCCCCGCAATAAGGTCGCTATGCCCCGAAATGTATTTGGTAGCGCTGTGCACTACTATGTCAGCACCAAGCTCAATAGGTTTTTGCGATACGGGTGATGCAAAAGTATTATCTACACAAAGCAGTACGTTATTGGCTTTGGCTATTTTAGAAATAGCGGCAATATCAGAAATTTTTAGCGTAGGGTTGGTAGGGCTTTCAATCCAGATTAGCTTGGTTTTATCTGTAATGGCATCGGCTACATTTTGTGCATTGGTAGTGTCAACATACTTAACACTTATGCCGAATTTTTGGTAAATGTGGGTAAACAGCCTGTAAGCGCCGCCATAAATATCATCTACTGCAATAACCTCATCTCCGGCAGAAAGTAACTTTATTACCGAATCTATTGCTGCAAGTCCGCTGGCAAATGCATAGCCATTGGTACCATTTTCAAGTCTGGCAATGGTATCTTCCAGTACTTTACGGGTAGGGTTGTTGCTGCGGGAGTAATCAAAGCCTTTGTTTACGCCGGGTGCTTCCTGTACAAAAGTTGAAGTTTGGTAAATTGGCACCGAGATGCTTCCGGTTAAAGGGTCAATTGGCAGGCTGTTCAGGATGTTAGTTTGCTCTTTCATTTTAAAACTTGTTTTAGATTTTTTGTTAAACATTTTTGTTTTTCAAAAACTATCCAAAGCCAGGTATCGGAAAGGGCATAAAATAAAAAATGCCTTCCCGATAAGTCAGAAAGGCATATATATGTCGAAATATAAATTGCATTTTCTTACTTATCTTTCCACGTGAGTGGTTGAAAGTGGCACCTTATCGTTTAACGGACAGGTTGCCAAGACGTCATAGGGTCAAATCCCTCGGTCTTTCTGGATAAGAATATTTTTTGAAAGAACTTGCAGCAAAGATATGGCAGAAGTTTTTTAATTTCCAAATAAAATTCACATAAATATTTTAAGTGACTCTATTTCAGTAAAATATTTCTAATTATATAGTTGTGAAAGCGTAATAAATACTATTGCAGCAATAGCTAAAAAGATACCCGCATAGTTTACAGCAGAGAGTTTTTCTCTAAAAACCAATACGCCTGTGAGGCTCCCAATTATAATTACCCCAAGGTTCATTCCTGCAAATACTGTTGAAGGATTGCTGGAGAAAGCTTTATGAGCCATTAGGTAAAACAGAATATTTCCAAAATTAAATATGCCTACCAGTGCCCCATAGGCAATATTCATGGCATTAAATTTTTTACTTTTAAAAGCAATTTCATACACCCCAATAATAAAGCTTACTACTATTGCGCCGCAAAAAATAATAAATAATGATGTGGTGTAACCCGCTGTTGAAGATAGTGCTATCTGTTTAAATAGAATATCGATAATACCAAAACCCAACAGCACCACTACCGGGTAAAACCATTGGCCTTGTTGTTTATCGGCTTTTTTATTAAGTATTAAAATCAGGGCAGGAAAGGCAAGGCAAAGCCCTATAATTTTGTAGGTATTAAAATACTCATTAAAAATAAGCCATGCCGCCAGTATGGGGATAAAAAGTGATAGCCGCTGGGCAGCATCGGTACGCACAATTCCTACATTTCTTATTGAGGCGGCCAAAAATATAAAAATAGACGGCAACAAAAGCATAAGCGGTATATAGACCGCCCAGGGGAGGGGTGCTACATCTTCTGGCAGCTGCACATCAAAAAAAAGATAGGAAAGCAGCAGGGCAACTATGTAATTAAAAAAAATAATTTGTGGAATACGGATAATATTGCAGCGTGCGGTTTTAAATATAATGCCTACCGATACGCTACAGATAATACTAAGAAATAAATATAACATTTGTGTTATTAGGTTTGCTGCAAATTTACATTTTTACAATAACCTTTGTAACTGGATTTGTATATTTGGTAGTAATAAAATATTAAATTTCGTAAATTTATGTATGACAGGGTGCTATATATTGCAGCTTTATTTATAAGCCTTGCGGCCTATGCACAAGAAGATGCCTGGGTATATTTTAAAGATAAGCCTGAAGCTGCCTTTTACCTGGCTAACCCGCTTGAAATGCTTACCCAGAAGGCAATTGACAGGCGCGAAAAGCAACATATAGCCTTAGATGAAAAAGATGTGCCTATATCTCCCACATATATACACTCTGTGATTGCTGCAAATGGTATTACGGTAATGGCAAAAAGCAAATGGCTTAATGCACTGCATGTGAGAGGAACACAGGGTGATATACAAACGCTCACATCACTTGTTTTTATAGACAGGGTAGATTTTGCCAATACTTCGCTTAATGCGTCAGGCAGGCAGAAAAAGCGAAAAGCAGAAAAAGTGCCGCAAGCACAGCGTACTGCGCAGGAATTTAATTATGGCGGTGCAGCTACACAAATACAACTGCTAAACGGCCAATTATTACATCAGCAAAATTTTACAGGCACCGGTATGACAATAGCTGTACTGGATGGCGGATTTCCGGGGGTTGATACCGCGCAGCCTTTTGAAAGGTTGCGTAATAACGGACAAATACTGGGAGGGTATAACTTTGTAGGGCATTCCCCGGATTTTTATACCTCGGGCAGTCATGGTGCTATGGTACTTTCTGATATAGGCGGGTTTACAGAAGGCAAATTAGTGGGCACTGCCCCCGATGCGTATTACTACCTTTTTATTACCGAGGATGTAACCTCTGAAAACCCAGTAGAAGAATCGTATTGGGTACAGGCTGCAGAAGTAGCTGATAGCCTTGGGGTAGATGTAATTAATACCTCTTTAGGGTATTTTGATTATGATAATCCGGCTTATAATTATACATATGAAGATATTGATGGCAAAACAGCTTTTATAACCCGAGGCGCCAATGTTGCCTTTACACGGGGCATGTTGTGTGTAACTTCGGCAGGAAACAGCGGTATTACCTCTCACCCACATATTGGAGTGCCGGCTGATGCTGTTAATACACTAACTGTTGGTGCTGTAGACAGTGCCGAAATAGTAACCTCTTTCAGTTCCCGCGGGCCAACGTATGATCAAAGGATAAAGCCCGATGTTATGGCAATGGGGTACCAGGCGGTAGTAGCTAACCCTGAAGGAAATATTATTACTGCAAATGGTACATCATTTTCCAGTCCTATAACTGCCGGGCTGGTGGCCTGCCTCTGGCAGGCCCTGCCTAATCTGGATAATGCGCAAATTTTACAGCTAATAAAACAATCAGCGGACAGGTATGAAAACCCTGATACGGATTACGGTTACGGGATACCCGATTTTTGGCTTGCGTATAAAAACGGAAAAAAATTGCAGCAAGCTATGCAAAAGTTTATTTTATACCCAAGCCCGGTGCCTGATGCGGTAACTATTTCCATTCCCAATGGTATAGAGAATGCAATGGTTATATTTTATAATAGCTTAGGTCAGGTAGTAGTGCAAAAAGAAATTACGCCGGATAATGCTGTAATAGCAGTACAGCAATTACCGCCGGGTGTGTATGGTTATAGGATTGAATGTTCCGGTAAATTACAATGGGGCAGATTGTTAAAGCAATAAGGCAGGTGTTCATGAATTAATAAATAGACATAAAACGATAATTTTAAGTCGTAGATAAATGAAAAATAAAATAACTCAACTTTTCAATATACAATATCCCATAATTCAGGCAGGTATGGTGTGGGCGAGTGGCTGGAAGCTTGCCAGCGCTGTGAGTAATGCTGGTGGGTTAGGTTTATTGGGGGCAGGCTCTATGTATCCGGAAGTGTTGCGCGAACATATACAAAAGTGCAAAAAAGCCACTGATAAACCGTTTGGGGTTAATGTGCCGCTGCTGTACCCGGATATTGATAAATTGATGGAGGTTATTGTAGATGAAGGTGTGAAAATTGTATTTACCAGTGCCGGGAACCCCAAAACATGGACTGCTTTTTTAAAAGAAAAAGGCATTACTGTAGTGCATGTGGTGAGCAGTGTAAAATTTGCTCTTAAGGCACAGGATGCCGGGGTTGATGCTATAGTAGCCGAAGGTTTTGAAGCCGGGGGGCATAACGGGCGTGAAGAAACCACCACGTTTACGCTCATCCCGATGGTAAAAGAGCAAATTAAAATTCCGCTTATTGCTGCAGGAGGCATTGCCACGGGCAGGGGGATGCTGGCGGCAATGGTTTTGGGTGCCGACGGCGTTCAGGTAGGGAGTAGGTTTGCCGCGTCTGAGGAATCGTCGTCACACATAAATTTTAAAAATGCCATAATAGCCGCACAGGATGGCGACACTCATTTAACGTTAAAAGAGCTGGCACCCGTCCGGCTGATAAAAAATAAATTTTATAATGATGTGGCAGCGCTCTACTCCAAAGGCTGCACCGCAGAAGAATTGCAAACGCTTTTAGGGCGTGCACGTGCTAAGCTGGGTATGTTTGAGGGTGATTTGGATGAGGGAGAACTGGAAATAGGGCAGATTGCCGGGCTGATACACGACATAAAACCCGCCGCTGAAATTGTGACCGAAATGCTCACGGAGTTTGAGGAAGCTAAGAAAGAGGCTGCTTTGGTTTAAATCTTCTTATACTGCTATAAATCAAAAAGATAAAGGATAGTGTAAGAACTATCAAAGCAATTATCAAATAAATCGGTTTGCATATAGGATAATATGTTTCAAAAAATTGTGGTTTGGCACTAAGTGGTGGGTAGATGGTCCAACCTGAAGGTGAAGAAAACTTTTCATTGAAAATATATAAAAGTATCGTAACAAGAATTAAAACAATATTAAAGACAAAAATAAAAACGGATACTATTTTATTGTGACGAAAAGTATATAATAGTCTTGATATATAAGCCACCAATAAAACCAGAGTCGACAGGAATATTATAAAAGTATTACGGCTTATGATAAAATAAGTATCGTGCACATTAATATCCAGTATGATTTTATCGCCACTACCAAAACCAAAATACAACAGAACGAACAGCCACGCCAATAAAAAGGGCGAAATAAGCCAAAGGATTTCGCGAATGTATTTATTCATAATTGTGGTGTTTGATAAAAAAATGCCGTGCTTTCGGCACGGCATCTAATATAAAAATTAATCTGTTTGTTTTTAAAACTTGTTTTCTACCTCTGCTGCCTGTAGCATCATGTAATGCAGGTCAGTATTTTTAACAAAGGGTTTAAGCTGTTCGCTACCGGGGCCAAACATTGTCAGTTCTACATAATCGGCACTGTGGTCCATGCTAATCCAGCCTACAGATGTATGCTTTTTCTGCATTTCGGCAAAAGCCTCAAAAGGCAGTTTGTTATAATTATACAGGCCACCTTCTTTACCAAACTGTCCGGTATAGTGGCTTAATATAAACTTCGCTTCTTCTTCGGTAACAGTATTTTTGCCTGTGCCAGATTCTATAATTTCTCTCACAGTGCTTACTGAATCAGTAGGCTTTATCTGGTTCAGTATCCACTCGTTAGTGTGTTTGTACTCCTGCAGGCTGTCAAAATTACTGTTCGCCTGCTTGCCATAAATAATACCCGGGTTTGCATTACCGTGATCTGTAGTGATAATAACCAGGGTTTCTGTATCCTGTTCGGCAAAATCTATGGCTACTTTAATAGCATCGTCAAACGCTACCATGTCATACAACAGCGCGCCAATATCATTACTGTGTGCCCCCCAGTCAACCTTACCGCCTTCAACCTGAAGCACAAAACCATTTTTATGACCTTTCATGTGGTCTATGGCTTTTTGGGTCATCTCTGCAAGGGTAGGTACTGTTTTTTCCAGTTCTTTATCGTTGGCACGGTCCAGGCTGTAGGCCATGCCATTTTTGCTGAATATGCCTAAAACCGGCTTATCATTGCCAACACCCATCATGGCAGTGCGGTCACGCACAATATTCCAGCCTTTGGCTTTGTATTCGGTATACATATCTTTTTTATCCTCGCGGTGATCAGCATTAAAATAATCATCACCGCCCCCCATCATTATATCAAAGCCTAAGCGAAGGTATTCCTGTGCAATGTCTTCCTGTGCATTACGGCTATCGTTATTTACGCAAAATCCGGCAGGTGTGGCGTGGGTAATAGGCACTGTTGTAACACAACCGGCTTTTTTTCCTGCTTTTTTAAACTTTTGCCATATAGGCATATAGTGTTCGCCATCCGGGCCAATATTAAGCACCCCGTTGTTAACCCGGTGCCCGCCGCCCCATGATGAGGATCCGGCAGAAGAATCGGTTACTATAGAACTTGCCGAAGCCGTATCCATAAGTGCACGGCTGGAGCGCTGTTGTTTATAAAGATTTATCCAGTTAGAAGACCTGCCCAGTTTACGGTTTATATACAGGTCGGCCATATTAAGTGTGCCGGTACTCATACCATCTGCCACCATAAAAATGATGTTTTTGGCTTTTTTGTTTTTATGAAGGTTACCTGCGTTAAAAATATGTGCAGTACTTTCAAAAGGATTTGCCAGGGCAGCCCCCATTGTAAAAAGAGAACCGTTCCTGAAAAATTTTCTTCTGTCCATGAAATTAAAATTGCATTATCGGCCAAAGGTACTAACTCTGTCCTTTTTGCTTTTGCTGTTATATGTTATGTAACAGTTATTTTTAACTAAACATGTCTAATCCGGGAATATTTGGCATGCCGTCTTTGGCCACAGCGCCCAGTTCGGCCTCATTAACAGCGGTAGCTTTTTCTATAGCTTTGTTTAAAACCAGTACCAGATAGTCTTCAAGCTGCTCTTTGTCTTCTAAAAGGCTGTCGTCAATATCAACCGATTTTATGGTGCGGTTAGCGGTTAACGTAACTTTTAGCAGCCCATCATTACTTTGCTCATCAACTAAAACAGTGTCTAAGCGCTTTTTAGTTTCTTCAATTTTCTGTTGGGTTTCTTTAATTTTACCCATCATTCCCATGATATCTCCAAACATTTTTTTAAATTTTAAATATTACCACAAATGTATTAAATTGCAGAGTTATATACCAACCGGTAAAAGAATGAAAAAACACTTATTTATAAGTTTAGTTTGTGTTATTTTTGCAGGCAATGCACAAATAGGCAAAAACAAAATGACAGAAACCGTTACCCCACCGGTTGCCGCCATAAAGGCGAAACAGCTGGAGATGCATGGTGATACCCGTACAGATAATTATTACTGGCTTAACGAAAGGGAAAACCCTGAAGTTATAGACTACCTTACCAAAGAGAATGAATATTATGAAAAAATGACGGCCCACACCAAAGAGTTTCAAAAAGAACTTTTTGAGGAAATGAAAGGCCGCATTAAAGAAGATGACTCTTCGGTACCTTACTTTTATAATGGGTATTATTATATTACCCGCTATGAGAAAGGAAAAGATTATCCTATTTACAGCCGTAAAAAAGGAAGCCTTAATGCCCCTGAGGAGGTAATGTTTGACTGTAATGTTATGGCCAGCGGCCATGCTTATTTTAACCTGAACGGCATTAATATAAGCGAAGATAATAAATGGGCTGCTTTTGGCGTGGATACCGTATCGAGAAGGCAATATACGCTGCAGGTAAAAAACCTTGAAACGGGGGAGATTTTACCTACAAGAATAGAAAATACTACCGGCGGCTCTACCTGGGCTGGAGATAATAAAACCCTTTTTTATACCCGTAAAGACCCTGTAACCCTGAGGTCAGAAAAAATATACAAGCATAAACTGGGAGCAGATGTAAACAGTGATGTGGTTATTTACCATGAAAAGGATGATACCTTTGGCACCTTTGTGTATAAAGAAAAGTCTAAAAAGTATATTGTAATTGGCAGTTACAGTACCCTTACTACAGAGTACCGCTATGTAAATGCCAAGAAGCCCGATGGCGAGTTTAAAATTTTTCAGCCGCGCACCCGTGGCCTTGAATACAGTATATCACATTTTGATGATAAGTGGTACATAGTAACCAATAAAGATAAAGCTACTAACTTTAAGCTTATGGTAACGCCTGAAAACGCTACCGCTAAAGAAAACTGGAAAGACCTTATTGAGCACAGGGAAGATGTATTGCTGGAGGATGTTGATATTTTTAAACATTATCTTGTTATTAGTGAGCGTAGTAACGGGCTCAACAAAATACGCATACGCCAATGGAAGGGCGGGGAGGAGTATTACCTGCCATTTAACAGTGAAACCTACACGGCTAACACCAGTGCCAATCCTGATTTTGATACTGATGTGTTGCGTTACAGCTACCAGTCTTTAGCCACACCATCTTCGGTTATAGACTTTAACATGAAAACCAAAGAGAAAACCGTGTTAAAAGAGCAGGAAGTACTGGGTGGCAAATTTGATAAAAACAATTATGAAGAGGAGCGGGTATGGGCTACAGCACAAGACGGCACTAAAGTACCTGTTTCTATGATATACCGAAAAGGCATAGTAAAAGACGGTAAAAACCCATTATTGCTTTATGCCTATGGCTCTTACGGGCACTCTATGGATGATTATTTTTCATCGGTACGCCTCAGCCTTTTAGACAGGGGCTTTATTTATGCCATTGCCCATATACGCGGTGGCGAAGACCTGGGAAGAGAGTGGTATGAAGAGGGCAAACTGCTGAAAAAGAAAAATACTTTTACCGATTTTATTGACTGCTCAAAATATCTTATTGAGCAAAAATATACCTCGCCCGAACATTTATATGCACAAGGAGGCTCTGCCGGAGGGCTGCTTATGGGCGCAATTGTTAATATGGCGCCCCAGTTATACCACGGCATTGTAGCACAGGTACCTTTTGTAGATGTGGTTACCACAATGCTTGATGACAGTATTCCGCTTACAACAGGGGAGTATGACGAATGGGGAAACCCTAATGATAAAGAATATTATGATTATATAAAATCGTATTCGCCGTATGATAATGTTGTTGCCCAAGCATACCCTAACATGCTTGTTACCACAGGGCTGCACGACAGCCAGGTGCAGTATTGGGAACCTGCCAAATGGGTGGCTAAACTAAGAGTAGTAAAAACCGATAACAACCTGCTGTTTCTGGATACTAATATGGAAGCCGGCCACGGAGGCGCTTCCGGCCGTTTTGAAGCCCTGAAAGAAGTTGCCAAAGAATACAGTTTTTTGTTAGATTTGGAAGGAATTAAAAAGTAATTAAATTTTTTTTGTTAGATTTGCAGGGTTTGAGGTCACTAAACTTTTAAAACAGTTTACCCTGATAAACTTATTTTTATGAAAGAAGATATAAAAGCCTATAATAATGTATTAGAGTTAATAGGTAATACCCCCCTAATTAAACTTAACAAAATATCTGAGGGTTTAAAGGGAAATTTTTATGCCAAGGTAGAAGCTTTTAATCCGGGCCATTCAACCAAAGACAGGATAGCCCTTTATATTATTGAGGAAGCTGAAAAAAAAGGTATAATTAAACCGGGGGATACCATTATTGAAACTACTTCTGGCAATACAGGCTTTAGCGTAGCTATGGTGAGCATAATTAAAGGCTATGACTGTGTACTTGCGGTTAGTTCTAAATCTTCTAAAGATAAAATTGACATGCTGCGGGCCATGGGAGCCAAAGTATATGTTTGCCCGGCAAACGTATCAGCAGACGACCCACGCTCCTATTACAGCGTAGCCAAAAGATTGCATGAAGAAACCAAAGGTTCAGTATATATTAACCAGTATTTTAATGACCTTAATATTGATGCCCACTACAATTCTACCGGCCCAGAGATATGGGAGCAAACTAACGGTAAAATTACACACCTTATAGCCTGTAGTGGCACGGGTGGTACCATATCCGGCGCAGCAAGGTTTCTTAAAGAGAAAAATCCGGATATAAAAATACTTGGTGTTGATGCTTTTGGTTCGGTACTTAAAAAATATCATGAAACAAAAGAGTTTGACAGTGAAGAGATTTATCCGTACCGTATAGAAGGACTGGGCAAAAACCTGATACCTACAGCTACTGACTTTGATATGATTGACAAGTTTATGAAAGTATCTGATGAAGACAGTGCCCATACCGCAAGACATATTGCAAAAGCAGAAGGCTTATTTGTAGGGTATACCAGTGGCGCAGCTTTTCAGGCCGCAAAACAATATGCTGAAGCCGGGGAGTTTGATGAAAACAGTAATATAGTGCTTATTTTTCCAGATCACGGTTCGCGTTACATGAGCAAAGTATTTAGCGATGACTGGATGAATGAGCAGGGCTTTTTTGACAGCGTTAATATGGAAGCCACACAAAAAATTGAATTTATAAAGTAATATTCTTACCTACAATACAAGAGAGGCTTTACATTTCTGTAAAGCCTCTTTCTATATAAGCCTCTTTAAAAATTAAAAAGCCTTAATAATTACAAGAGGCTATTGTTGCCTTGAATATGACCCGGTTAGATGTTTTATATTAGCAGAATATTATTTAAACCTATAGATACAAATTAGCTTAGATTATGAAATTTAACCACCGCATGCGAATATGGCACCGCTACCTCGGATTTTTTTTGGCGGGTATAATGGCTGTATATGCCCTTTCGGGTATTATCTTAATTTTCAGGAAGGAAAGTATTTTTAAAAAAGAGGTAACAGAAGAGCGTACTATAGCCCCGGGGTTAACTCCAGATGCACTTGGGCCTGCACTACGGATTAGAGACTTTAAAGTTGAAAAAACAGAAGGCAGTCTGATTTATTTTAAAGATGGCACTTATGATAAATCTAATGGGCATGCAGTATATAAAACGCTGCAATATCCGTATGTAATAGATAAGATGACACAACTTCATAAAGCGAATAGCGGACAGCCTTTGTTTTTCTTAAATGTGTTTTTTGGTGTGGGTTTACTGTTTTTTGTTGTTTCGTCTTTCGTTATGTTTTTACCAAAAACAGTTATATTTAAAAGAGGTATTTATATAGCCCTGGCCGGACTTGTACTGGCGCTAATTTTAATTTTTGTTTAAACGAGGACTTATCCTGTTTAGAAATAAAGAAAAGGGTTCTCTTAAAAAAATGCCCAAACGGCAATTTTAAGAGAACTCTTTTCAGGGTAACATAACTATTTTAGCCTAAAAAACTTCAAAAGTACCGCTTCCAATACATTTTAAATCCTGGTTCTCAGGTTCGCCCGTAAATGCAATAGTACCTGTGCCGTTTATTCTGCCTGTAATTTTATCATTACTCATAACATTAAGTTTGCCAGAACCTGTAAGATATGCTTCTACCGTGCGTGTTTCCAGTCTTTTAGTATCTATAACACCAGAGCCTGTCAAGTCTAAACTAGTATGTTTACAATATCCCCTTAAAGTTATACTGCCTGAGCCATACACTTTAGCCTGTGTGCTATTGGCATACAGGTAAAAATCCATATTACCGCCGCCATTAAGCTTAAATACAATATCATTTTTAAACGTTTTGCCCGATGCTATACTCCCAGATCCGTTAAGGGCTATTGTAGTAAACTCTTTGTAAGGTATTTCTATAGAAATTTTATTGTGCCTTCCGGGTTCAATAGTAAGATTTTTTTGTAATGAAATATACAATGTACCCTCCTTAACTTCACTTAAAACTAGCGGTGTAATATTTTCGGGTCCGTTAATAGTTATCTGGTTACTGTTATGGCGGGTAATGGTAACTTCAAAAGGGCCGGTTATATCCAGCGCATTGTAAGCTTCTGTTTGTCGCTGCTCTTTTATGGTGTGTGAACTTGCTGTAATGACTTCATTTTTTAATTCTTGTGCATTTTGTGCTCTTGCCGAAAGGGTAAAAAATATCCCGGCAGCCAAGGCTACTAATTGTTTCATAATGTTCGTTTTTTTATTGATTAAAATTGATGATTACTGATTGATGATGATTTATTAGATGATGATGATTGCTGATTGTTACATGATTTTTTTATTTGATTATAAATATTGCATTTCCAAAGTCAGAAGTGATATTGATTTTGCTCTTACCTTGGGCTTTATAATAGCCCTTTAAATAAAGCTCCTCATCCTTTTGATGCCGCTTAGTAAAATTGGCACCACTAAGGCCCGAAACATTAAAATAGTCGCCATTTAATTCAAAATCAAAGGAAAATCCGGGTGAAGATTTAATATCTATATTACCATAGTCGCCATTAAAATTAAGCGACTTTAAGGTGTTTTCAACATCTATGATGATGGTAGAATAATCAGAAGTAAGGTTTACTTTATCTTTAGCCGATTTTATTTTAAGGGTAATATAATCGCCGTTACCATTAAAATTATGTACACTGTCAATTTTTAAATCACCATAATCTCCATTAAAACTAAGGTCGGCTACACTTTTAATTGTTAGTAATGAGTAATCTCCGTTGAAAATTAATTTTTCACATTGGTCTATTACAATATCCGAATAATCAGCTGACATTGTTAACGATTTTACATAGCCAATCCTGGACACTTTTGAGTAATCTATTTCAATAATGTTACCGCTACCGTTAAGGGACTGTATGTCAATAGGGCCATAATCACACTGTATATTCGCCTTGCCATTTATTTCACCTGTTTTAATGCTGCCATATATATTTTTAAGCATTATACTGCCCTGCTTAGGTATTTTAACGGTGTAATTTATAGACATACTTACTTTATGCCCGCTAAAATTGCCAATAATTGTGCGTGCTGTAGCTTTGGCAGATGTAGCCGCGAAGTCTACATTTATAGCATTTATTCTTTTTTCGGCTACTTCCTGTTTATCTGCCCCTACAGTAATCACTACATCAATAGCAATTTTATTTTCATCCCAGGTGGTTACATATATATTGCCATACTGGTTATCTATATCCAATAATGCATTACTGCTTACCGAAAATGTTTTGCTTATCCTTTTCTCTTTTTTATATTTACCATTTACCTCGCCGGCATGTAACGCAAAGGGCAGCGCCAGTAGTAGCAGTAAGTAATTAAGCATTGTTGTTTTCATGGTATTGTTCTTTAATTTTTTTGATGTTTTCTATTTTTTCTGATACTTCTTCCAGAAAAGAAATACGGGTTTGCAGGTTAGTAATCAGGGCATGTATAAGCTGTTTGCTTTCGCCTTTTGTACTCAGTTCCTGTAAAAGCCTGTTGTAATCTTTTTCCAGTACATTTAATCGCTTTAGTGCATCCTCAACCAGTATTTTGGTTTCGGGGGTACTTTCCTGCTGCACTTTTTTTAATTCTGTATTAATAACAGTGGTAAAGTAATCCTGTGTTTGCTGTGCCTTAGGCGATAACGTTGCCACGTTATGCTTGCTAACGGGCTGCGGATTAAACATAAAAATAATTGTAGCTACTATAACTGCTACCGCTGCAGCGGGTATTGCCAGTAAAAAACGTTTCTTTTTTTTCTTTTTTCCATCCAGCTCGTCCAGCCTTTGCATAAAGCGCTTGTGGTGGCCCATGGGTGGCTCATGCACATCCCACCGGTTGTTTAGCATCTCATCCATTTTATTCTCCCCGTTCTTCATAAATGTTTAAATTTTTGAGCAGGCTGCTTTTGGCCCTGCTAAGGGTAGTGCGGCAATTGCCGGCAGTAATACCCATTATTTCACAAATTTCTTCCTGGTCATACCCTTCTATATATAGCAGGGTAAGTATAATCCTGTAACTTTCTTTTAAACCCTGTATGGCTGTTATAACCTGTTGTACCTGCATATTGGTAAAATCCAGTACCTCTTCATTTTTATAATCCTCATCTTCTACTTTATATAGCACAGGCTCTAAAGCTTCGGCAGTATGCCGGTTTATTTTTTTATAACTGTCCAGGCTGTGGTTTACCACAATCTTTTTTAACCATGCTCCAAAGGCAACATCTCCTTTAAAAGTATCCAGTTTGGTAAAGGCTTTTAAAAAAGCCTCCTGCATAACATCTTCTGCCCAATGGTTGTCTTTTACAATGCGTAATGCAGTATTATACATGGCTTTGTAGTACCGGTTATACACTTCAAATTGTGCACTACGGTTGCCTTTGCCACATTGGGTTATTAAATAATCAATATCCGGATTTGTACTTGCCAATGGTTAACTGGTTTTAATATAATGACGATATTTATTAACCAAAGGTTACAGTTATTACATGTTTTTTTGAAAAAAAGTTTTTTATAAAGGTAATGTGTAAGAAAAATTATAATAATATTATGGCTTTTTTAGATTAACTTTACCCTGTTTTAAGTGCAATGTAAAAATGGATGACTTATGAAGAAAATATTATTATTTGCCGGCTTGCTGGCTGCTAATTTTGCCGGGGCACAGGCTTTTACCGGAAAAGGGGATGCCAAGCTGAATATTGGCGCTAATATACAAGATGGCGGTGCAGGTATTACCGGTACAGTTGATTTAGGTATTGGGGAAAACCTTTCTTACGGTTTTTCTGCTACGTATTTGCTTGGAGTTGATGAAGTATTAGGTGAAAAACCAGATTTTGCAGACAGGGCCGATATTAAAGCCAGGCTTAATGCTAATATAGGTAATGTAATTGGTATAAGTGAACAGTTTGACCTATATCCTGGTTTAGACCTTGGCCTGCGTAATTTTGGTGCCCATGTGGGCGCCCGTTACTTTTTTACAAATGGTTTTGGGGTGTATAGCGAAGCGGGTTTTCCTATTGCGCGATATGACACTGACCCTGTTGGGTTTGATTATCTTAATAACCAGTTTGTGTTTCAGGTAGGCGCTTCGTTTAATTTTTAAAAGAAAGAGAACATATTATAAAAGTAAGGGCTGCCATTTGGGAGCCCTTACTTTTATAATATGTTATAATGTACTATTCTTCATCATCTGTATCACGCTCCTGCATGGTGTGGTACACATTCATCACATCATCGTCTTCTTCAATTTTTTCAAGCAATTTTTCCACATCGGCAGCTTCTTCAGCACTAAGCTCTTTTGTTACCTGCGGAATCCTGTCAAAACCTGAAGAAAGGATTTCGATATTACGGCTTTCCAGTTCTTTTTGTATGGCGCCAAAGCTTTCAAAAGGGGCATACATTACAATGCCGTCTTCGTCTGCAAAAATCTCCTCTACACCATAATCAATCATTTCCAGCTCCAGTTCTTCAACATCCTGGCCTTCGGCAGGTATGCGGAAGTTACAGGTGTGGTCAAACATAAATTCAACCGATCCCTGCGTGCCCAATGTACCGTTACATTTATTAAAATAACTCCTTATGTTGGCAACGGTTCGGTTATTATTATCGGTAGCGGTTTCTATAAGTATGGCAATACCGTGTGGGGCATAGCCTTCAAAAAGTACTTCTTTATAGTTGGCCGTGTCTTTATCAGATGCTTTTTTTATAGCCCTTTCAATATTATCTTTGGGCATGTTTGCCGCCTTGGCATTTTGTATTACCGCCCTAAGCCTTGAGTTGCTTTCGGGGTTAGGCCCACCTTCTTTTACGGCAATAACAATATCTTTACCTATGCGGGTAAATGTTTTGGCCATAGCAGACCAACGTTTCATCTTTCTGGCTTTCCTGAATTCAAACGCTCTTCCCATATATAACAGTTTATTTGCTGTACAAAAATAAACTTATTGGCTGTTTTTGCAAAACTATTGCATATTGATTTTAGCGGTTCTTCATAAGGGTATGCAGGTCGCGTAAAATATTGATACTTTCAGGAATGTACGGATCTCTTTTAACCGATTTTATTTTGAAGTTATTTATAGTGCTGTAAAAGGTGTCTTTAAGCTGCTTTTCGGGCACATCGCTATTGGTTACGGTAATATCGTATTCTGTATCAGTAGTTTCAGATATTTCACTCCAAAGGCTGTCCATAAGGTGTACATCATCAAAAACATCATCAAAGGTAACCGGCAAAGGTGGTTTTTCGGTATCATACAGCGTGCTTATACGCTGGCTCACTTCCTCTATATTTTTTAGCCCTGCATTGGTGCTTATTCTTGCCTTGCTTAGCACAATAGCCTTTTTAAGCGCATCATACGGCATTTTAACATAGCGTAACTTTATATCAATGGTATCATTTTTAAGGGCGGTGGGCATGGTGCTTTCGCGCATCATGAGCTTTTCATATACCGAAGGCAGTTCAATATCAGGAACAACGCCAATATATTGGTTGCTTTTACCGGTTATCCTGTAAAACTTATCAATGGTTACCTTAACAAAATCGGTTGGGTTTTCTTCTTCAAGCGGCATAATGGTTTGCATGGTGGCCTTACCAACAGTAGTGTTGCCTACAATTAGTGCGCGGTTATAATCTTGCATTACCCCTGCAAAAAACTCGCTTGCCGAAGCGGTAAAACCATTTACAAGCACTACCATGGGGCCATCATACAACATGCCGCGGTTATAATCGCGTATGGTGTTATACATTTGCCCGCGCTCTGTTACTACCGATACAGGGCCAAAATTAATAAACATGCCTGCCATGCGTATTACCTCGTCCATAGAGCCGCCACCGTTAAACTGCAGGTCTATTATAAGCCCCTTTATATTTTTTTTCTTTAGTTTTAAAACTTCAGCGGCAACATCATCAGCACAGCCATTAGAACCGGCTTCGGTTGCGGTATAAAAGCTGGGCACTTTTATATAGCCTACAGCGCTATCACCATCATTACCTTCATTCAGCACAAAACTGTAGACTGAGTTTTCATCGGCTTTCATAATTTGTTTCTCCAGGCTTACAGTATATAGTGTACCGTCTTTTTTGCGGAGTGTGAGTACTACTTTTTTATAGCTGTCTGATGAAACTATTTCTGAAATGGCCTCCCATGAGGCACAGGACACTTCATAAGTTTTATTATTGGCTGTGAGCTTTAAAAGCTGGTCGCCTTCTTCTATTTTGCCCGATAAAAAAGCCGGACCGCCGGGTACTACATCCTGTATAACAATATCATTATTTCCATTTTGCCCTATATAGAGGCCTAAAGAGTAATTATCTGATGATATGGATGATACAAAAGATGCCCGCTCATTGTAGTTAAAGTAGGTAGAGTGCGGGTCGAACCAGGAGCAGAATACCGAAAAAAAGCGGTTATACACACTTTCTTCAAAGCCTTCTGAGGGATCCAGCAGCATATTAATGCGGCACAACTGAGCCTCAAATATTTTATCACGGGCATTTTTAGAAAGGGAATCAAACTGTAATTTAAGCGAGTCTTTGTTTTTACTGAGCTTGGCTACATCTTCCAGTATTTCCAGAATAATTTTTTTACGCGTAAATTTCTTTATGTCATCGCCGTTGCTATGGTAGGGAAATGATTTTTTGGAATAGAAAATAGTATCGTTGGTGGTGAGAGAAAAATTTGTTTTGCTAAACTCCTCAATATACTTTTTATTGCGGTTTAGTGCGGTACGGTAAGACTTTATAAAATCGCCAAAAAAAGAACAGTCATTGGCTAAAAGGTAATCGTCAATTTTATACTGGTGTACCGCAAGGCTGTCATATTCACTTTTTAAAAACAACTGGTGGTTATCGTCCAGTTGTTCCATCACGGTATTGAATACGTATGCCGAAAGGGAATCGTCAATAGGTTTTGGCTGGTAATGCCGCTCCTGCAATACGGCATTAATACGGGTAAAAATGCTGCATGCCTTTTCATATTCCTGGGCTTTTGCTGCCTGTAGGAACAGTAAAAAGGCCAATGCAGCTATTTTTTTCATACTATCATGTTTTATTTTTTATAAAATGGCGGTTTAACCACTTTTGCAGGGACATCATTTTTACGTATCCTGATAAAAATTTCGCTTCCTTCAGCGGCAAACTCTACAGGTACATACCCCATACCAATGCCTTTGCTTAATGATGGCGCCATAGTGCCCGAAGTAACTTTACCAATTATTGTACCGTTTGCATCTGCAATTTCATAATCATGCCTTGGTATGCCCCTTTCGGTAAGTTCAAAGCCTACCAGTTTGCGGGTAACACCTTCTTCTTTTTGCTTTTTTAGCGCTTCTGAATTTACAAAATTTTTGGTAAACTTGGTAATCCATCCCAAACCGGCCTCAAGGGGCGATGTAGTGTCGTCTATATCATTTCCGTACAGACAAAAGCCCATTTCGAGGCGTAGGGTATCACGTGCAGCAAGTCCGATAGGCTTAATGCCATAAGCAGCACCTGCTTCAAATACTTTATTCCAGATTTGTTCAATCTCGCTGTTTTTGGCATAAATTTCAAATCCACCACTGCCTGTATAGCCTGTAGCAGAAATTATTACGTGC
This sequence comes from Flavobacterium rhizosphaerae, assembly GCF_046000445.1. NCBI lineage: Bacteria > Pseudomonadati > Bacteroidota > Flavobacteriia > Flavobacteriales > Flavobacteriaceae > Flavobacterium > Flavobacterium rhizosphaerae. Next base: position 255,348 of record NZ_JBELPZ010000002.1, on the reverse strand, counting down.
TCAATGCCGGCAAAATCCGCCACTTCAAAATGATAATATTTTATAGCAGAAAGGTCTATTGATGTAAGCGGCTGCATAGCCTCAACCGCTTTTGGCCCCTGTATGGCAAGCAGTGAATAATCATCGCTTATATTTTTCATTTCGGCGCCCACAGTGTTGTGCGAAGAAATCCAGGCCCAGTCTTTATCTATGTTGCTGGCATTTACCACCAACAGGTACTGTTCTTCTTTTATTTTGTATATAATAAGGTCGTCTACAATACCGCCTGTTTCATTAGGCATGCAAGAGTACTGCGCACGGCCAACGGTAAGGGTGGCAGCATCATTGGTAGAAACTTTTTGTATCAGATCCAATGCATTTGGGCCGCTGATTAAAAATTCACCCATGTGCGAAACATCAAAAACGCCCACACCATTGCGAACAATTTCGTGTTCTGCATTAACCCCTTCATATTGTACCGGCATGTTATATCCTGCAAACGGAACCATTTTAGCCCCAATTGCCTCATGAACATGTGTTAGTGCTGTATTTTTCATTTATTTTTATAAATAATGTTTGAGAGCGCTAAATTATTGAAAAAAATGCAATAGGCAGGGTGGTTACTAAGAATTGTTAGATATTTTCAGGATTATAACTTTAGCAAGCTAACAAAATTTGTTACGCTTACCACATGTCTGTTGTTATAATAGACACAATAAAGAAATTTTAAAACTTTTTGATGGTATCAGCTTTTTAAAAATGCTTTCAGCTCCTCATAATTGCTAATTTTTTCTGCTTTTTTCTCACCATTTAAAACGGCTTTTATCTGCTCGGGTACCGGTACTTCAATATTGAGGTTATTGGTAATACTATCAGCAAACTTTACAGGGTGGGCAGTTTCCAGAAATACCCCGGTATACCCCGGATTTTTCTCCATATATTTTTTCAGGCCGAGGTAGCCCACTGCCCCGTGAGGGTCGCACAAATAGTTATGTTCCTCATATACTTTTTTGATGGCTGTAAGGGTTTCATTATCAGTAAAAGAGTAGGAGGTGAATGCATTATCTAACTCCTTAAACTCTTTATTGAACAGTTGCATTATCCGTACAAAGTTGCTTGGGTTGCTTACATCCATTGCATTACTAAGGGTTTCCACAGTAGGCTTTGGTTCATATTTCTGCGACCCCATGTAGCGCGGTACCGTATCATTTACATTGGTAGACGCCACAAAATGCGCTATAGGCAAGCCAATACGTTTAGCCATTAAACCTGCGCAAATATTACCAAAATTACCACTGGGCACGCTTACTACTAATGGTTTGCCTAACTTTTTTAGCTCTTTGTAAGCAAAAAAGTAATAGAACATCTGCGGCAGCCAGCGTGCTATATTTATAGAGTTAGCAGAGGTTAGATTTATACCGCTGAGTTCTTTATCCATAAAGGCTTGCTTAACCATATCCTGGCAATCATCAAAAGCGCCGTCAACCTCAAGTGCCGTGATGTTCTGCCCAAGGGTGGTAAGCTGTTTTTCCTGTACATCACTCACCTTACCGCTGGGGTAGAGTATCACTACATTAATATTTTCCACGCCCAAAAAGCCATTTGCCACAGCGCCGCCGGTATCACCGGATGTAGCTACCAGTATGGTGATTTTCTTATTTTCACCTTCGGTAAAATAGTTGAGACATCTGGACATAAACCTGGCACCGACATCCTTAAATGCCATAGTGGGACCATGAAATAGCTCGAGTGCAAAAATATCGTTCTCAACCTCCGGCAGCGGGAATGGAAAAGATAAAGTCCCGGAAATTATTTCCCGAAGCTTTTTTTCCGGAATCTCTTCACCTACAAAGGTTTTAATAACCTGATAGGCAATTTCCTCATTAGTATACTCTTCCACATGCTGAATGAAATTTTTATCCAAACTGTGAATGATTTCGGGGAAATAGAGCCCTTTATCGGGGGCAATACCCGTTATGGCAGCTTCTTTAAAAGTGGCTTTCAGGGTGGGGTTATTCAGGCTATAGTATTTCATGGTAATATTTTTATTCCTGTTGGATTAATAGGTGATACATGCACTTCAAACGGCACGCCAATATCTTGCATTACAGCAGCCATAGCTGTTGCGGCTTTTTGGGCGGTTTCCCTGCCTTTGCTGAGCGCAAACACCGAAGGCCCGGAGCCTGAGATACCTCCGCCCAACGCCCCTTCGGCTTTGGCTGCAGCTTTAAGTTCCTTAAATTTTGGTATTAATATACTGCGTACAGGTTCTACCAGTTCATCGTGCAGGCTGCGCCCAATAAGCTCATAATCATTAGTATAAAGTCCGCTTATCAGTCCGCCCAGGTTACCACATTGTATCGTGGCTTTTTTTAGGCTGATGTTTTCCCGAAGTACAGACCGCGCATCTATAGTTTTAAGTTCTATCTGGGGGTGTATCACGCTGGCATACAGTTCTTCAGGAGCTTTTATACTGATGACATCCAGAGGTTCATAGCTTCTGACCAGTGTGAATCCTCCCAAGAGGGCAGGGGCTACATTATCGGCATGTGCGGTGCCGCTTGCCAGTTTTTCGCCCTCTGTTGCAAAGGGTATTAACTCTTTTAACGTAAGCGGGTTATCAAGTAAATAATTTATACCGAAAACTGCCCCGGCCGCACTTGCCGCGCTGCTGCCGATACCGCTTCCGGCTTTTATTTTTTTATGTATCTGTATCTCAAAACCGTAATCAGGCTGCAATTTTTCGATTAAGGCAAGTGCTGCAACTCCCGCCACATTTTTTTCTGTTTCAAAGGGTAGGTCGGCGCCGGTTATAGCTGTTATGCGGACGCCTTTTTCGTTAGTTTTGGTTATAATCATTTCATCACCAATGCTTTCAAGGCACAGGCCAAGCACATCGAACCCACAGGATACATTGGCTATGGTGGCAGGGCAAAATATTTTTATGGTGTCCATTCTGTCTTTTTATCTCCCTTACATTCAGAGAGGGTTGGGGCTTATCTGTTTCCAATCCGTATTACATCTGCAAAAATACCTGAGGCCGTTACATCTGCCCCAGCCCCAGCGCCTTTTATCAGTAGTGGCTGGTCGGCATATCTGTCAGTATAAAAAAGTACTATATTATCTTTACCCTCAAGGTTATAGAACGGATGGTCTGCGGGAATCATCTGCAGGCTAACACTGGCTTTATTCTTTTTGAAAGAAGCTACAACCTTCAGTTTGCAGTACTGTGCTTTGGCCTGGTTGTACAGGTTATCAAAATAATCCTTATTATCTTTTAAAGATTGTATAAAGTCGGCGTTATTGGTAGTAGCCATACATTCATCCGGCAGGAACGATTTGGTTTTAATGTCGTCAATCTCCATTTTATAACCGCTTTCGCGTATTAGTATTACCAACTTGCGCTTTACATCAATGCCACTAAGGTCAATTTTTGGATCGGGTTCTGTATAGCCTTCTGCCATAGCCTGTTGCACCACTTCATCAAAAGGATTATCCTCATTAAAATTATTAAAAATAAAGTTCAGGCTGCCGCTAAGTACCGCTTGTATTTTTTTAACCCTGTCGCCACTGGCAACCAGGTTTTTAAGGGTGTCTATAATAGGCAGCCCCGCACCCACATTGGTTTCAAATAAAAAGGGGGCATTATACTGGCGGCTCAGGTTTTTTAGCAGCTTGTAATTTTCGTATTCAGATGAGCATGCTACTTTGTTACAGGTTACCACACCAATACTGCTTTTAAGATATTGCGCATAGGTTGCCGCTACATCATGGTTGGCCGTATTGTCTACAAAAATGCTGTTACGCAGGTTCAATTCTTTTATTTTACTGATAAAGCCCTTAAAGTCAGATTTTTCACCTTGAGGTAATAATTCTTGCCATTTTTTCAGGTCAATACCATCTTCGTCAAAATACATGGTACGGCTGTTAGCCATACCTGCAATACGCACGTTCATCTTCAGGTTTTTTTTAAGGTATTTGGCCTGCGCCTGTATCTGCTCAATAAATTTTTTACCCACGTTGCCCACACCCATTACATACAGGTTAAGCTGAACGGTGGCATCCTCAAAAAAGGTCTCGTGCAGGGTATTCAGGGCTTTTTTTACATCTTTTTTATCTATTACGGCAGAAATATTCCGTTCAGATGCCCCCTGTGCTATTGCCCTTATATTAATATTGTTTTTACCGAGAGAACTGAACATACGCCCGCTGAGCCCCTGGTGGTTTTTCATGTTTTCTCCTACAACGGCAATAATGCTCATACCGTTTTCTAATACGGCAGGATATATTTTGCGCTGTTCCATTTCATAGCTGAATTCTGCATTAATAGCAGCTTCTGCTTTCTTACCTTCAGCTTCCAGTATCCCCAGGCAGATAGAATGTTCGCTGGAGGCCTGTGTGATGAAAATCACGTTTATATTTTCTTTGCCAATAACATCAAACAGGCGTTTGGAAAACCCTGAAACACCAACCATGCCCGGGCCTTCAACCGTTATTAGCGTTATGTCGTCAATGTTGCTAATGCCGCGTATGGGGTTGTCACTTTTTACTTCGGGCATTTTGCTAATGGCACTTCCCGGGGCATCAGGTTCAAAGGTATTTTTTATATAAAGGGTAATGTCTTTGTTTAGTATGGGCTGTATGGTTGGCGCATACAGCACTTTAGCGCCAAAGTGGGAGAGCTCCATAGCTTCCTCAAAAGTAATATGAGGTATGGGTTCTGCCAATTTCACCATTTTCGGGTTGGCAGTAAAAATTCCGCTTACATCAGTATAAATTTCAAGGGTATTTACTTCAAGTGCTGCGGCTACAATAGCCGCGGTATAATCGCTGCCGCCACGCCCAAGGGTAGTAGTATGCCCGTCTGCCGATTTTGCTATAAAGCCGGGCATAACAGTTACCCTATGCTCCGTTTCCTCAATATAATCAAATATGAGTTTGTTGGTAACGGCAAAATTTACGGCCGCCTTACCAAAACGGTTATTAGTCTGTATTAGTTCACGACTGTCTGCCAGTGCAGTATCTTCGCCCTGTGCCTTTAACGCTTCGGTAATAATATAGGAAGAAAGGGCCTCACCAAATGAAAGTATCAGGTCTTTGGTACGTTCAGATAATTCACCAAGCAAAAAACAACCATCCAATAGTGTTTCAAGCCGGTTCAGCTCCCGCTTCACATGGCTTAGTACACTGCTTTGTCCGGCAACAGGTATCAACTCTTTAACGGTTTCCAGGTGTCGGGTTTCAACCTCCTGCATTATTTCCTTATATGTTTCCGTTTTTTCAGAGGCATTTATGGCTGCTGTAAGGAGGAGGTCGGTTACACCGCCCAGTGCCGAAACAATAACAATTACAGATTCTTTTTCACTTTTTTGTTTGATGATGCTGATACAGCTTGAAATATTTTGTGCATTGGCTACAGAAGTACCGCCAAATTTGATGACATTCATTACGGATTGGTTTTAGGGTAAATATACAATTATACATGGGGTAGTAGGTTATTTTAGTTTAAAAAATAACGCCGTACGCTGGTTATATGTAAATGATTATACCCCTAATGGGGTGATGGTGGTAGTTATAATGCCGGTAATGCCAAACACTTTGTTAAGCGGGGCAGAAAGGGTTAAATATTTGTTGTAGTTACCGTACATATCCTTACAAAAATAATAAATTTACAGGGCGGGCAATGATGAGCCTAAATTTTTACGGATATTTTATAAATACAACAATCCTGTTAAAAAATGAAGATTTTTGAAACTATAAACACTAAAGAAGCTGATAAAATTACAATAGAGCGTCAGGGTATTACGTATTACCAGCTTATGCAGCGTGCAGCGGGTGAAGTATTTTGGTGGTTGAAAAATCATTTTGCAGACAGGGAAACCACATTTCACTTTTTTTGCGGCCAGGGTAATAACGGTGGAGATGGGCTTGTAGTGGCAAAACTTTTACATAAAGACAATTACCGTGTTTTTGTAAATGTGGTGGAAGAGGCAGGGAAACCCACAGAAGAATTTTTGACCGCTAAGGAAGAACTGGAAAAAACAGACCTTAAAATTAACACTAGGGCAGAGTATATGTTGGACCGTGCCCAACTGGTTTTTGTAGATGCTATTTTTGGCCTGGGGCTTAACCGTGAGATGCCAGAAGAAGTAAAATCATTGATTAAACAGATAAATAATGACACCCGCGCAATACGTGTTTCTATAGATGTACCCTCAGGATTATTTATGGATAAAGGCAGTACATTTGCAGTAAAGAGTGATTATGTATTAACATTCCAGTTCCCTAAGCTCGCATTTTATTTGCATGGTAATAAGGATTTTGTAAATCATATAGAAATTTTAGACATAGGGCTGGATAAAGAATATATTAATAATACACCAACAGGCTTATACCTTACCGATAATATTGAAGCACGTAAAAAATACCGTCCTGTAGCACCCTATGCGCATAAAGGTACACAGGGCCATGCTGTTATTATAGGGGGCAGCTATGGCAAAATAGGGGCAGTATGTCTTTCTGCCAAAGCGGCGCTAAAATCGGGCTGCGGACTGGTGACGGCTTATTTGCCTAAATGCGGATACACCATAATACAGTCATATTTTCCTGAGGCTATGGCACTAACCAATGGTGAGGAGTATATTGAGGCTATAAGTTTTGATGTTACTCCTAAAGCCATAGGCCTTGGGCCTGGCATAGGACAGCACCCCGATACGCAGCAGGCCATATATAATTTTCTTAAAAATAACCATACACCTCTTGTAATAGACGCCGATGCGCTTAATATACTGGCGCAACACAAAGAATGGCTAAGCCTGCTGCCCGAAAATACCATACTTACGCCACACCCTAAAGAAATGGAACGGCTGATAGGCAGCTGGCAGAATGATTTTGAACGTATTGCAATGATGAAGGCTTTCTCACACGCCCATAATATTATACTTGTTGCTAAAGATGCACACACCATGATTGTTGAAGGGAATACTGTATTTGTAAACCCTACCGGCAATGCGGCACTGGCAACAGGTGGTACAGGAGATGTACTTACTGGTATTATAACTGGTTTGCTGGCACAGGGTTACCCACCAGCCGATGCCGCTATATTTGGGGTATACCTGCACGGCCATACTGCTGATATCGCTTCGGGAAAAACAAGTATACAGGCATTTACGGCATCAGATTGTATAGATAATATAGGTAAGTCATACCTTGCAATAGAGAAGATAGCCTTGAAAAAATGAAAATATATTAAAAAAGTTGTTTTTTAATTGCAGAATAATGAATTTTGGCATCGAAAAACCCTCGCCTAAAATGGAAACCATACATTATATTAGTAGTGATATACTCTCTCTAGAACTTGTAAATGAAATAATTACACAGAATAAAAAACTCGCACTTTCTGAAGAAGCCCGTAGCAACATAGAAAAATGCCGAAATTATCTTGATAAAAAAATGCAGGCGGATGATACCCCAATTTATGGTATAAATACGGGTTTTGGGGCGTTATATAATGTAAAAATTGCAGGAGATAAACTGGCACAACTACAGGAAAATCTTGTGAAATCTCACGCCTGTGGCATTGGCGATATTGTGCCCGAAGTTATTGTTAAAATAATGCTGTTGCTTAAAATACAATCACTTAGTTATGGTAATAGCGGGGTACAGTTATCAACAGTAGAACGCCTGGTTGATTTTTTTAATAATGATATTTTACCTGTTGTATATACCCAAGGTTCGCTTGGGGCATCGGGAGATCTTGCACCACTTGCACATCTTTCGTTACCTTTAATTGGTGAAGGCGAAGTGTTTGCCGATGGTTTTAGGCAGCCTGCTCAAAAAGTACTGCAAAAAATGGGTTGGGAGCCTGTTATACTTAAAAGCAAAGAAGGTTTAGCCCTGCTAAATGGCACACAATTTATGGCCGCCTATGGAGTATATATACTGCTAAAATCTTTTAAATATTCGTATTTGGCCGATGTTATTGCCGCCATATCACTGGAAGCTTTTGACGGCCGGCTTGAGCCTTTTAACGAGCTTATACATATGGTACGCCCCCACAAAGGGCAAATTGTTACCGCACGACGCATTACCGAACTGCTGGAAGGTAGCGAGATTATTATACAGCCCGGTAAACATGTTCAGGACCCGTATTCATTCCGTTGTATGCCACAGGTACATGGGGCAACTAAAGATACTATTGATTATGTAAAGCGTGTTTTTCGAACTGAGATAAATTCAGTAACCGATAATCCGAATATTTTTGTAAGTAGTGATGAAATTATATCCGGAGGTAACTTTCATGGACAGCCTTTAGCCTTAACACTCGATTTTTTGAGCATTGCCCTTGCCGAGCTGGGAAGTATATCTGAACGCAGAACCTATCAACTTATCAGCGGACAACGCGGTTTACCGCCATTTTTGGTAAGTAATCCCGGGCTTAATTCCGGCTTTATGATTCCGCAGTATACTGCTGCCAGTATTGTGAGCCAGAATAAACAGCTTGCCACCCCCGCTAGTGTAGACAGCATAGTGTCTAGCAATGGGCAGGAAGACCATGTGAGCATGGGCGCTAATGCAGCTACCAAAACACTAAAGATAATGCAGAATGTTGAGCGTATACTGGCAATAGAATTAATGAATGCCTCCCAGGCATTAGAATTCCGCAGGCCATTACAATCCAGTGAGTTTGTAGAATCGTTCATAAAATCATACAGGCAGGAAGTTCCTTTGGTTAAAGAAGACCGAATACTCCATTATGATATAGAAAATACTATTGCTTATCTTCAAAGCCTGCAGATTGAAGAGATAATTGCAACTAATATATAAAGCAAAGCCTGAAAGCGAATTACTTCAAGCTAAGTTTACCCTTAAAAGAATCCCTTAAAGTTTCAATTTTTTCTTTTAAAAATTTGCTAAAAGGCTTTTCTACTTTATTGTTTATCAAGTATGCTAGAAATAGCATAAAGCATATTAACAAAATGAGCAATAAATATTTATTAATGTATTGATGCAAATGATTGATTATCATGTATCCAATATTTTGATGTATTAAATACAAGGGGTAAGTAAGTAATCCGAGTTTCAAGAAATAACTTTTATTAAGTACTTTTAATTTATTTTGACTTATTAAGTAAAAGACAATATAAAATATTATAAATAAAATGTATACAACAGTTTTTGAAATGTATACTTCATGATGGTGCAGTGATAAATATACTGCTTCTCTTTCAGCTAGTAATATTGAAGAGATAAAACATAAAAATAATTCAATTATATATAATAATTTATTTCCATTTTTTTGTATACGATATATAATCATCCCAGCTAAGAAAAGGGAATTATAGCCATACAAATTCAAAAAAAGATTTATTAACGTAAATTTTTCTACCTGAAAAAAATTAAATGATAATGTAATTAAAAGCCATATTGCTACGAAATAATCTATATTAATTTTTTTAAAGTAATTAATTAGCAAATATATTGTAATAAGACTATAAAATTTTAATTCAATTGTCAATGTCCAATAAACACCATCAATATGCTTTACACCTACTATTTGTTGAAACATAGTAAGGTTAGTAATGTAATCTTTGAAATTAACTGAGAAATAAGATTGACCGAAGAAATATATACATAAAAAAGTAAGGGTAACACAAAACCAATATGCTGGATATAGCCTTGTAATCCTTGATTTTATAAAGTTAAAAGTATTGCGATCATTTATTGAAAGTAATATTACATAGCCACTAATTATAAAAAATAAATGGACTCCAAAATAACCATATTTTAAAACTGATGCAATTTCTGGATAATAAATTTCAGACTCGTTATAAGTATACCCGTGAAATGTATAATGGAATAGCAGTACAGACAATGCAGCAATAAACCTTAAGAAATCAATTTGATAAAATCGTATAGTATCCGCCATTTCTTTTTATGCAAATATAGATGTATTTTAAATTTTACCTATTTATTTTTTTAGTAGAATAATATTTCAATAATGATTAAAGACATCCTTTCAAACTAATCGTAGCTTTTAAAATAATTGTCGCCTTTCTTGTTAGCCTACAATCATCTCAAGATATGTATTAAACCTTTTACATATCCATATTTTTTAATTATAATTATAACGAATTAAAAAAAAGAGTATTTTTAGCGCTCTTAACTAAACTAATCGAATTAAAATGAAAAAAATTCTATTACTTGCCTTCCTTGTGGTATCAGGAGCGGCTATGGCTCAAAAAATGAAAGTTACTAAAGGTGATTTCAAATTTTTAAGTGGTGTAAAAGAAATTAATGTAGAATTTAATTATGCCGATCTTAAATTAATGAAAGACAACCTTACCAACGATGAATATGTAGCCAACAGGTCTAAAGAACTTAATGAGAAAAACAAGGGAGTAGGCGACCGTTGGAAGAAAAAATGGGAGGACAGCCCGGAAGATATCTGGAATCCTAAATTTATGGAGCTTTTAAATAAATACTATGGCAACCCAAAAAATGTTGAAATTCAGCAAGGGCTTACAAGCGCTAAATATACCTTAGTGGTTGATGTAGTCTGGATTTATCCGGGTTGGGATGCTGCTGTTATGAAACAGCCTGCAAAAGTAACTACTACCCTTCGTTTTGTAGAAACAGCTAACAGAAACAATGTATTGCTTGAAATTACGTCTAAAGAAGCTCCCGGTGACCAGTGGGGCAATAACTTTAGCAATGAGTCTAGAATAGGTGAGGGGTTTGCAAAAACAGCTAAATCTTTAGCCAAATTAATGGATAAGAAAGTAAAATAAATTTTTATATCAGTCGTATTAAACAAGCGCCCTAACAGGCGCTTTTTTTGTAAATAAGGTATTAATTGAAAGTAGTTGCATTTTGGAAGTTTGTAATGCTTTATATTATTATAGGCTTTGTAATCATATTCAATATTATCGGTTATCCAAATAAAAATAGCGCGTGCTTTATATTCGTCTTTATCGTAATTTTTAGTGAGTTCGTTTACCAGTTGCCATAAGTCGTTTTTGTAAACTTTTGTGCGTGCAATGCTATCAATATGTTGGTAAACAGATAGCTTTTCCGGCTGGCAATAACTTGTAAATGAAATAAGAATAAAGAGGGCACAACATATTTTACAGAATTTCATTATGAAGTATCATAGCTGTTAATTTATTATCTTTAAAATATATAATAACCGTTTGGTTTAAGCTTGCGTTCTCATTTTGAAAATACCACTCATACCTAATTATATTTTGTATTGTTTCTTTTTTAATGCCAACCTTTATTACTGGTAAAATAAAAGTCTTTTATATATCTCTGAGTTTAAATTTTCATGATCAGTATTTATTTACTCTTTAACCACAAATACCTCATCCATGCGCCTGAATTTTGGGTTGTTGGCTACCGTAACCCGCTGTATATAACTGTTTTCTTTAGTTTTGGTAATTTTCACCGTCATGGTGCCTGTTTTATCCAGCTCTTTATTAAGCTGCAGTGCCGAAGCTGTAGGAGTAACCGTATAGGTACAATCATCAATCCAAACAATATCAAAATTATATTCTTCGTCAGAGTCTTCCATCCTTTCGGTTTGGGTATTTCCGTCACGCGTTATATAACATACCTGCTTACTGGCAGGGTCAGTTACTTTAAACTTACCATTTTTAAATTGCGTGCAATCGGTCGTTTGTGAGAAACCAATACACCCAAATAACATAAAAAGAGATAAAAAAGTAATTTTATTAAACATAGGCATTTACTTTTTAGACATTATAAGGAATATAAATATAAGCAAAACACAAATACCAATAAGGGTATAACTTACATATTGCATTAAATAACCCCAAGGCCAATGCAGTATGCGAAAGAAGAAACCAATTATATATAGTATAACCCCAACGCCGCCTATAACAGCAACTATATTTCTGTGGTTATCTTTCACTCAATTTTATTTTAAAATTCTTTTCAATAGCTTTTATCATTTCCCCTGCAATATCTTTATTGGTAGCTCCTTCTATACCCTCAAGGCCGGGAGATGAATTTACTTCTAATAATAACGGGCCTTTAGTAGAGCGTATTATATCAACACCGGCAACTTTAAGGTTCATAGCCTTAGCTGCTTTTACCGCTATCCTTTTTTCTTCTAATGTGGGCCTTATTAACGAGGCTGTACCGCCAAGGTGAATATTTGCACGGAATTCTCCAGGTAAAGCCTCACGTTGGATGGTTGCCACTACCTTACCATCTATAACAAAAAGGCGCAGGTCTTTACCATTAGCCTCTTTTATAAATTCCTGAACTAATATATTTGCATTTAAACTTTTAAATGCATTTATAACACTTTCTGCCGCTTTTTTAGTTTCTGCCAGCACCACACCTTTGCCTTGTGTACCTTCTAATAATTTTACAACCAAGGGGCTACCGCCAACCATTCTTATCAGGTCATTAGTGTCAAGTGGAGAGCTTGCAAATCCGGTAGTAGGTATATCTACTCCGCTGTTTAATAATAACTGTAATGAAAAAAGTTTGTCGCGGCTCTGCGTTATAGCAGCAGATGAATTTAGGCTAAACACTTTTAAGGCTTCAAAATGGCGGGTAAGGGCACAGCCATAAAACGTCATGCTGGGCCTTATACGAGGTATAACTGCATCAAGATCATTTAAAACACGTCCGCCCCGGTAATGAATTTCCGGTGTATCGGCATCCAGCTTCATGTAGCAATACTTAAGGTTTAAAAAATGCATTTCATGCCCCCGCATTTCCCCCGCTTCCATAATACGGCGGTTGCTGTACAGTTCCGGGTTGCTGGCAAGTAACCCTATTTTAAGCCGTTTAGGGTTATCTTCTTCCTTAACGTAATACTCTTTTAATTCTTCGCGGCTTGGCTGACCCAGCACATATTTTTTCTCAGGGTCTACCAACAGCCTCCCACTCATTGCTTCACGGCCCAATAGCATACGGAACCCCATGGAGTCCCTGTTAGTAAGAGTAACTTCTATCTCCCATTTAGCTTCGCCAACCTGTATTTCTGTTTTAATAACATAACGCTGCTCACGGTAGCCGCTACTGCTTTTTACCACCCGTTTATCTACAAGGGGAGCACGGCAGTTTATAATAGCGCGGGTATTGTTTTGTATTGGATTAACATCAAATTTTACCCAGTCTTCACCGTTTTGCGTGAAGGGGCTTATGTTAACTGCATGAAGTGCAGAGGTTTTGGCTCCGGAGTCTACCCGGGCTTTTATGGCAGGTATGCTAAGCTGTGGAAAAGAACACCACTCTTCGCTACCAATAACTATTTTATCAGACATTATATAATGATTTGGAAACTAAAATACTATTTTTTTTATAGGTACAGCCTGATAATCCTTTTTTTAAAGAAAATATTTTATTGCATCTAATTAATTGTATATCAGTAGTAAAAAACAAAATCCCTGTACAAAATCTGTACAGGGATTTTTTATAATCAGAAATAAAACCGATTTGTCATTAGCTGGCAGGGTTTTCTGCCTTACGGATGGTAACTTCAAGTTCGGTCTCGTTTTTATCAAGATCCATAAAAATCTCATCACCACCAGATATTTTAGATGTAATAATCTCTTCGGCCAATACATCTTCAACATATTTTTGTATGGCACGCCTTAGCGGCCTTGCACCATATTGCTTATCAAAACCTTTTTCAGCAATAAAATTTTTAGCTTTTTCACTCAATTGAATGTTGTAGCCAAGATCTTTAATGCGGCCATAAAGTTTTTCAAGTTCAATTTCGATGATTTTATCCAAATCTTCTCTTTCCAGCGGGTTAAATACTATAATATCGTCAACCCTGTTGATAAACTCCGGAGCAAAGGTTTTTTTCAATGCGGCTTCTATAACACCTTTTGAGTATTCATCAGCCTGCGCTTTTTTGGCGGATGTACCAAAGCCAACGCCCTGTCCGAAATCTTTAAGCTGCCTGGCACCAACATTTGATGTCATGATGATAATAGTATTCTTAAAGTCTATCCTGCGGCCCAGGCTATCGGTAAGAAAACCATCATCAAGCACTTGTAACAGCATGTTAAATACATCCGGGTGTGCTTTTTCAATTTCATCTAAAAGTACTACACTATATGGTTTACGGCGTACTTTTTCAGTAAGCTGCCCGCCTTCTTCATAACCAACATATCCAGGAGGCGCACCTACAAGTCGAGATATGGCAAATTTTTCCATATACTCGCTCATATCAATACGCACAAGGGCATCTTCACTATCAAAAAGTTCTTTTGCAAGTACTTTTGCCAGTTGGGTTTTACCTACACCGGTTTGCCCAAGAAAGATGAACGAACCTATTGGTTTGTTAGGATCTTTAAGCCCCGCACGGTTACGTTGAATTGATTTTGCAATTTTGTTTACGGCATCATCCTGGCCTATAACCTTACCGCGTATTAATTCCGGTAATTTTGCCAGTTTGTTGCTTTCGGTCTGGGCTATACGGTTAACCGGTATACCCGTCATCATGCTTACCACATCGGCAACATTATCTTCGGTAACAGTAATCCGGTTGTTTTTAGAATCTTCTTCCCATTGCTCCTGGGCTATGGCAAGGTCTTTTTCAATACGTTTTTCGTCATCACGAAGCTTGGCTGCCTCTTCATACTTTTGTTTTTTAACTACCGAGTTTTTGAGCTCGCGCACTTCTTCAAGCTGGCGCTCAAGGTCAAGTATCTGCTTAGGTACATCAATATTTGTAATGTGTACACGGCTGCCGGCTTCATCAAGCGCATCGATTGCCTTGTCCGGTAAAAAACGATCGCTCATATACCTGCTGGTTAATTTCACACAGGCATCAATAGCTTCGGGGGTATAAATTACATTGTGGTGATCTTCATACTTACCTTTAATATTGTTAAGTATAATAATAGTTTCATCTACCGTGGTAGGTTCTACTATTACTTTCTGAAAACGTCTTTCCAGCGCGCCGTCTTTTTCAATATACTGGCGGTACTCATCAAGGGTAGTAGCACCAATACATTGTATTTCGCCACGGGCTAAGGCAGGTTTAAACATGTTGCTGGCATCCAGCGAACCTGTTGCGCCACCGGCACCTACAATGGTGTGTATTTCGTCTATAAATAAAATAATATCATCATTTTTTTCAAGCTCGTTCATTACGGCTTTCATACGCTCTTCAAACTGACCGCGGTATTTAGTGCCCGCTACAAGGCTGGCAAGGTCTAAGGTTACCACACGTTTGTTAAAAAGTATGCGTGATACTTTTTTCTGTACTATACGTAGCGCAAGCCCTTCTGCAATGGCTGATTTACCCACACCGGGCTCACCAATGAGCAAAGGGTTATTCTTTTTTCTCCGGCTCAATATCTGAGATACACGCTCAATTTCTTTTTCGCGCCCCACAACCGGATCCAGCTTACCTTCTTCAGCAAGCTCGGTCAGGTCGCGCCCAAAATTATCAAGTACCGGAGTTTTAGATTTTTTGTTCGCTTTAGACCCGGAAGAAGGGTTGCTGAACGAACTTTCGCGCATACTGTCATCCTGTCCGGTATCGTCGTTATAAGACTCCGCTTTCGGCAGGTTTTCCATATAATCTTCTTCGTTTGATGTCATGTTGATAAATTGTTCTTTTACAGTTTCGTAATCAATTTTCAGCTTATTCATTAATTTTGTTGTAGGGTCGTTTTCATTACGTAAAATACATAATAGCAGGTGGGCTGTACTTATAGAACTGCTCTGAAATACCTTTGCTTCCAGAAAAGTTGTCCGTAGTGCCCTTTCAGCCTGGCGGGTTAAGTGAAGGTTTTTCTTTTCGTTATTACGCTCGGTGTTTGGATTTGCAGGGCTGAGTATTTCAACCTTTTTGCGTAAATGATCTAAATCTACCGATATGTTATTTAAAATAGAAATAGCTTTTCCGTTCCCGTCTCTCAAAATTCCTAACATTAAATGTTCCGTACCAATAAAGTCGTGACCAAGCCGTAATGCCTCTTCTTTACTGTAGGAAATTACATCTTTAACCCTTGGTGAAAAATTGTCATCCATAATGTTCTCTTTAATAGGGTAATTTAACTATTCAGATAAGATTTTACAAAAACCGTACCTATTGAAATTCGTGTCATGCTAATTGACGAAAAAAAAGTAAGTAATGCAAGATATTTAATAATACTTTATTAACTCACAGCACCCTTAAAACTGTTGATAAATGTATTAAATTTATTGCCCTTACCCTCACAATATACTAATATAAATACGTATATTGGCTCGTTTTTTAATATAACGCTAATTTTAAAAATTATAACCAAATTTATATGGCAGAAGGAGAAAAGTTAATTCCTATTAACATTGAGGACCAGATGAAATCGGCCTATATCGACTACTCCATGTCGGTAATTGTGTCAAGGGCGCTCCCAGATGTTAGAGATGGCTTGAAACCCGTGCATCGAAGAGTACTTTATGGTATGTATGAATTGGGCGTGTTTAGCAACAGGGCCCATAAAAAATCGGCAAGGATAGTTGGAGAGGTGTTAGGTAAATACCACCCGCATGGTGATACATCAGTTTATGACGCCATGGTACGTATGGCCCAGGAGTGGAGCCTGCGTTACCTTTTGGTAGACGGGCAGGGTAACTTTGGCTCTGTAGACGGCGACAGCCCAGCAGCTATGCGTTATACCGAAGCAAGGCTGCAAAAAATATCAGAAGAGATTATGGCCGACCTTGATAAGGAAACGGTTGATATGCAGCTTAACTTTGACGATACCCTGCACGAACCCACAGTTATGCCTACTAAAATACCAACACTATTGGTAAACGGGGCATCGGGTATTGCCGTTGGTATGGCTACCAATATGCCGCCACATAACCTTAGTGAGGTTATAGACGGAACTCTTGCTTATATTGATAATAATGAAATTGAGATAGACGAACTTATACAGCACATAAAAGCACCCGATTTTCCTACAGGGGGTGTAATTTATGGCTATGAGGGCGTTAGGGAAGCTTTTAAAACTGGCCGTGGCAGAATTGTGGTGCGTGCCAAAACAAATTTTGAAGAAGTAGATGGCCGCGATGCCATTATTGTTACCGAAATTCCTTACCAGGTAAATAAAGCCGAAATGATCAAAAGAACGGCTGAACTGGTAAATGAAAAGAGGATTGAAGGAATAGCTACCATACGAGACGAGTCTGACCGTAAGGGTATGCGTATTGTGTATGTATTAAAGAAAGATGCAGTACCTAATGTGGTAATGAACACCCTGTTTAAATTTACCCAGCTACAATCTTCTTTTAGTGTAAACAATATTGCACTTGTAGCCGGAAGGCCGCAAATGCTAAACCTGAAAGACCTGATTCACTACTTTGTAGAACACAGGCATGATGTAGTAATACGCAGAACAAGGTATGACCTACGTAAAGCAGAAGAGCGCGCCCACATATTAGAAGGGTTAATTATAGCATCTGATAATATTGATGAGGTTATACAGCTTATCCGTAGCTCTAAAGACGGAGAAGAAGCCCGTAATAAACTTATAGAACGTTTTAACCTTAGTGAAATACAGGCACGTGCTATTGTAGAAATGAGGTTAAGGCAGCTTACCGGGCTGGAGCAGGATAAACTAAGGGCAGAATATGAGGAAATCATGAAACTGATAGCTGAATTAAAAGCCCTGTTAGAGAGTAAAGAACTGCGTATGCAGCTTATTAAAGAAGAGCTTAGCGAAATCAGAGAAAAGTATGGTGATAAGCGCCGCTCTCAAATTCAATATGCCGGAGGCGATGTAAGTATTGAAGACCTTATTGCCGATGAAAATGTGGTAATAACCATATCACACGCCGGTTATATTAAACGTACACCACTTAGCGAATATAAAACGCAAAACAGGGGTGGAGTAGGCCAGAAAGGTGTAACAACACGTGACCAGGATTTTCTTGAGCACCTGTTTGTAGCTACCAATCACCAGTATATGCTGTTTTTTACACAAAAAGGTAAATGTTTCTGGATGCGGGTTTACGAAATTCCGGAAGGAAGCAAAACCAGCAAAGGCCGCGCAATACAAAACCTTGTTAACATAGAGCCTGATGATAAAGTAAAAGCCTTTATCTGTACCCAGGACCTTAAGGATGAAGAATACATTAATAACCATTATGTTATCATGTGTACCAAAAAAGGTACTGTGAAAAAAACCTTGCTGGAGCAGTATTCAAGGCCAAGGCTTAATGGTATAAATGCTATTACGATACGTGAAGACGATGAACTTCTGGAAGCCAAGCTTACCACAGGCGAAAGCCAGGTACTTATAGCTGTAAAATCGGGCAAGCTGGTTCGTTTTGAGGAAGGCAAAACCAGGCCAATGGGCCGTAGCGCCAGCGGTGTGCGTGGTATTACCCTTCAGGATGATAAAGATGAGGTAATTGGCATGGTATCTGTAAATGATATCAACAGTGAAATACTTGTAGTATCAGAAAAAGGTTATGGAAAACGTTCAAGTCTTGAAGATTACCGTATTACCAACCGCGGTGGTAAAGGAGTGAAAACACTTAACATAACCGATAAAACCGGTGTGTTGGTTTCAATCAATAATGTTACCGATGCCGATGATTTGATGATTATTAATAAATCGGGCCTTACTATACGCATGCGGGTTGATGACCTTAGGGTTATGGGACGTGCCACACAGGGTGTACGTCTTATAAACATTAAAGGTGACGATGCTATTGCAGCCGTAGCTAAGGTATTGCGTGAAGAAGACGCTATTGATGAAGCTGTAGAAGAGGTGTTGGATAATGTTGATGCCGAAAATGGTGTTACGGGTTATATAGAACCAAACGAAAATACGGAAGGAGATACACAGGAAGATAATAACGAATAATAAATACCTAAAAATATGAAAACCCGTTTTGTAATTGTGGCGGCACTCATGCTTTCTTTTAGTGCTTTTGCGCAGAAGGATGAGCTTAAAGCCCTTAAAAAACTATCCGGTAAAGAGGCTACAAGTGCCAGTGTGCAGGAATCAAAAAAACTTATTGCAGATGCAGAGGGTAAAATTGATGCCGCAGATAACGAGCAAAAAGTACAGTTTTACTTTTACAAAGGTGAAGCTGCACTTAACAATATGATGCTTAACCCAAATACTATAGGTACTGAATACCCTGTGGCTTTAGAGAGCTTTGATAAAGCTATAGAGCTTGAAAAAAATGAAAAGCGGCCAAAGCTTACCGAAAGCATTAAGCAGGATTATTATCCTAAACTTAGGGCAGTAGTATTGCAAAGAGCCGGAGACCTGAGTAAAGAACAAAAATTTGCAGAGGCGGCTACATTATTTAAAGCAGCCTATGATATGGATAAGACTGATCAGGTGAACCTGTATAATGCGGCAGCTATGGCAGTAAACGCTCAGGATTTTGATCAGGCTCTAAATTACTACCTTGAACTTGATAAACTTGGCTTTACCGGAGAAGGTACTATATATATGGCTAAAAATGCTGATGGAGTAGTAGAACAATTTCCTAATAAACAACTTAGGGATGTTTCTGTTTTAAACGGTGGATATAGTGAGCCTACAGAGCAGCAAATACCTTCAGTAAAAGGGGAAATTGTAAAAAATATAGCGCTTATCTATAACTCAAAAGGCGAAACTGAAAAAGCAAAACAGGCTATTATAAAAGCTAAAAAAGAGAACCCTGATGATGTAAACCTTATTATTACTGAGGCAGAATTATATCTTAAAACCAAAGATACCTTAATGTATAAAAACCTTATTAAGGATGCTTTGGTTAAAAATCCAAACAATGCCGAATTGTTCTTTAACCTGGGTGTTATTACTTCTAAAACCGATAAGGATGAAGCAATGAAACTGTATCAGAAGTCATTAGACATTAAGCCAGATAATGTAAATGCACTTATTAATTTAAGTATACTTAACCTGAAGGATGAACAAAAGATTGTAGATGAAATGAATGGACTTGGCAACAGTGCTGCTGATAACAAACGTTACGAAGTGTTGAAAAAACAGCGTGATGCATTATATGCCAAAGCACTGCCGTATCTGGAAAAAGCAGAAAAAATAGAACCTAAAAACCAGGATGTACTTTCACTGCTTGCTACTATGTACCAAGCGCTTGAACGTATGGACGATTATAAAAAGATTAAAGCTCGTATGCAGTAATTACAGTAATTACGGGCAATACAAAAGAGGCTTCCTAGAATTCAAGGAAGCCTCTTTTGTATTTTAATAGTGTATGGTTTATGGTAGTTGATTTATTAATCAAACATCTGATAGGGATGATAGGAACCCTAAAAAGAAATCGCCTGTATAAATAATATCAGGCGGTTTCTTTTTTTTTACTTTATTGATGCTATTTTATTGCTATTATTGATATTTCAACATTTACATCCTTTGGCAGCCTCGCTACCTGCACCGTTTCGCGTGCCGGGGCGTTTGCTTCATCAAAATAAGCACCATATATAGCATTTATTTTTGCGAAGTCATCCATGTTGCTAATAAATATAGTTGCCTTTACAACATCAGAAAAATTCATTTCGGCAGCTGCTAATACGGCTCTTATATTTTCCATAACCTGGCGCGTCTCAGTTTCTATATTTGCAGTAATTAATTCACCAGATTGTGCATTAATAGCTATCTGTCCAGAAGTATATAAAGTATTACCTACCAGTACTGCCTGGCTGTACGGGCCTATTGGCGCAGGGGCTTTATCAGTAAAAATTATTTTCTTCATACTATCTTAGTTTGTTAATATCCTGTCAGGTACACGTTGCTTATCATACTTAATATCGCTAAGTACAGAAGATTTTATACCAATAAAAAATCCCCAGCTTGTATTAGTGCCAAAAGGCACCCAGTTAAAATTCATCCTCCAGCTCAACAGGTCGCGTTCAAAACGCAATTGAGTAAATGTAACACCTTTTTGTACAAAGTCATAACCACTGCTAATCCCCACCTTCCAACGGGGCGTTATATCTATATTACCCGAAAACATGAGTGAATTTCCTGTTATTTCCTGTTGTCGGTTATTATTAGAATAGGTTAAGGCATAGGCAAACCGCAAATCCCACGGTAGCTTGGCATTATAAAATCCACCAGCGCTCTCATCACTTACACTTTCATCATCTTCATCAAACATACTCCTGCTGCTGTCACTCAAATCATTGGCCCGCCCAAAAAGGTCGTCTTCGCGTCCGCCATTACGTGCAGTCTGGCTGTCTTCATCATGCCCCTCGCCCGATTTTCCTTTATCGCTGGTTACGGAGTAATTTACAGTTACGTTAGCACGTGTAAGCCTAAAAAGGCTGCCGCCGTTGTCAATATTATAAGTATCTATACGCCTGCCGGAGTTATCAATAGCATAGGGATCCAGCGCGGTGTTAAAGTTGATGTTCATTTTTTCTTTAAACAGGTTGGTACCTGCTGATATTGTTAGTGGCGACCACGCCAGTGAATCGGCAGCCATGTTATAGCTTGTTTGCAGGTTAAGGTTATTAAGCAGCATCACTTTTTTAGGCTCTTTGGCATCTTCATCATCATTTCGCACTTTAGCTTCAAACGTGTTATTAACACCAATACCAATACTGTTAGCATAATTTTGCCCAGGAGAACCAAAAAGCCCCCCCTCAAAGCGTGTATACTCCCTCATTGCACCTGTAGCATCATATTGGTATTCGTCCCAA
This sequence comes from Flavobacterium rhizosphaerae, assembly GCF_046000445.1. Lineage (NCBI taxonomy): Bacteria > Pseudomonadati > Bacteroidota > Flavobacteriia > Flavobacteriales > Flavobacteriaceae > Flavobacterium > Flavobacterium rhizosphaerae. Next base: position 233,696 of record NZ_JBELPZ010000002.1, on the reverse strand, counting down.
TATTGGTCAAAAGCAGGGGTGTAGCTGTAAGAAACAGATGGCCTTATAACGTGCCGTATAGCCTGTATTTTTTTATCATCGCCAAATTTAAAGGTACCATAAATAGTGGTACCAATGCTTGAAGTAAAGTTATAGGTACGGTAAGAATCAAAACCTTTAACATCTCGTGTTACAAGGCTGTCGGTATATTGCCTTCTTATGGTATTAAATACCCAGTTTTCCTCAAAACTTGTTCCTGCAGAAACGCTAAAATATTTAAATACTTTAAAGTTGGTGCTAATAGGTATGCGGTGCTGTAACCCCGATTTCATAGCATCAAACATTTCGGGTTTAAAAAAATCAGTTTCAGTAGTAGTTACGGTGTTTTTACCAGTAAGGGTATATTGCAGGTTAAGGTTTTTTATGATACCTTTTTTAGGGGCATCTGCCGGTGCAAAAGGAAATATCCTGTCAACATTTAACGTTAATGTCGGCAATGTCATATTTATAACCTCTGTGTTGGTGCTTTGCGAATGTGTTGCTGCAAGCGTAAAATTTACCTGGGGTACTGTAGGTATTGTTTTAGAATAAGAAATACTGGACGTCATATTATTATTGAGGCTGGAACCAATATTACTTAAATTTTGAGACTGGCGGAAATACTTACTGGACCCAAGGTTTACCGAAGCAGAAAAATTAGAACTTGGGTTAGCTTTGGCATCTTTACTATGGCTCCATTGTATGTTATAATTATTGGCCTTGCTATAATTTGGGAAACCACGCTCGCCATTTATAATGTTTTCAAAATTTATGTTTATATTACCGTGATATTTATAGCGGTTAGCATAATCTGACTGAAAACGTAAGCCGTAACTACCATTGGTATAATAATCACCCAATACAGTAAGGTTATAATAATCGCTGAGGGCAAAGTAATACCCACCATTTTGCAGAAAATATCCCTGATTATTATTATCACCAAATGTGGGCACAATAAAGCCGGATTCGGCCTCTTTAGTCATTGGGAAAAAAGCAAAAGGTAATACAAGGGGTGTGGGCACATCGGCTATTACCATGTGTGTAGGCCCAACTACTACCTTTTTACCCGGCACAAACTTTGCTTTTTGTGTTTCAAAATAATACTCAGGGTTATCTACATCTTTAGAGGTGGTAAACCGTACGGTTTTCATATAAATAACCGAATCATTTTCTTTTTTGGTAACCTCTGCCTTTACGCGGAATTCTCCCTGGTCGCTGCGGCTGTTCCATACCCTCGCCTTTTTTGTAACCGTATTAAAATGTATGGAGTCGGCCTCAACAATATTATCGCCCTGCTTAAAATAGGGATATTGTGTATAATTGCCCAAAGAGTCTTTAATTCGCCCGGCAAAAACTTCACTCTTGTCGTAATTAAAAATAATGATACCGGCCTTTAGTTCTATATCTTTATAATAAAGTTCTGCCTCATCATATAAAGTAAGCTCCTTTTTTTTCTGGTCGAGTTTCTCGTAACTTTTTGCAACACGGCGCACCTGTGCATCTATACCAGATTTTTTATTTTTATTGGTGTCCTGTACAATAACGTTTACTTCATCACCTTTCTGCAGGGTATCGGTAATTGCCTGTACAGCGTTGCCGTCGGGCGGTAAACTATCTGTTTTTTGCTCGGAAGAAATTTTTGGCGTTGTTTTTGAGCCTATTTCCTGGGCTGAAATTTTAAAACTCCCGAATGTCAGGAAAATTGCTGATAAAACGATATGAAATAAATTTGTACGCAACGCTTTTAATGCTAATTTTGTAAAAAAGGTGGCTTTTTTTTGAAGTGTCAAACTTACAATATTTTTGTCAAATTAAACCACTAATTGCAACGCAGAAAATATTAGATAATTATAATGAAGGGGAATATCAGACTAAAACTGTTTTTTTTATTTTTTATTACTTTTTCCGGGATTAGCCAGGCCCAGAATAAAAAATTTAATGTAGTGCTAGACCCCGGACATGGCGGTAAAGACTACGGCGCTATTTACCATGGCTTTAAAGAAAAAACCATTGTGCTTAGTGTAGCGCTTAAGGTGGGTAAATTACTTGAAAAAGATAATAATATTAATGTAGAATACACCCGCAAAACAGATGTGTTTATTGAACTGGATGACCGTTGTACTATAGCTAATAAGGCCGATGCCGATATTTTTGTATCTATACACTGCAACGGCGAGCCCAAAAAAACAGCGTATGGTACCGAGACCTTTATTATGGGTATGAGTAAAAATGCATCGCACCTTGCGGTAGCTAAAAAAGAAAACTCGGTAATTAATCTGGAGAATGATAAACGAAAATACGGTGGCTTTGACCCTGATAAGCCGGAATCTCTTATTGCAATTACTATTCAGCACGAAGACCATATCATGAAAAGTATTGAACTTGCAGGAAGGGTTCAAAACAACATCATAAAAACATTAAACAGAAAAGACAGAAAAGTAAAGCAGGCTCCTTTTTGGGTATTGCACCGCACCGCTATGCCCAGTATACTTATAGAACTTGGTTTTATATCTTATAAACCCGAAGGTGAATATCTTGATAGCGAAGCCGGTCAGGATGAACTGGCTGCTTCTATTGCAAAAGCAATATTAGAGTATAAAAAAGAGTATTATATAGTAGGGGCAGGGGCTGTGGTACAACCTATGGTTTCGGTGGCCGAAAAACCGCAAGCCCAGGTGATTGAGCAGGCACCTGCTACCAGAGTTGCAACTGTAGCTAACGGTATTATATATAAAGTACAAATTTCGGCAGGAAGCAGCAAGTTAGAGTTAACCCCTTCTAACTTTAAAGGGCTTAACGATATTAGTAAAGATGAAAGCTCTTTACCCACAATAAAATACTTTTACGGGGCCACTAACGATTATAACCGAGCGAAAGGCGAACTCTTAGAAGCGGCACGTTCAAAAGGTTATAAAGAAGCTTTTGTGGTGGCTTTTAAAGACGGCAAAAAAATTTCTATACAAGAAGCACTTTCCCTTGGTAAAAATTAGCTTTTTTAAATAATTATTCACATATACTTAAATTTATTTGACCTACATTTGTTAAAAAAATAGAACAGTTTTGAAAATTACTAAAGAAGCAAAAACAGCAATACTGGTTTTAGGAGCAATATTGTTATTCATCTGGGGATATAGTTTTTTAAAGGGAAAAGACCTATTTAAAGACTATAAAACATTTTATGTAGTATATAAAGATGTAGAAGGATTACCTCCCTCCGCACCGGTTACCCTCAACGGTGTTACAATAGGTAAGGTGAATAACATGACATTTAATAATACACCTGAAGGATTGTCAATTTTAGTTGAATTACAGATAAATACAGATTTTCCTATCTCAAAAACAAGCTCTGCAACCTTATATGAGCCGGGATTGTTATCTCTTTCAGGTAAGCAGGTCGCTATTACACCAGACCTTGATAATCCTGACCTGGCTGAAGATGGCGACTATTTAAAATCTGAACTTGAAGAAGGCATGATAGCGGCAGTGGGTGATAAACTTGCACCGTTGCAAAATAAAGTAGAATCTACCGTAACAAGTGCCGATAGCCTGTTACGCCACATTGATAATATTTTTGACCAGAAAACCCAGGAAGATTTGCGTTATGCTATTTCAGATATGCGCAGCACCATGAATGAGTTTAATAAGGCCGCGCATTCTCTTAATGGTGTTATATCTGGCAATAAAAGAAATATTGATGCCACCCTTTCAAACCTGAATGAAACTACCTCAAATTTTGCTGCCCTTTCAGATAGTTTAAATAAGGCAGATTTAGGCCAGGCCGTTAAAAAACTCGAAGCGTCTCTTAATAATGTAGATAAACTTATTAGTGATGTAGAGTCAGGCAAAGGCACACTGGGTAAGCTTATGAAGGATGAGGAAATGTATAACAATCTAAATGCAGCTTCTAATGAACTAAAAGAGCTTTTGGCTGATGTGAAAAATAACCCTAAAAGGTATGTGCATTTTTCAGTTTTTGGTAAAAAAGGCACACCTTATGTTGAAGAGAAGGTAGAAGAAAAGAAAGACTAAACCGGCTTTAATCGGCTGTTCATTTATTTTTTATGGCTTATCTGGATAATATTCTGTTTGTTATAGTGCTTACGCTTGGTTTTGGCTACTTTGCCACGAATGTAAAAAAACTAACGCGTAACATTAGGCTCGGCAGGGATGTTAACAGGTTTGATAATCCCGCAGCACGCTGGCGAAACATGGGGATGATTGCCTTGGGGCAGTCAAAAATGGTTCGCAGGCCCATAGCAGGCTTATTGCACATTATTGTATATGTAGGTTTTGTTATTATTAATATAGAACTTCTCGAAATAATTATTGATGGTATTTTTGGTACCCACCGGCTTTTTAGCTTTATGGGTAGCTTTTACAGTTTCCTTATAGGCTTTTTTGAAATACTTGCCTTTGGCGTGCTTGCTTCGGTAATCATCTTCTGGATTCGTAGAAATATAATTAAACTATGGCGTTTTGCCCATGGCGACCTAAAAGGTTGGCCTCATAATGATGCTAATTATATTCTTTATTTTGAAGCCGTTCTTATGTTGCTTTTCCTTACCATGAATGCGGCAGACCATTACCTTCAGGGTCTGGGGGCAGCACATTATACACAAGCGGGGGCTTTTCCTGTTTCCGGCTTTATATCATCCCTTTTTAACGGAATGCCTCAGGGAACTGCCATTGTTATAGAGCGTACTGCCTGGTGGCTTCATATTATAGGTATATTAGTGTTTATGAATTACCTTTATTTTTCTAAGCATTTACATATACTGCTGGCTTTTCCTAACACTTATTTTGCAAGGCTTGACCCTAAAGGGAAGTTTGAGAATCTGGAATCGGTTACCAATGAAGTTAAACTGATGATGGATCCGAATGCAGACCCGTTTGCGGCTGCACCGCCTGCTGCTGAAGGGGAGGTTCCTGCTAAATTTGGTGCAAGTGATGTGCATGATTTAAGCTGGGTGCAATTATTAAACGCTTATACCTGTACAGAGTGTGGCCGTTGTACCGATTCATGCCCGGCTAACCTTACAGGCAAAAAGCTTTCTCCCCGTAAAATAATGATGAAAACCCGCGATAGGCTGGAGGAAGTAGGGCGTAATATTGATAAAAATAAAGGTGCGTTTGTTGATGATGGCAAACAGTTACTTAATGATTATATAACCCCGGAAGAACTTTGGGCATGCACAACCTGTAACGGCTGTGTAGAGGCATGCCCTGTAAATATAGACCCGCTTTCTATAATAATGGATATGAGGCGTTATCTGGTGATGGAGCAAAGTGCCGCACCAACAGAGCTTAACGGAATGATGGGCAATATTGAAAACAATGGAGCCCCGTGGCCGTACAGCCAGATGGACAGGTTACAATGGAAAGAAGAAATGTAATTACAATAACAGGCATAATTATGAAAAAGGAAGATATTAATAAAAATCTTCAGGAGTTAACAACCGAGACAGGTGAGCATTTAAGCCCGATATTGCCACAGGGCGTAAAAAATTACCTGATTGATATAGATGGCACTATTTGTGACGACATACCTAATGAAGAACCGGAAAGGATGGTAACCGCAAAAGTTTACCCTGACGCACTGGAAACTCTTAACCGCTGGTATGATGAAGGCCATATAATTACATTTTTTACCTCACGTACCGAAGAACACCGTACTGTTACTGAAGAATGGCTTAGTAAACATGGATTTAAATATCACGGTATGGTTATGGGCAAGCCCCGTGGAGGTAATTATCATTGGATAGATAACCATTTGGTGCGTGCTACACGCTATAACGGTAAATTTACCGACCTGATTGAAAAAGAAGTTACCGCACAGGTTTTTGATGATGGCACACACGATGAAGCATAGATTATGAGCGACCAAAGTATAAAAGTACCTACAATGGCCGAAATGCTGGCCGCAGGACAGCAACCCGAAGTTTTGTTTTGGGTGGGTTGTGCGGGCAGTTTTGATGACAGGGCCAAAAAAATAACCAAGGCATTTGTAAAAATATTAAACAGCGCAGGTGTTTCTTTTGCTGTTTTGGGCACAGAAGAAAGCTGCACCGGCGATCCTGCCAAAAGGTCCGGTAATGAGTTTTTATTTCAAATGCAGGCCATGGCTAATATTGAGGTGCTTAATGCTTATGAAGTTAAAAAAATTGTAACAGCTTGTCCGCACTGTTTTAATACTATTAAAAATGAATATCCCGGCCTTGGCGGCACTTATGAGGTGATGCACCACACGCAGTTTTTAAAATCACTTTTAAACGAAGGCCGCCTTACTATAGAGGGAGGGCAGTATAAAGGAAAAAAAATAACTTTTCATGACCCATGTTACCTGGGCAGGGCAAATAATATTTATGAAGCCCCCCGGGATTTGGTTGAAAAACTGGATGCTGCACTTGTAGAAATGAAACGCAGCCGCCGCAATGGCCTGTGCTGTGGTGCCGGTGGTGCACAAATGTTTAAAGAACCGGAAAAAGGTAACAAGGATGTAAATGTAGAGCGGACAGAAGAAGCACTTGAAACACAACCTGAAATAATAGCCGCAGCATGCCCGTTTTGCAATACCATGCTTACCGATGGCGTTAAAGCCAAAAATCATGAGCACGATGTAAAAGTGCTGGATGTGGCAGAACTCATTGCTAATGCAATGGACTTATAAAAATTAGATTATGTACGTTTTATTTGAAACATTACCCGATGAATCCCGGGTTTGGGTATACCAGAGCAGCCGTAAATTTACTGATGAAGAAGTGGCTGAATTAGAAGAATCCCTTAAAAATTTTATTGAAGAATGGACAGCACATGGCAAAGGCCTTGAGGCATCATATCTTATTCAGTACAATCGTTTTATTATACTGGCAGTTAACCAGGAAAACCAGTCGGCTACCGGATGCAGTATAGATGCCTCGGTGCATTTTATACAGGAGTTGGAAAAGAAATATAAAGTAGATTTGCTTGACAGGATGAATGTTACCTTTAAGCAGGGTGAATATATTACCTACAAGCCCCTTACCGATTTTAAAAAAATGGCTAAAGAAAAGTCAGTTTCTGCTAACACCATAGTATTCAATAATCTTGTAAACAATATAGGAGAGTGGAAAGATTATTGGGAAGTTCCGGCAGCAGAGAGCTGGCACAGCAGGTTCTTTTAATATCCTGAACAGGATATTGCACTAATCATCATTATATTTTGTAATGGTGATTTATTATTTTATAAATATTATTTTACATGAGATTTACCGCTTTAGTATGTATCCTGGTTATACAGGCAGCTTTTGCCCAAAACCCGCTTTACCAAAACATATATCAATCGCCTGCTGAACAAAAATGGACTGACAGTGTATATAGCAGTATGAGTTTTGACGAGCGTGTAGGGCAGCTATTTATGGTAGCGGCATATAGCAATAAAGACCAGGCTCATGTACAAAGCATTGATAAACTTGTAAAAGAATATAAAATCGGTGGCCTAATATTTTTTCAGGGCGGGCCGGTACGCCAGGCGCGGCTTACCAACCGGTATCAGTCAGAGGCTAAATTGCCTTTGTTTATTGGTATAGATGCAGAATGGGGCCTGAGTATGAGGTTAGACTCTACCTACCGTTATCCCTGGAATATGACGTTAGGGGCAATTCAGGACCTTTCGCTTATAGAAAAAATGGGCAGGCAGATGGGCGAACAATCAAAACGTATGGGCATACAATTTAATTTTGCCCCGGTGGTAGATATTAATACAAACCCTTTAAATCCTGTAATAGGAAGCCGTTCTTACGGAGAAGATAAGTATAGTGTAACTGAGCACGCTTCGGCATTTGTAAAGGGTTTGCAAAGCACAGGTATATATGCTACGGGCAAACACTTTCCGGGGCATGGCGATACCGGCACCGATTCGCACCTTACACTGCCTTATGTGCAATATGACCTGGAACACCTTAAAAATATAGAATTATATCCATACCAGCGCCTTTTTGATGAAGGTATGGCAAGTATAATGGCAGCACACCTAAATGTGCCCGCGTTAGATCCTACACCTAATTATCCTACTTCATTGTCTTATAATGTAATTACCAATCTTGCACAGCGCGAAATGGGTTTTAAAGGGCTTATTTTTACCGATGCACTAAATATGAAAGGAGCGAGTAATTATATGCAGCCCGGAGGTATAGACCTTGAAGCTTTTTTGGCGGGTAACGATGTATTGCTGTTTGCCGAAAATGTGCCGGTTGCGGTTGAAAAATTCAGGCAGGCTTATGCTGATAGTGTGCTTACGGAGGAACGGTTACAATATTCGGTTAAAAAAATACTGGCTTATAAATACAGGGCAGGGCTAAATAACTATAAGCCAATTGATTTAAATAATCTGGTTTCAGACCTTAATCAATATCAGTATGATGCACTCAACTATACTTTATACGAAAATGCAGTAACCGTACTTAAAAATGATGATAATACCCTGCCGGTAATGGACTTTATAAATGAGAAGGTAGCCTATGTTAAACTTGGCGATGATGATGGTTCAGATTACCTTACAACATTACAGCAATATACTGAGGTAGATGAAATTCAGGTAGATACCCTTGAAGTTTTAATGGATAGGCTTAAGGAATACACCACAGTTATAATTGGCTTTCATAAAGCTGACGGTGCCTTTAAAAAACATGAATTTACCTCGTCAGAACTGGTTTTGATTGATAGCATTGCCAGTAAAAAGAAAACCATACTTACTGTTTTTGCAAGGCCATATGCACTAAACAGTATTAAAAGCTTTACTAATATAGAAGGAATAGTACTAGCGTATCAAAACAATAAAATTGCAGAAACGGTAGCGGCAGAAGTAGTTTTTGGGGCGTTGGGGTCTAAAGGTAAATTGCCGGTAAGCATTAGTAGAGCATTTAAGGTTAACGATGGTATTTTTACAAAGCCCACCAACAGGCTTGGGTTCTCAGTACCTGAAAACGTTGGTATGAGCTCAGCTATGCTTACAAATATAGACCTGATAGCAAACCGTGCAATACATGATAAAATGACTCCTGGCTTGCAGGTACTGGTTGCGCGTAGGGGTAAAGTAATTTATCAGAAATCATTTGGATACCATACCTACCAGGAAGATGTACCCGTTAAAAACACCGATATTTATGACCTTGCATCCCTAACCAAAATGCTGGCCACATTACCCAATGTTATGCAGCTGTACGACAGGGGCAAGGTAAAGCTTGATGAAAAACTGGGCCGTATGCTGCCTGTTTTTGAAAAAACGGATAAAAAAAATATAATATTAAAAGATATGTTGCTGCATCAGTCGCGCCTGCAGCCCTGGATACCGTTTTATACCGAAACACTGGATAGCCTTAAAAAGCCCGATTCCCTTTATTACAGGCACACATATAGTGCAGAATTTCCGTATCAGGTGGCAGAAAACCTATATATACGCGAAGATTATCCTACAATTATGATTAACAAAATAGCACAGAGCAAGCTATTACTTAAGAAGGAATATAAATACAGCGATTTCAATTTTATTTTGCTTAAAGAATACCTGGAAATGAGAACAGGAATTTCTTTAGATGTATTGGCAGAAAATAACTTTTATAAGCCATTGGGTGCTACAACTACCACTTTTAACCCATTGCGTAAATTTGACATGAGTGTTATTCCGCCAACAGAGGTAGACAATTACTTCCGTTACCAAACCATTCAGGGCTATGTGCATGATATGGCCGCCGCCATGCAGGATGGTGTTGGCGGGCATGCCGGCCTGTTTTCAGATGCGCTTGATGTAGCCAAAATTATGCAGATGTATTTGCAAAAAGGTAATTATGGGGGAAGGCAGTTTTTTTCGGCCAAAACATTTGATATATTCAATACCTGTTATTCCTGTAAAGAAGGCAACAGGCGCGGTCTTGGCTTTGATAAGCCACAGTTGCAACAGCCTGGCCCAACGTGCAATTGTGTTTCAAGGTCAAGTTTTGGGCATACCGGGTTTACAGGTACAATGGCATGGGCAGACCCCGAAACAGAAATTGTATATGTTTTCCTGAGCAACCGTACATACCCCGAAGCAACTGAAAATAAACTGAGTAAAGGAAACATACGCGAAGATATACAGCAGGTAATTCAGGATGCTATTACCGATACAGATGATAAAAAATAATTTATTTTTGCGTAAGTAACTAAAGATAATATGCAGTCATCAGCTATAACTATTGAAGCGTATTACCAACAATTGCCCGAAGAGCGAAAAGCAGCTATGCACAAGCTTAGGGACACTATTAATAATAATCTGCCCCGGGGTTTTAAAGAGAGTATGGGCTATGGTATGCCCGGCTGGGTAGTACCACTACAAACTTATGTAAATGGTTACCACTGCAACCCAAAATTACCATTGCCTTTTTTAAGTATTGCGTTGCAAAAAAACTTTATTGCCCTTTACATATGGGTATTTATGCCGATGACAATTTGCATAAATGGTTTGTAGAAGAATATCCCAAACACAGTAAAACAAAGTTAGATATGGGCAAAAGCTGTATACGGTTTAAAAAACCGGAGAATATACCTTATCAACTCATTGCAGAACTGGTTTCTAAAATGACTCCCCAAGACTGGATACTACTTTATGAAGAAAGCCTGAAAGCAAAATAATTTGTTGCGGTTAATTTCTTATTAATAAAAAAAATCCTGCTGTTTTTTTAAGTAACTTCGTCTTTTATTTTTTACATTTTTTTATGAAAATTGCAATAGTGTGCTATCCTACCTTTGGCGGAAGCGGGGTGGTAGCTACCGAACTTGGGCTTGAACTGGCACGCCGTGGGCATCAAATACATTTTATTACCTACAGGCAGCCGGTACGCCTTGCTACTCTAATACCAAACGTACATTATCACGAAGTACATGTTCCGGAATATCCATTATTTCATTATCAGCCTTATGAGCTTGCCCTTTCCAGCAAACTTGTAGATATGGTAAAGCTCTATAAAATAGAACTGTTACATGTGCACTATGCCATTCCGCACGCCTATGCAGGCTATATGGCAAAAAAAATGCTAAAGGCACAAGGCATAAAAATACCTATGGTAACTACGTTACACGGCACTGATATTACCCTTGTAGGCAACCATCCCTTTTATAAACCAGCAGTAAGTTTTAGTATAAACCATAGTGATGTGGTAACTTCGGTATCACAGGATTTAAAAGATGAAACCTACCGCCTTTTTGATATTAAACGAGATATACATGTTATCCCGAATTTTATAGAAATTAAAAAAGATAAAGTGCCTGACGTTCCATGTAAACGTTCTCAGATGGCCGGAGATAACGAAAGAATTATTACACACATCAGCAACTTCAGGAAGGTAAAACGTATACCGGATGTAGTTAAGGTTTTTAATGAAATACAGAAAAGAATACCGGCTAAACTTATGATGGTAGGTGATGGGCCCGAAAGAGAACCTGCCGAAAAATTATGTGATGAACTTGGACTGAGTGATAAAGTATTGTTTTTTGGCAACAGCAACGAAATAAACGAGATACTTTGTTTTAGTGACTTGTTTCTGTTACCCTCAGAAACAGAAAGCTTTGGCCTTGCTGCACTTGAAGCCATGGCGGTGGGGGTTCCGGTAATATCATCTAATACGGGTGGGCTTCCAGAGGTAAACCGTGCAGGCTATTCCGGATACCTAAGTAACGTTGGCGATGTAGAAGATATGGCGCAAAAAGCGCTTTCAATACTTTCTGATAAGGATAAGCTTGCGACTTTTAAGAAAAATGCACTTGAAGTAGCTAAAGAATTTGATATACAAATGATTATGCCTATGTATGAGAATATCTACAGAAAAGCTTTAAAACAGCAATACGTATGAAGAAGTTAATTGTTTTAAATTTTCTGTTAGTTTTAGTTGCTGCCTGTGGACCACAAAAAGGCAAGGATGGCAAAAGAGGCTATGATGGTTACAGCATTTTAAAGCAGGAAACCTATGGTGGCAGGGAAACAGAAGGTTATGAAACCATAACAAGCTTATCAGGGCTTGAAACTTTATATAAAGAACTTGGTATAGAAAATGTACCTGCAATTGATTTTACTAAAAATAATATTGTTGCCATTTTTATGGGATAGAAAAATACGGGAGGCTATAGTATTTCGGTGGCCGATATGAAAGTGGAAAATGATACAATTTACCTTACTACTAAAAAGACGGTGCCTGATGGCATGGCTACAATGGCCCTAACGGCACCTTATGTTATAGTATCTGTACCCAAGGCTAATAATGTAAATGTAAAATAAATACAAAATGAGGTTATATAAAACAGATAACCGCATTTTGTACTAATATAAAATATTACTTTTTAATTTCCAGTTCTGCATAAACCGGAAAATGGTCACTGGGATAACGGCAAAGGTCACTATTGCTTAAAACAGCATATTTCTTAACTTTTATACCATTTTTACTGGTAAAAATATAGTCAATACGGTTTGTTACGGGCTTAGTAAACTCAAAGCCATTAAAGGTGCCCTGTGGGCCATAAGTAAAATCAGCCGCAAGCTTACTGTCATTCATTTCTTTACTTATCGTTATAATAGGCTGGCTTTCGGGCTCAAGGTTAAAATCACCCGTTAGTATAAACGGCAGGTTCTGCTTATTTACTTCCTGTATTGTTTTTAGAATCAGTTTTGCACTTTCATTGCGTGCTACATCACCAACATGGTCAAAATGGGTATTAAACATCCATAATTCCTGTCCGGTTTTAGTGTTTTTAAATTTTCCGTAAGTACAAACTCTGTTATAGGCTGCATCCCATCCTTTTGATGGCTTTTCGGGCGTTTCACTTAGCCAGAATGTGTTACTTTCTATTAGTTTATATTTCTTTTTATTATAAAATACAGCAGAAAATTCACCTTTGTTTTTGCCATCATCGCGGCCTGCACCTATTGAGCTGTATATACTGTCCAGGTTTGTATTAAGGAATTGCATTTGTTCCGGTAGCGCTTCCTGTACCCCCATAAAATCGGGTTCATAAAACAGCACCTGCCCGGTAAGCATTTCTTTGCGGTTATCCCAACGGTTTTCGCCGTCGCTGGCTGTATTAAGCCTTATATTATACGTCATAACTTTTACCTGCTGTGCTGATGTAGCAGTTATTATAAACACTGCAAATAGCGTGCAGAGCAACCCGAAATTTTTCATATTATGTTTAATTTTTAAAGAAATAAAAGTACTAAACATTTAAGGTAATGGCAAGCCCGTAAGTTAGCCTAACGTTAATTTACCGTTTTGAAAGGTAAACAGGCATGGCTTTTGTATAATAGTAAGCATGAGAATAGCCAAAACATATTTATTAGCCTTAATAGCAATGTTTGTATTGTCTTGTAAAAAGGAAGAAAAACCAGCTATTATTATACTTGAAAATAATGAAACGGCACAGGCCCTCAATAATCCGGATACTGAAGTGCAGGTTACATTTGATGTAGCAGAAGCCAAAAATACTACACAGGTAAAAAGTGCAGGTACACCAAAAAGAGATGCTGTTATAGCGTATGCTAAAAAGTTTTTAGGCACCAGTTACTGTTATGCTTCGGCAGACCCTAAAAAAGGTTTTGACTGTTCAGGCTTTGTAAATTATGTATTTGACCGCTTTGATATTGACCTGCCCCGCAGCTCAAAAAATTTTAAAAATCTTGCCCCTGGGTTAAAACCCAAAGAATTTAAGAAAGGGGATGTATTGGTTTTTTATGGGTATAAAGACAGCACTTCTATTGGGCATGTGGGTATAGTATATGAAGCTGACGGTATGAATTCTAAATTTATACACGCTTCTTCAGGCGGTGAAAAAGAGGTAATGATAAGTGATTTGGGCAGTGATATGTATACCAAACGATTTTACAAATGCATCAATGTGCTTAATTTAAAATAAAACCGTTTTAGGTTTTATTTTGATACCATATTATGGTAATCATCCGGCTCAATATGTATTAGTATGTGCCCAAGGTCGGGAATTTGTTTCCTCAGGTAATTCTCAAGTTCATGCGCCAGTTCATGCCCTTTTTTTACGGTTAGGTTTCCATTTACTATAGCATGCAATTCTATATGAAACGCCATTCCGGCTTTTCTCACAAAACATTTTTCGGTTGCCAATATGCCCGGTACAACAGTAGCTTCCCTTCGTATAGTATCAACCAAGTCATCATACAAATGTTCATCCATAAGTTCACCCAGGGCAGGGCGAAAAATAAGATAGCTGTTATAAAGTATAAACCCGGAAGCAAAAAGCGCAGCCCAGTCATCTGCCGATTCATATCCTTTGCCACATATCAGGGCTATACTTATACCTGTAAAAGCTGCTATCGAAGTAATAGCATCACTACGGTGATGCCATGCATCTGCCTTTAAAGAAGAGCTGTTGGTTTCCTTACTTTTACGCATAACCAGCCTGAAAGATATCTCTTTCCATAAAATTATGGCACCTAGTATTATTAATGTCCACGCTTTTGGCAAATCGTGTGGTGTTTGTATATTTATTATACTCTCATAGGCAATAACAGTAGCAGATGTAATAAGAAAGCCTACAACCATAAAAGTCACCAGGGTTTCTGCCCTGCCATGGCCATAAGGATGGTTATCATCTGCCGGCTTGCTGGAATATTTTATACCAAACAATACGAGAAAAGAAGAAAAAATATCAGTAGTAGATTCTATTGCATCTGCAATAAGGGCATATGAGTTACCAAAAAAACCGGCTAATCCTTTTATAAGTGCCAGCGCGGCATTGCTTAATAAACTAAAGTAAGTTGCCTTTACTGCTTTGCTTACATTGGTAACATCCATAATTAATCTATAATATAATCTGAGCAATCTGGTTTTGGCTTATGTACCCCGGCGCCCTGTTGATAAACTACAGTTGCCCCAAGGTGGCCGGAATATAAAAGGCTTGCTGCACCTAAAATATAAAGTGCCCCGCATATAATATTTAAAGGTATGACAAACTTTTTACCCAACCATTTTTTCAGGATATGAATTGCCAATGCGACAGAAAATATAATAATAGCTACATAGGCCCACAGTTCATGTTCTTGTAATACTTTAGGGTCGCAAATTTTACGCACTTCAATATTATAAGCCAGTAATCCTGTGTAGATAGCCGCCCATCCACCTGCCACTCCTATAACAAGCAATATCATACACATTTGTAATGCAATTTTTGCATTGGCCTTTGACAATATAAATTGTAACAGCCCTGCTATTGCAGCCAATAGCAAGGCTGTTATGGGTAAATGAACTATAAGCGGATGCCATAATTCAGTACGCCACATTGAATGAACTTCAACCATTAGTCAAGAACTTTTACAGAAACAGGGTCAAGTTTGTTGCCTTTTTTTTCTACGGTAACTTCTACCTCGCCACCTTCATGTAATGTGCTGAACTCTACAGTTTCACCATCTTTGGTTAAAGTGGTAGCATCAGTAAAATACAATTCAAGTAATTTGTCATCAGGTGTCCTTACGTAAATTTCTTTTTCATCAGCATCAACTTCTTCAGCTTTGCCCTGATAAGTGCCTGATGGTACAATGTCTGTGTCTTTGTTTTCTCCGCAGGATGTAAATAATGATAACCCTGCAAAAGCAAGTAATGCAATTGTTTTTTTCATGATTGAAAGTTTTAAATTAGTAAATGATAAATTTCCGTATTTCAAATACGGGTATAATTATATTAAATTATATAGATTGCGTGGAGGCCTTAATAACGAGGTAAAAAGAACAAAAGAATGCAGGTTTTTTTGCTGCATTATTTTCTTTTCGGCAGATTTGTGTTTTACAAACACTATTTGCTCAACCGCAGGGGCAGGAATATAAATTATACTGTAACTATGCTGGTCTATGTGTTTAAAAGGTAGTTGCATATCACGGTCCTGATCGTTATCATTTATATCTTGCCCCATATAATGCATTGATATAAATGTAAATATATCATGAGTTGTGCCCGCTTGTTTGTGCTCTTGGTAATGCTTATAAAAAGCAGGTGCTTTTAACAACTCCTGAAAACAAAAGTTGTTAGAGCTTATGATAAGTATTAATATGTATATACCCGCTTTTTGCACAAAACCAAAGATAAGGCTGTTTATGGTAAACTACAATTTCTATTATTAAAATATACGTTAAATCCGGAACTTTTAATTAAGTTCCGGATTTTAAAAAATATACATACGCAGTAGCTTGACATTAATTTTTATATAGCAGGTTTGCCAGGCTGTTATCCCTTTCATATATATCATCAAAAAACGCCACATTACCGTCTTCATCTGCCCATGCAGTAAAGTAGGTTATATACACAGGGATTTTCTTTTCAAGGTTAAAATACTGTTCTGTGCTGGCATTCATTGCTTTATCAACTTCACCTTCGTTCCATCCTTTCTGTTCTTTTGTTATAGCAAGTGCAAGCTCCTTAGCCTTTTGCACACGTACACAACCATGGCTAAACGCCCTGTCGTTCCTGTTGAACAAACTCTTGGCAGGCGTATCGTGCAAATAAATATTATTAGAATTAGGAAACATAAATTTGACTTTACCTAATGAATTATTTCCACCCGGTTTTTGCCTTACGCTTTTACCGTTGTTATACCATTCCATATTATGCTGGGCCAGGTAATTTGAGTTTTTTGCAATACCGGGCTTTATTTCCTTTTCTAATATACTTTCGGGTACATTCCAATACGGGCTGAAAACTATATAGCTCATTTGCCCACTAAAAACAACAGTTTTATTTAGTTCTTTACCCACTACCACATTAGATATAAGTTTTATATCGCCATCGTGCACATATCGTAACCTGTACGAAGGTATATTTACCGCAATATATTCATCAAGGGTATCTATATCAGGCGATATCCAACGGCAACGCTCCATATTCAGACTAATGGTTTTAATACGTTCTTCCACAGGTATATTAAGTTCTCCAATAATTTGTGGCCCTACTTTGCCATCAAATTCACTGTAGTGGCTTTTTTCATAATTATCTACGGCTTTATACAGGTCATCATCAAACACATTACTGGTTGTATTGCCTTTAAAATATCCTTCAGCAGCAAGCCTGGCCCTGAGTTGTACTACAGCCTGTGCAGAATCGCCCTTTTGTAATGATTTTACATTTTCGGGCAACTCAATTTTACCCCAACCGCCTTTATTTTTTATTTCGCGGTATTTTTTCAGCCCTTTTTTAAGGTTATAATATTCACTAAAAAGTTTTTCTGTACCATCTTTTAACAATTTGGGTTCCTGCATAAGTGTATCAAGATAAGCAACATAATCTACGCGTTCACGTGGAAGATACCAGCCGGTCTGCTTGCTTTTTGAAGTGTCAATACCATCAAGTACTTTATCAGTATAATAAAAATACATAGCGCTCAAAAGTAATTCTGAGTCTACATTTGGTTTTTCACGCCTGCCTTTGCGGGTAAAAAGGGCATCAATTTTATTTTTATAGGGTACTTTACGTTGCAGGCCTTCTTCATCAAGCTGGTTTACCTTATCATAAATTATTTCGGCAGATTCTATAAACCCCCTTTTTTCATGCCATATATAATGGTTATGTTTTTGGTATAATTTCCTTATTTCTCCCTCATAATTTTTAAATTCGGGATACTTGTTAAAAAAGGCTGTAAATTTAGTAGTATCAATAGCAATATCTTTACTACTATCATCATGTGTGTGAACCTCGGGATTATTTTTCTTACATGATAATACCAAAAGCATGATTCCCACAATAAATATAAACCCAATATTTCTTTTTTTCATAACGTAAATTTTCTTTTTAATAAATGTAAGAAGAAAATTATTAATTGGGATGTTTGTAACTTGCGAGTAGGTTTGATTTAACTAACAATTAGCAGATTTTAACCTATGTTGGCAATTGAGCTTCTATTAAATATTACAGTACTAAATTTATCTAAAACTTGTTGTTGAAATTTTTTAGTTTAAATAACTTTATGTAATTAAATTATACTATGGAAAAATTTAATAACCTTATAAATGGCTCTAAACCTGTTTTGGTTGACTTTTTTGCAACTTGGTGCGGACCCTGTAAAATGATGTCACCTATACTTAGTGATGTTAAGAAAGACCTGGGTGACAGTATAACCATTATAAAAATAGATGTTGATAAAAACCAGGCTTTAATGTCAAACCCTCAGTTTCAGGTTAGGGGAGTACCTACACTTATGCTGTTTAAAGATGGTAAAGTGCTTTGGAAACAGGCAGGGGTAGTACCTAAAGATGAAATTATAAACCGCGTTAAGAGTATTTAGTTTCTGGTGAACAGTTTACGCTTTAGAGGTCAAAATGTTTAGGCTATAATATGAAATAAAGATAAAACTGTTTCTGTTTCCTGTGAACTGAATATTGCCAACTGACTAAACCGGTTCCTGCTGGCTAAGGCAGTGAAAACTACCTAATCCCCATATCAGGTCGGTACTGTCAATACCAATTACTTCGCGGGTTTTAAAGCATTCTTGTAGTATATCAAGCGCTTTTTTATCTTTTATATCATCCCTGAAGGTAGGTACAATTACTGTTTTATTAGCTATGTAAAAATTAGCGTATGATGCAGGTAATCTCTGGTCTTCCCAAATTACAGGCTTAGGCATAGGTAATTCAATAATATTAACCTGTTTGCCATCCTGAAGCTTCATGTTTTTAAGCAGTTTCAGGTTTTCCTGCAACAACTCATAATTTTCGTCGTTCTTGTTTTCTTCAACAACGGTAACAACAGTATCCTCATTTACAAAACGGGTAATATCATCTATATGGCCATCGGTATCATCACCAACAATTCCATCGCCAAGCCATAAAATATGCTCAACACCATAGTATTGTATAAGGTATTCTTCAATTTGCTTTTGGGTAAGGTGTGGGTTACGGTTTTTGTTCAACAGGCAGGCTGTTGTTGTGAGCAATGTACCCTTACCGTTAAATTCCACACTACCGCCTTCCATAACAATATCCGGGTGAAAAACCTTAAGTCCTAAAGCTTCCCCAATACGGGTGGGTATCACATCATCAAGATCATAAGGTGGATATTTATCGCCCCAGGCATTATATCCCCAGTCAACAACAGCTTTTTCCCCGGTAGCAGGGTTTACAACAAATGCAGGGCCGTGGTCGCGGCACCACGCATCATTAGTAGGGTGAAAATAGAAAGTAACCTCGCTAAGCTTAGCACCTGCAACCAAAGGCAAATAAGTATTTAATTGCTGTATTGCAAACGCTTCCATAGTTTCATCAGCTACATTTATACAAACCTTCTGGTGGCGGGAAACCTGTAAAATAAATTCACAATACGGCTTATAAATAGCATGCAACTTACCCGGCCATGAAGCCTCTTTATGCGGCCATGAAAGCCAAAGGGCACGTTGCGGGGCAAATTCTGCAGGGAAATGAAAGCCGGAGCTTTTTGGTGTTACTTTATCTTGAATTGACGACATTTAAATAAATTAGAATTAAATATAATTTTTAAACCCGATTTATTCTTCGTCAATAAAACGTTTATTTATCGGTGCATAGCTGTCTATCCTCCTGTCGCGTAAAAAAGGCCAGTGGGTACGGTAATGGTCGGTTGCCTTAGTGTCAACTTCCACAACAGTAGTTTCTTCATCATCATGAGAGGCAAGGTACAGTAGTTTACCATGAGGATTGGCAACAAAACTGCCACCCCAAAATTTCATGGCGCCATCCTGTTCAAAACCAACACGGTTTACGCTTACTACGTGCACACCGTTGGCAACGGCGTGGCTGCGCTGTATAGTTTGCCAGGCATCATATTGTTCTTTATTGGTATCTTCATCCTGGGATGTAGCCCAGCCGATAGCAGTTGGGTAAAACATAATCTCGGCACCCATAAGTGCTGTTATGCGGCTTGCCTCCGGGTACCATTGGTCCCAGCAGATAAGCACTCCAATTTTGGCATACTTGGTCTGAAAGGTTTTATACCCTAAATCACCCGGTGTAAAATAAAATTTCTCATAAAAGGCAGGGTCATCAGGAATATGCATTTTGCGGTATTTACCAAGGTAAGAGCCATCAGCATCAATAACGGCAGTGGTATTATGGTACAGGCCTTCGGTACGTTTTTCAAATAGCGATGCAATAATTACAACATTCAACTCTTTGGCTACATCGCAAAGTGCATTGGTAGAGGGCCCGGGAATGGCTTCTGCCAATTTAAAATTTTCATAATCTTCAACATCGCAAAAATATAATGAAGTAAATAATTCCTGAAGGCAAACAATTTGTGCGCCCTTTTTAGCAGCATTACGTACTTCCTTAATGGCTTTTTCCAGGTTTTGCTGTTTGTCTTTCACACAACTCATCTGTACCAGCCCAATTTTTACTTTACCCATAGCTTATTAAAATTAAAGCTGCAAAGTTATATAAAAAGTTTCGGATTTATAGCCTATATGATTGTTAGGGATAGGTTAATGTATATATATTAAAACCTACGCTCTTAGAGGGAAAACATTTTTAACAGTACGGCAGAAAAATATTTAATATAGGGTTTTACCTATTATTAATATTAGAATAATAACCATTTTTATATCATTCAATTATTTAACTTTTAAAACCTTATTATTATGAAAAAAAATTTACTTTTTGTTCTTTTTGCTTTTTTATTGATTGGGTGTAAAAATAAAACTGAAGTAAAGTCATCAAGAGATGCTCAAGAAAATATATCCTTAGTTGGAGGAGATTGTAATGATCCTATTTTTGATAATATTGAAGATTTAGAAACCTTAGAAGATTTTTTAAATTAGTTAAGAAACAATGGCTCTACAATATGCGATAATGATTTAGTAGAATGTATTGAAAAATTTCATACTGTGGATTCAATGGATTTTATGCAAATGGCTGCTACACATCCTGAAAATAATATTAATAGACATAAAGTATATAAAAAAACTTTTGATGAACTGAACCTGTATTTAGATTCAATTCAATGTTATGAAAAATATATAGGATTTAAATTTCATAATAATAAAATTAATTTTAAAGTTGATACATTTACTGTTGACAAATCAGTATATTCAAAACCTTTTTTTGAGAGTTTAGAAAAAAAATACAAGGGCACAGATACAATAAACTTTGTTAAACGTATAGGTCAGGATAGTCATGGTAATGATGTTGAAAAATTAATTTTTAAAATGAAGGTTTCAAGAACACCTCCCCAAATGGGTTATGATATATACTATTATAATATTTCAGATAACCCAACCATTAACATATTATAATGGCATTTATAACAAACCCAGTTAAATTATATATTTTATTTACATGTGTTCTTTTTTTTATTTTATTAAAATGGAAAAATAAAAAACATATAGGATTATTGTTGTTGATTAACTTATTTACTGTAATAATAAATTCTTTATTATTACAATTAAAATTACCAATTAAAATATCTTCAAATATTAATATCATATTTACAATATTATTATGGCTGTTAATATTAATGAAAGTAAGTAAGTTAAATAAAAAAGCAATGAGTATAATACTTATTGCTTTTTTTATATTTACTATTTTAAATGTAATTATTTTTGATGGATATCATAATTTTATTTATAATAATTTTATAATTGGATCTTTCATCTATATAGTTTTATTTATTTATTTTAGTTTTAAAAATCTTCAAAAAGAAGATTTAAATTTTTTTTATTCAAATGCTTATATTCTTTTGACAGTGCCTCTTATTTTCTTTTTTGGATTTTCATTTATGTTCTCCTTTCAAGATAGTAAATTGACAAATGTTTTATTATTGAATGTGAAGTTATATAATATTATAAGTTTTTTTTCAAATTTCATTTATTACACTTTACTAAACATTTATATTTATCGTGAAAGAAAAATTAAATAATGCAAGATCTCACTAATATAGCATTTGGCATCATTATAGGTTTACTTTTTGTAAGCCTGCTTATACTTTTTTGTGCGCTGATTATTAAATTATATATCCGTAAAATAAAAAATTACACTAAAGTAATTTATGAAAAAGATATAACCTTTCAGAAATCTCTTAACAGCGCTATAATAGAAACTCAGGAGCAAGTGCTTAATAATATTAGTGGCGACCTGCACGATGATGCCGGGCAACAGCTTACCTACATCAATTTTATTGTAGAAAACCTTAAACTGGACAAGCCTGAGCTTATAGCAGACTTGGAGCCCTTAAGTGCTTCGGTTGCCATGCTTTCGGGTTCATTACGGGATATTAGCCATTCACTTAACAACCAAAAGCTTTTGCAGCAAAACCTGGTAAAAGCTATTGAAGCCGAAGTACAACGCCTTAGAAAGAATAACAGGGTAACTATTAATTTTAAACAAGGGAATAATATAAAGGCTTTTGGTACAAACGAAAAAATAGTTCTCTACCGTATTTTTCAGGAAATTATTAATAATATTTTTAAACATTCCGGGGCTGATACAATTGATATAGCAGTTAATTGCGAACCTCTATTTGTATTATCTATTGCAGATAATGGGAAGGGGTTTGATTATGAAGAGACGCTGAAAAAAGATGGCGGCCTTGGATTGAAAAATATTGTAAACCGTGCAGAATTTATTAACTTTAGCGTGTCAGTTAATTCGCAACCTGGCAAAGGCACAACAATAAAGCTTTCAGAAAAAACATCCTGAAATGGAAACTGTTACTATAGGCATTGCAGATGACCATAAAATTGTCCGGCACGGGTTAAAAGAACTCCTGCATAAACTTGGCAATTATAAAGTAACCCATGAGTTTGAAAGCGGTACACAATTACTGGCAGCGCTCCCTATAAATAACAGCCCGCAACTTTTTATTGTTGATTATTCTATGCCGGGGCTAAATGGTGTAGAGGTGCTGAAAACCCTTGAAGAAAAAGGGCTGGACTGTAAAGTACTTTTATTAACGCAGCATTTTAATGAAGAAATAATTGATGCAGCCTATCACTATGGCGCAAGAGGCTTTTTACACAAAAACTGTACTGCACAGGACCTGAAATTTGCTATAGATAACATTGTTTCTATAGGTTTTAATAATGTAGTTGAAATATTAAAAAGGGTAAGAAATTATAACACTGCGGACAGCAATGAAGAAAAACCGCCTTTATCACACCGTGAACATGATTTTTTAAGGCTGGTTTGTGATGAGAGGGAATATACTTATGACCAGATAGCAGATATTATGTCGGTTTCCGTAAAATCTGTTGAGGCATACCGCACTGCGCTTTTTGAAAAATATAATATAAGGTCCAAGGTAGGATTGGTGCTTTTTTCGCATAAACATAAGCTTACAGAGCCCTTTTTATAATTCGCCGTATTTAAAAAATTTTCCTTCTTAGTTTTTGCACTTTAATAAAAAATTAACCGGTTTATAAGGTTTACTAATAAGATATACCTTAAATTTAATCTTACAAATTTAATTTACTTTATGGAAAATACAACTAAACATTTTGAAGGGCTTTTTAAACCTACTGACCAAATACCTGAAGAATATAATATATCCGAAATACACCAGAGAGAATATTTACTTAATGGAGAAATGGTGCACTGGGATGGGCCTGTAATAGAGGTGTATTCACCCGTTTGCATTCCCGGGCCTGACGGGTTGGTGCGAAAATTTGTGGGTAGTTATCCTCATACCACCCCAAAAGAATCTATGGAGGCACTGGATGCTGCTGTGGCGGCCTATAATGATGGCCAGGGGGAATGGCCTACCATGAGTGTTGAAGGCCGTATAAAATGCATGCAAAAGTTTGTATACCTTATGGTTCAGCAAAGGGACTTGATTATTAAGCTCTTAATGTGGGAGATAGGTAAGACACTGGCAGATTCTACTAAAGAGTTTGACCGTACCGTTGATTATATTAATGATACTATTGATGCACTTAAAGACCTTGACCGCGAATCATCACGTTTTAAGCAGGCCGAAGGTACTATTGCCCAGATACGCCGTGCACCACTCGGAGTAGTGCTTAGTATGGGCCCTTTTAATTATCCGCTTAACGAAATTTTTACCACCCTTATACCCGCGCTTATAATGGGTAATACTATATTATTTAAGTTACCCAAGCATGGTATTTTACTGCATTACCCGTTATTGAATGCTTTTAAAGAGGCTTTCCCAAAAGGTACAGTAAATACTCTTTATGGGCGTGGCGCAGAAATTATTACACCCATTATGGAAAGCGGCAAGGTAAACGTACTTGCTTTTATCGGGTCGAGTAAAGTAGCAAACGGGCTTAAGAAGCTGCATCCTAAAGTAAACAGGCTTCGTGCTATTTTAAGCCTCGATGCCAAAAATGCTGCTATTGTAACTAAAAATGCCGACCTTGATGTGGCTGTTAGCGAGTGCCTGTTGGGGTCGCTGTCATTTAACGGGCAGCGTTGCACGGCGCTAAAACTTATTTTTGTACAAAAAGAGGTTGCTGATGAGTTTGTGACCAGGTTAAGCAAAGCGGTATCAGCTTTAAAAGGCGGTTTGCCTTGGGAAGACGGTGTAAAAGTTACACCGCTACCAGAACCCGGTAAGCCTGGATATCTTAAAGAATGTATTGAAGATGCAATTGAACATGGAGCTAAAATAATGAATGAAGGAGGAGGATATAACCAGGAATCATTTGTGTTTCCCGCTGTTATGTATCCGGTTAACGATAGTATGAAGCTGTACCACGAAGAACAGTTTGGGCCGGTAATTCCTGTAGTGCCGTTTGAAACTATAGATGAGCCTATAGAATACCAGATAAATGCCTCCCATGGTATGCAGGTAAGTATTTTCAGTCAGGATCCTATAGAGGTTTCCAAACTGATTGACCCGTTTGTAAACCTGGTGAGCCGTGTAAACATTAATTGCCAGGCACAACGAGGCCCCGATGTTTTTCCGTTTACAGGAAGAAAAGACAGTGCCGAAGGTACACTTTCCGTTTATGATGCACTTCGCTCATTCTCAATAAGGTCGTTAGTGGCTACTAAGGCTACAGAGGCCAATAAGCAATTATTAAACACTATTGTTACAGATCATGACAGTAACTTTTTAAGTACCGATTATATATTTTAATATTGGATATAAAGGATATTAAAACGGCTGCCTCAGCAGCCGTTTTATGTTTATATAAAAGAAGTTTGTAAAATCTATTTGTAATATTCTGCATTTTTTTACGCTTTTTAAAACGTAAAAAAACATTAAGGTATAAGGTAAAGAAAGATACCCAAAAAGTGCAGCGTACTGCCGCCTAACACAAACACATGCCATATAGCATGGTTGTAAGGTATTTTTTCTTTAGCGTAAAAATAAATACCAAATGTATAACAAAGCCCTCCGCCTAATAAATAAATTAAAGCGCCCGGGGCCAGGTTTTCTATAAGTGGTTTTATAGCAACAATAATAAGCCACCCCATAAGTGCATACAGGGATAACGATAATTTTTCAAACTTGCGCAATGGCGAAAATTTAAAAATAAACCCACCAATGGCAAATGCCCATACTGTGCAAAATATTGTCCAGCCCCAAACACCCTTTAGTCCTAATAATGCAATAGGGGTATAGGTGCCTGCAATTAGCACATAAATACAAAGGTGGTCTACCAGCTGAAATAACCGTTTCCATTTTAATTTTGCAACAGCGTGGTATATGGTAGACGCAGAATATAGAAGTACCAGGCTTGTGCCAAAAATAAGCGAGGCTGCTAAATGCATTGCCGTACCTTTAAAAACAGAATACACCACAAGCAGCGAAAGTGCTACTACAGATAAAACAGCCCCCATACCATGGGTAAGCACGTTTAATAATTCTTCCCGTTTTCTGTTCTTTTTAACCATATAACAAAGATAAGGCTGATGGAGCTTTGATTTCATAAAACTACCTTAAAAATTTTGTTCTTGAATATTAAATTAAAAAACTGTTTACCAGTTTTTTAATGATGTTTATGCGCTAATTATAAATATAAAACGGCAATATTGTAAAAAAATATATAGCTTTATATGCTGTTTTACCGGATACTGATTATACTGAAATATAATTTAAAATTCTATACTTTTTATATGAAATCGATTGCGAAAATACTTTTTACAGTTGCATGTTTTTTAGGTTCAGTACAGCTGTTTTCTAAAACCACTTTACCCTCTTTTTTTACTGATAATATGGTGCTGCAGCAAAATACGGCTGTGCCATTTTGGGGAACTTCAGCAAAAAATACTTCAGTTACCATAACTGCTTCCTGGAATGACAAGTCATATACGGTAACTTCCGGTGCTGACGGCAACTGGAAAGTAACACTGCAAACACCATCTTACGGAGGGCCGTATACTATAACTGTAGATGACGGAAGCCGACTTATGCTTAAAAATATACTTATTGGAGATGTATGGCTGTGCTCAGGTCAGTCTAATATGGAAATGCCACTGGCGGGCTGGGGTAAAATAAACAATTATAAAGAAGAAATAGCCAATGCTAATTATCCTGAAATAAGGTTATTACAGGCTGAACATGTATATAGCGAAACACCTCTGGACAAATTAAAAGTACAAAACGGAGGCTGGCAGGTTTGCAGCCCTCAAACTATTGCCGATTTTTCTAGTACAGCTTATTTTTTTGCCCGTAAAATATATAAAGAAAAACATATCCCCATTGGTTTATTACACAGCTCATGGGGAGGCACTGTAATAGAGGCCTGGACAGAGGCAGGAGCTTTAAAAACAATACATGATTTTGATAAAGCGATTGATGAAATGCAGGAGGACCAGGGGGTATTAGCAAAAAGACAGGGAGCTGCGCTTAATGAATGGATGGATGCGCTTGAAAAAGCTGATAAAGGATTTAAAAATGGCACGCCTGTTTACATTTTGCCGGAATATAATGATGGCGCATGGGCTAAAATGGAATTGCCGGGCTTGTGGGAAAATGGCGGATTGCCCGATTTTGATGGTGTGGTTTGGTACCGCAGGGAAATAGAGTTACCTGATGATTTTGTGGGCAAACCACTAACACTTACTTTTTTTGCTGACGATGATGACAAGGTTTGGTTTAATGGTAAAGAAGTAGGAGCTACTAAAGGCTATAATGTAAAGAGACAATATACAATAGCCCCGGACCTTATTGAGAAAAGAAATAGTATCACTATCCGTGTGTTTGACGGAACCGGGGGCGGTGGCATATATGGCGATAAAAATGAGTTTACCCTGAGTTCAGGAAATACCGTATTTTCTTTAGCGGGTGAGTGGAAGTATACTGTTGGGATATCTAGCACCGATTTGGCGCCAATGCCGGTTATTACCCAGGGGCAAAATAAGCCTACAGCGCTTTATAATGCCATGATACATCCCATATTAAACTATAAAATTAAAGGCGTGATATGGTATCAGGGTGAAAGTAACGATATGAGGGCGCACCAGTACCAGACACTTTTCCCGTTGATGATTAAAGACTGGAGGGAAAAATTTAAAAACCCCGGCATGCCTTTTTATTTTGTTCAGCTGGCGGGTTTCAAGGCTAAAAAAAATGAGCCGGGCTCATCTGCATGGGCTGAGCTGCGTGATGCACAGTTTAAAGCACTTACATTGCCAAATACAGGTATGGCTGTGGCTATTGATATTGGTAATGCCGAAGATATCCACCCTAAAAATAAACAGGAAGTAGGTGAGCGGCTGGCCCGTATAGCGCTGGCCAAAGTGTATGGGGTAAACATAGATTATTCTGGCCCTTTATATAAATCATATGCTGTTAAAAACAGTAATATAGTGCTTACCTTTGATTTTGATGAAAAATTACAGGCAAAAAATGGTGATCTAAAAGGTTTTTCTATAGCCGGGGCTGATAAAAAATTCTACTGGGCAAATGCAAAAATTCAGGGGAATGTGGTTGTAGTATCGTCGCCGCAGGTTAAAAATCCGGTAGCTGTTCGCTATAACTGGGCCGATAACCCGGAAGGAAACCTCACCAATGCCTCCGGGCTGCCGGCTTCACCCTTCCGCACCGATGATTGGGAAGGTATAACATTCGGAAAAAAATAAGTTATGCAATACAATAGCTTAGATAAAGCAGGCTTTAAAGTAAGCAGGGTAAGTTTTGGCTGTATGTCATTAAAAAATACAGCAACTAATAATGATGCCCTTATTAGTAAGGCTATAGATGAAGGAATTACGTTGTTTGACACAGCCGATTTATATGATAAAGGAGAAAATGAAAAATTATTAGGCAAGGCATTAAAAGGTAATCGGCAAAAAATACATATTTCTACCAAAGTTGGTAATCAATGGCGGAAAGACGGTTCCGGTTGGGATTGGAACCCCCGGAAAGAATATATATTAAAAGCGGTAGATGATAGCCTAAAAAGACTGCAAACAGATTATATAGACCTGTATTTACTGCACGGGGGTACAATAGAAGACCCAATTGATGAAACCATAGAAGCTTTTGAGCGTTTGACAGAGCAGGGAAAAATAGTAAGCTATGGTATATCCAGCATACGGCCTAATGTAATAAAAAAGTATGTAAAAAAAAGCAATATTGCTGCTGTTATGTTGCAATATAGCCTGTTAGACAGAAGGCCTGAAGAAGAAATACTGAAACTGCTTAAAGATAATACTATAGGAGTGTTAGCCCGCGGTACCGTAGCCGGTGGCTTACTTGGTGGCAAACCGGCCAAAGAATATCTTGGTATACCTGAAATTGAAGTAGCAACTATTGCAAACCACCTTATTAAACTCACACCTGAGAAAGCGACAGCTGCCCAAACAGCTATGCGTTATGTAATGTCTAACCAGGCAATAACCACTGCTGTAGCGGGTATACGTACAGAACAGCAATTATATGAAGCTTTGCAGGCCGGGCAGTCAGGTACTCTGCCGGCAGGAGAATATAACAGCTTGAGAAATTTGCGAGAGGGTAATACTTACCAGCAGCATTTATAAAAATCCAAACCCATAATAAAAATGATATTTTCAATTAACCGAAAATCAGGCTTTATCATAGCAGCTTTATTACCCCTGCTGCTGGCAGGGTGTGGTAAAACCGTTACAGATTTGAATATCTCGGTAAAAAATGAACTTGGTTTTGACCGGCAGGAAATTGTTGCCCTAAACCATCAACAATTAGCTGATATTTTAAAGGATAATAGTGAAAATACCCTTCGGATTAGAAAACAGGGTACTTCAGAGTACCTACCTATACAATGGATAGATTATGATGGCGACGGAAAAAATGATGAACTACTTTTTCAGGCTAAGGTTCCCGCCAATAGTAGTGTTTATTATGATATAATTGCCGATAGCACCATTGCTGTGCCTGAGAGCAAACAGGTAGCCTACTCCCGTTTTGTACCGGAACGTACAGATGATTATACATGGGAAAATGATAAAATTGCTTTTCGCACCTATGGGCCAACAGGCCAGAAAGAGGCACTGGAGGGTGTGGCAGGCAGTACACTTTCAAGCGGTATAGACCTTTGGTTAAAAAGGGTGAATTATCCTATCATCAACAAATGGTACAGCAACCATGTTAAAACACCGGGCTATTACCATATAGACCATGGCGAAGGATATGACCCCTACCATGTTGGCGGCAGCCGCGGTACAGGTGGTATAGGCATCTGGGAAAATGACAGCCTTATGGTTTCTCAAAATTATACCGGATATAAAACCATTTCCAGCGGCCCGCTGCGTACGGTTTTTGAATTGAGTTATGCGTCATGGAGTCCGTATTATGTGCATGAAACAAAGCGTATTTCACTGGATATAGGTGCTAACTTTTCAAAGTTTGAAATAACTTTAAAAGCCGAAAAGCCTGTTCCAAACTATACTGTTGGCATTAGTCTGCATGAAAATAAAGGAGAGTCAAAAATCAAACAAGAAAAAGGCTGGTTTCGCCATTGGGAGCAAATTGATGATTCTCATGTAGGTGAAGGTATTGTTATAGCACCCGGAGATATAGAGAAAGCTTTTGCTTTTAAATCTGAAGTGCCAGACCAGAGTAACCTGCTTATTGTGGCAAAGCCTACACAAAAGCTTATATATTATGCAGGTTTTGCATGGGATAAAAGCGGACAGATACAAACTGTTGAAGATTGGGATGTTATACTTGATCAACAGGCACAGGTTTTAAAAAGCCCTTTAAAAGTATCACTTAAAAAGTAACAATTAGTTTGGTATGGCATTTCGATATTTAAAAATAGTACTGTTGCTTCTTTTTCCGATTATGGCACTGGGACAGCGTAAAACAGACGTGGCTCCTAAATTTAAGGCGATAGCTTTTTTCACGGCTAAAAATGACCAGGCTCACATAAGTTATGTACATGAAGCCAACAATTGGTTTTTAAAAGAAGCCAAAGAAAATTTATTTGTATATGATACGACAAGTAATTGGGATAATATGAATTTGCCTTTTTTGAAGAAGTATGATGTTGTGCTGTTTCTTGATACAAGGCCGGAAAAACCAGCACAGCGGGAAGCTTTTCAAAAATATATGGAAAACGGCGGTGCATGGATGGGGTTCCATTTTGCTGCATTTGCCCTTAACGGTTCGCAGGTGCCGCAAAACTGGGATTGGTATCATAACACTTTCCTGGGTTCTGGGGAATACGTGAGCAATACCTGGAGGCCCACTTCGGCAGTTTTAAAAATTGAAAACCGAAACCCTGTTACGCAAAACCTGCCGGATAAATTTACTACTGCACCAAATGAATGGTACCGTTGGAGTAACGATTTAACTAAAAATAAGGATATTACTATACTGCTTTCTATAGACCCATCCAGTTTTCCGTTAGGTACAGGCCCTAAAAAACACGAAATATGGCATGAAGGTTACTACCCTGTAGTATGGACTAACAACAATTATAAAATGCTATATATAAATATGGGGCATAATGATATTGATTATGAAGGCGGAACCAACAAAACGCTTTCCTATACTTTTAAAAATGAGGTACAGGCATCCCTTATAAGAGATGGATTATTTTGGCTGGCAGGGATAAAAAATAGTAGATAAAAATGGGTTCGGTTACCCTTCATGAAATATCAGTAATGGTATTTTTGAATGGTAGGCCATTTTTTTGGTAAGGCTCCTGTGGAAAAGCCTTTCAAAAAAATTACGTTTGTGGGTGCGCATTACCAAAAGGTGTACAGCCTGGTTTTCTATAAAATCTAGAATGGTCTGCTCAATATGCTGACCATCTATATTAAAGAAATCAATTTGCTCATCGCGGTAATATATTTTCCATTCATTTATACGCTCTTCAATATCTATTGGGTCATCATCATTTTTTATGTACAGGCATTGTATGCGTGCATTAAATTTTTTGGCTAACTGTATTGTCTGTGCAAGGGCGTCGTTATCCCTGTCCATATATTGTGTGGTAAACACAACATTTTGTATAGGCTGGTATTCTGCCTCGGCAGGAATACACAACACAGGCCTTTCTGTATGGGCTATAACTGAGGCTGCATTAGAACCCAGAAACGTTTCTTTAAGGCCCGTAGCACCTTTAGTACCCATAATAATCATATCAATATTCTCGTCATCACAAACCTTATTTATATTATAAATAAGATCTCCATATTGTAGCAATTTAGATGTTTTAATATGTGACAGGCTTTGTTCTGCAGCAATTTGCTCCATTAATGGTATTTCTTCCCTAAAGCTTTCAAACTGGTTTGCTTCTACAATGTCAAAAACTTCAGCAGCAGTTTCTGGCAGGGGTGGAGTATCCACAATAGGCAGGTCATAAGAATGCAAAATAAATATTTCTGCGTCATAAGAATCTGCAAACTTAAGGGCGTATATATAAGCCGTTTTTGCTGCTTCAGAAAAATCTGTGGGGAAGAGTATACGTTTCATGTGGCTAGTGTAATTAGACATTAAAAATACAAAATTATTCGTTCTTTTCTTACTTTTTAGTTTATACTTAACAGAAAAATAATTCACTTTATCAAGGCAAAATTTTGCAATTGCTAATGTTGTATCTTTGCAAAAAAGCATTTCATGTTACCACAAGATACTATAGTGGCTTTGGCAACGCCACCGGGCGCAGGTGCTATTGCCATAATAAGAATCTCGGGACTGCAAGCGCTGGAAATAGCGTCAAAGGTTTTCCGTTCGGTTTCCGGTAAAGATATTTTAAAACAAAAAACGCATACCTTGCATTTAGGCACAATTGCAGAGGGTAATACAGTTTATGACCAGGTATTGCTTTCGCTTTTTAAAGGCCCTAACTCGTATACCGGAGAAAACACCGTCGAGCTGTCATGCCACGGGTCAGTATACATACAGCAGCAAATAATACAGTTACTGTTGCGTAAAGGTTGCCGTATGGCCAATGCTGGTGAATTTACGCTGAGGGCTTTTTTAAACGGTAAATTGGACTTAAGCCAGGCTGAAGCAGTGGCAGACCTTATTGCCAGTGATAATGAGGCCAGCCATCAGGTGGCCATGCAACAAATGCGTGGCGGCTTTAGTAATGAAATAGCCAGGCTGCGTGAGGAGTTACTCAATTTTGCATCGTTAATTGAACTGGAGCTTGATTTTGCCGAAGAGGATGTAGAGTTTGCAGACCGTACACAATTTAATGACTTAATTAATCGTATTGAATTTGTATTGAAGCGCTTAATAGACTCTTTCTCGGTAGGTAATGTAATAAAAAACGGTATTCCTGTAGCTATTGTAGGTGAGCCCAATGTAGGTAAGAGCACACTGCTTAATGCCTTACTAAATGAAGAACGCGCTATTGTAAGCGATATTGCAGGTACTACACGTGATACTATTGAAGATGAGTTGGTTATAAACGGTATTGGTTTTCGGTTTATAGATACCGCTGGCATAAGGGAAACACAAGATGTTGTAGAAGGTATTGGGATAAAAAAAACCTTTGAAAAGATAGCCCAGGCACAAGTGGTTATTTATCTGTGTCCGCTGGCGGCAGACGAAAATACCGTATCATCTATAAAAAATGAAACAGGAAAAATTAAAAATCAATATCCACAAAAAGCACTAATTATTGTAGCCAATAAGATGGATTTATATACTGAAGCACAACGTAACCTGCTTACAGATGAAATACCGGAATTATTATTTATATCTGCCAAAACGGGTAGTGGAGTAGAAGAGCTGACGGATAAACTATTGTCTTTTGTAAATACTGGGGCACTGCGTAATAATGAAACCATAGTTACCAATACCCGCCACTATGATGCTTTATTAAAAGCATTAGAAGAAATACAAAAAGTACGCTTTGGATTAACTTCCGGCATTAGTGCCGACCTTATGGCCATAGACATACGCCAGGCTTTGTATTATTTTGGAGAAATAACCGGGCAGGTTACAAATGATGAATTATTAGGAAACATATTTGCTAATTTCTGTATCGGAAAATAACTGCTGTTATATAATTTGATATACCAAACATAGCTTTTTTAGATAGCAACCACTGTTTAATGAATTTGCCTGCAAGTTTTTAGTAAAATTTACCCGTATTATCTTTTTATTTTCCTCAATACTTCTATTTATTACTCTTAAATAAGTAGCTGCTTAAAGTGCTTTAAACAGTGAAATCTATAAATCTTCATGTTTTAATATATATCAGTAAAAACCTCTATTAGGTATGATATGTTTAAATATTTTAATATCGAAATCGTTTTCGTATTAAAATAATTTATATTTTCGCGCTGTAAACAACACTAATAAAATTTAAAAATGAGTCAGATTTCTTTAAAACCGAAAACGATTTCGTTGTCCTCTTGGGGAATCAGGAATGGAACTGTTTATTACCAATTGTCACCGGAGGACTTGCAGAAAATAATTTTGGATAAAGGGCAGGGGGTTTTAACAGATTCCGGAGCCTTGGCCATCAATACCGGTAAATTTACAGGAAGGATTCCAAATGATCGTTACATTGTAAGAGATGAACTTACTGAATCTAAAGTATGGTGGGGTACTATCAACAAGATTTTCCCTCAGAAAAGTTTTGACAGGTTATTATCCAGGGTAACAGCTTACTTGTCGGGTAAAGAGATTTTTGTACGTGATGGTTTTACCTGTGCCGATTCGGAATACCGCACCGGTGTGAGAGTAATAACCGAATATGCATCGAGTAATTTGTTTGCTTATAATATGTTTATCAGGCCTTCTGCTGATGAATTAGAGGGGTTTACTTCAGACTGGACCGTGATAAATGCTCCCGGTTTTACTGCAAACCCGGTTGAAGATGGTACCGTTTCCCCACATTTCACAATTTTAGACTTTAGCAGAAAAATAGTTTTAACGGGTGGAACTGCATATACCGGAGAAATTAAAAAAGGTATTTTTTCTGCATTGAATTTTGAATTGCCTTTACAAAAAGATGTATTCCCTATGCATTGTAGTGCTAATGTAGATGAAGAGGGTAATACAGCATTGTTTTTCGGTTTATCAGGAACCGGAAAAACTACTTTATCTGCTGATCCGGACCGTTTTCTTGTTGGAGATGATGAGCATGGCTGGACACCAGACCATCATATTTTTAATATTGAAGGAGGCTCTTATGCTAAAGTGATTAACCTGAGTAAAGAACATGAGCCCGCAATTTATAATGCTATAAAACCCGGCGCATTGTTAGAAAATGTAGTAGTAGATAAACAGGGTAAAGTAGATTATAATAATGATGCCATTACCCAGAATACACGTGTTAGTTATCCGTTACATTATATAGATAAAATTATTGAACCCTCGGTTGCCAAAGCGCCGGAGCATATCTTTTTTTTAACGGCCGATGCATTTGGGGTTTTGCCTCCAATAGCACAATTAACGCCAAAGCAGGCATTTTACTATTTTATTTCGGGCTACACCGCAAAAGTTGCCGGTACTGAAGCCGGAGTTTCAACTCCCGAACCCGTATTTTCAGCATGTTTTGGCGCTCCTTTTATGCCCTTGCATCCTGAGGTATACGGCAAAATGCTGCAGGAGCGCATTAAACAGTGTAATGCTAAAGTATGGTTGATAAATACAGGATGGACCTCAGGAGCTTATGGGCAGGGCCACCGTATAGCATTAGCGCATACAAGGGCTATAATAAAAGCTGTGCTTAATGGTGATTTAACTGACATTGAATATAAAACTGATTCTGTTTTTAACCTGCAAATACCTGTTGCCTGCCCCGGAGTGCCAAACGAGTTATTACAACCCAGAGATACATGGGATGATAGATCTGCGTATGACCTGCAGGCAGATAAATTGCTTAAAGCGTTTGAAAAAAATTATCAGCAGTTTGCAGTTAATAAACCAATAGAGGAGTCTTTACAAATGCACTAAAGATTTAGATATGATACAGGAATGGAATATGGAATGTAAAACCACATTTTCAACAGAAGCTTTTGAGCAGCAAAAGTCTGCATATATTAAAGATGTGAAAAAAGCCATAACACTTCAGGGATTAATCAATCAGTTATGGTATACCTATGGTATAGAAATCATGATATTTCATGAAAGTTTAATTCAGCATACTCCCGGTAGTTTATTACAGCTTTTAGAAGAAATTAATAATAAAGGGACAATTTCAATAACTATTGAGAATATCGTTCAGGTAGTACAAGCCATACAGCCCGAAAAGTTACATTCTGGCATACTAGATATAGGAGATGCACTTTTAATTCCGCAAACAAATACAGAAGGACAGCAACAGTGGTTAAACAAGCATTATGATGCTTTATTTGAAGACAGAAGCAAAGATGTTATTCTTTTTGGATTTGGCAGAATTGGCCGTTTGGTAGCCCGTACTTTAATTGAACGGATGGCATCTAAAACATTCAGGCTACGTGCTATTGTAATTCGGGGTTCTTTAGATGCGGCAGAATTGGAAAAAAGGGCCTCTTTGTTACGAACCGATTCTGTACACGGTAGCTGTAAGGCGATAATTAAAGTTGATTATAAAAATAAATCATTTATAATTAATGGAATACAAATTCCTGTTATTGCCGCTGATAATCCCAGAAAGATAGATTATACCGAATATGGAATAAAAAATGCATTGGTTATTGATAGCAGTGGCGCTTTTAGGGATAAAGAAAATTTGCAGCGCCATTTGGCAGCATTTGGGGTAAGCCAGGTATTACTTACGGCACCGGGCAAGGGCATACCCAATATTGTATTCGGGGTAAACCATCATAATTATAATCCGGATGAAGATGCAATACTTTCTGCGGCATCATGCACTACTAATGCCATAGCACCCGTATTAAAAGCAATGCATGAAACTTTTGGAATTGTATCGGGCCATATGGAAACCATTCATGCCTATACTAACGACCAGAATCTGGTAGATAATATGCATGCTAAAAACAGGAGGGGGCGTGCTGCGGCTTTAAACATGGTAATAACCGAAACCGGCGCAGGAAAAGCAATTGCTAAAGTATTACCAGAACTGGAAGGAAAATTAACCTCAAATGCTATCAGGGTGCCCATACCTAATGGCTCTTTAGCCATATTGCATTTAAAACTGCAAACGGCTACCAATATAAATGCCATAAATGCTGCATTGCGGGGCTATGCTTTTGAGGGGATTTTAGGGGCACAACTGCAATATGAAATCAGTGATGAACTGGTTTCATCTGATATTGTTGGCAATAACAGGTGCGCCGTATATGATAGCAAAGCAACAATAATAGATAACAGCGGCCATGATGTTACCCTTTACATTTGGTATGATAATGAGTATGGTTATACCCAGCAGGTTATCAGGATTGCGCAAATGATGTGTCAACCCAAATATCAGCATATACTACAATAACAATATAAATACTGGGAAAAGTTTGCTTTTTCCGGTATTTAACTAACCCGTAAAATTAAATTTGTTGAAAACAACACAGCCAAAAACACTGGGAGAGTTTATTATTGAGCACCAGGCTTCTTTCCCATATTCTACCGGAGAATTATCAAGGCTTATTAATGCCATCCGCCTTGCAGCTAAAGTGGTAAACCATCATGTAAATAAAGCAGGATTATCAGCAATATTAGGAAATGCAGGAGCAGAAAACATTCATGGGGAAACCCAGCAAAAGCTGGATGTACTGGCAAATGAGTTATTTATACAGACGCTTACCAACAGGGAAATTGTTTGTGGTATAGCATCTGAAGAAGAAGATACATTTATAAGCATTAACAGTAAACAAAACGATTACCAAAACAAATATGTAGTGCTTTTTGACCCTTTAGACGGATCCAGCAATATAGATGTTAATGTATCTGTAGGTACTATATTTTCTGTTTACAGGCGCAAAACGCCATTAGGTTCTCCCGTTACGCTGGAAGATTTTCTGCAACCGGGAAGTGCCCAGGTTGCTGCGGGATATATTATCTATGGTACTTCGACCATGCTGGTATATACCACAGGCGATGGTGTAAATGGTTTTACCTTAAACCCTGCCATAGGCACGTTTTACTTATCACACCCTAATATGAAATTTCCCGACAATCCCCGTATTTATTCTATAAATGAGGGCAATTATAATTATTTTCCTGATGGGGTTAAAAAATATATTAAATACTGCCAGCAGCCAGAAGAAGGCCAGCCTTATACTTCCCGGTATATAGGCTCCCTGGTTTCAGATTTTCACAGGAATTTAATAAAGGGTGGGATTTTTTTGTATCCGCAAACTGCTGCTGCACCAAAGGGTAAACTCAGGCTGTTGTACGAATGTAACCCAATGGCTTTTTTAGCAATACAGGCAGGAGGGAGTGCCACTAACGGAGCACAAAATATTCTAGATATAGAACCTAAAGCCCTGCATGAACGTACACCTTTTTATTGCGGAAACACAATTATGGTAAATAAAGTAAAACAAATGCTACTGTATAAAGATAAATGTAATTAACGCGTTATAAGCTGTAAAAACTATCTTGCTTAAGTGGTTCAGGAGTGTTTTCTTCACCTAACAGTTGCCGTATGTTTATTTCAATGGTACGTGCAATAGTAGTTACATTAGTATCACTTGGCCGGTTGCGGAAAGGATCCTGAAGGTGGTATGCTGTTTTTTCTAATAAAAAAAACAACATGCTTATTAGCATAAGCAATGGTAGCTCATAATACAGAGGGACATTTCTAAGCCCTATAGAGAGTATAATTACAAACATGTATATAATTAAGTGAAGAAAAAGCCTGTATGTGGTAGGGAAAACGGTATTATTTATGCGTTCGGCTTTGCCCATATTATCTGAGAAACGGATAAAAATATTATTAAACTGTATATGTGTAAAATCTGATATTTCACCCAGGGTATGTAGTGCACTTATTTGTAATACGTTTTGTTGTAAAATGCCCAGCACCTTATTATCATGTTTTGCAAGTGCCGCTAAATCTTCATTACTCAACAGGCTTTGGCAATCAGTTAAAGGCGGTAGCCCGCGCAGTGAGCGGCCCAATACATAATTCCACGCTATTTGGCGGTAAGCCATGGTTTTAATTTGTGGAGTAAGCTGCGGATTTTTTAAAAATGCCTGCATTTGCAGTACAAAGCTGCGGGAATCATTTACTATAGCACCCCATATTTTACGGGCTTCCCACCAGCGGTCATAACTCTGACTCATTTTAAAAGATAATAACACCGATATGGCAGTACCTATAAATGTGGCAATAGTAAGCGGCATATCAGGAATATATGGATGTAAATACTCTGTTATGTAATGTATTACTACTCCTAATACAAATACATAAAGCATTTCATATTTAATTTTACTAAAAATATATTGTAAAGGAGGTATTTTATCTATTAGCATACAGGAAGGGTTAATTGCAGTAAAAATAATTAACTAGAACCTATAGGCGACAGTTAATACTGAAATTTATATAAAATTTCACACAAACAGTATCATTACAGTTCTCAATTTAGTATTAGAACATAACTATTGACAATATGCAGCTCTAGTGCATAAAACTGGTTTAGGTTTGTTTAAAAATAATAAAAAATCCGCCCCAAAAGTATCAGGGCGGATTCATATAATTTAGTAGCTAAGATAAAACTTATATGTGTATTACCTCATCATAAGCAGCTGCGGCAGCTTCCATAATGGCTTCACTCATGGTAGGGTGTGGGTGTACTGATTTGATAATCTCGTGGCCTGTAGTTTCAAGCTTACGGGCAACAACTGCTTCGGCAATCATATCAGTAACGCCGGCGCCAATCATGTGGCAACCCAGCCATTCGCCATATTTGGCATCAAAGATAACTTTTACAAAACCGTCTGAATTTCCGGAAGCTTTTGCCTTACCTGAAGCAGAGAACGGGAATTTACCTACTTTTATATCGTAGCCTTTTTCTTTAGCGGCTTTCTCGGTTAAACCAACAGAAGCTATCTCTGGTGTAGCATAGGTACAACCGGGTATGTTACCATAATCAAGCGGCTCTACATGCAGGCCTGCAATTTTTTCTACGCACAGTATGCCTTCTGCAGAAGCCACGTGTGCCAGTGCCTGGCCGGGAACTACATCGCCAATGGCATAGTAGCCCGGTACGTTAGTCTGGTAATATTTGTTTACCATTATCTTGTCCCTGTCGGTAGCAATACCTACCTCTTCGAGGCCAATGTTTTCTATGTTAGATTTAATACCTACTGCAGAAAGTACAATATCTGCCTCAAGTATTTCTTCACCTTTTTGTGTTTTTACGGTAGCTTTTACACCTTCGCCGGATGTATCTACTTTTTCAACAGATGAGTTTGTCATTACCGTAATACCGGCCTTTTTAAGCGAACGCTCAAATTGTTTAGAAACGTCTTCATCCTCAACCGGAACCACATTTGGCATAAACTCAACAATGGTAACTTTGGTGCCCATAGAGTTATAGAAGTGGGCAAACTCAACGCCAATAGCGCCTGAACCTACTACTATCATACTTTTAGGCTGTTCCGGTAAAACCATTGCCTGGCGGTAACCAATTACCTTTTTACCATCCTGCGGCAGGTTAGGCAACTCACGGCTGCGTGCGCCGGTAGCAATAATTATATGGTCTGCGCTAAGCTCGGTTGTTTTACCGTCTTTATCCGATACATCAATTTTTTTACCCGGTTTTACTTTGCCGGTACCGTATATTACTTCAATTTTATTCTTTTTCATCAGGAACTGTACACCTTTGCTCATACCTTCTGCAACAGAACGGCTACGGGCTATAACAGCGCCAAAGTCTTTATCAAACTCATTAACGGTAAGGCCGTAGTCTGAAGCGTGCTTGAGGTAATCAAAAACCTGTGCGCTCTTCAATAACGCTTTTGTTGGGATACACCCCCAGTTAAGGCAAATGCCGCCCAGGCTTTCTTTTTCTACTATGGCTACCTTAAAGCCTAACTGAGAAGCCCTTATGGCTGTTACATAGCCACCGGGGCCGCTTCCCAAAACAATAACATCGTATTTCATCAGCTTATAAATTTCTAATTAAAAATTCGCGTTACGAAAATAGGTATTTATTTGCAAAGTGGGAAATGTTTTAGGGTCTGAAAAGCCGAAGGCATTTTGTTACACAGATGAAGCGTAAAAAAGTGCCTTATTGTGTAACAATTTTATACATTACTATTCTTATAGCTATCAACATTTACTATTATGCCTAAGGACACCTTGATAAAAAACAAATGGATAGCTTTGCTATTGCTTACTATACCAGTGGCGATGGCTAATTTTCCGATAGCAAAATTTCCGGTTAAATTTATTATCATCACAGCGGTTGTATTTGTTTTTACCTGGCTACAAAACGGTAGCCTACGCCCGCTGAATTTTAAAAAACTGTCACTGAAAGATTTAGGCATCATAATTATAACCTATATTGCTTTAGAACTCGTTATGGACTTTGCCATTCAGCCGCTTATCTCATTCTTATTTAATGAACCGGCTGATTACAGCACTTTTGCTGTGTTAGAAGGAAATACACCAAAATACCTTAAATATTTATTTTATATGTGGATAAGCGCTGCCATTGGCGAAGAGGTATTATACCGTGGCTTTATATTTGCTCAGTTGGAAAAGCTTATTGGCAACAAAAAGTTTGTTATCATCCTCATTAGTGCCATACTTTTTGCTATTCCACATTTATATCTTGGTATAGCCGGAGTGGTCAGCACCTTTGTATTCGGGCTGGCATTTGGACTTTTATATGCCCGCTACAAAAACATCTGGATAAACATTATTGTGCATGGGCTTATTGATACCCTTTTTCTTACACTGGCTTATTTTGGTGAAATAGGTTTTTATGAGTAAATTTTAAACACAATTAAATAAATTCTAAATATTAAATTTTAACTTTACACTGGCTTTAGGGGTATTCTGAAAAGAATTGAGAGAGTCCCTTTGAACCTGAAATGGTTAATACCATCGTAGGGAAAAGCGTACAACCGCATCAATACTTCCATTTTTTCAGGAAGCTCTTTAGCCATACTATAAATATAAAAACGTAACAGTATGAAAGAGTTTCTGTGGAAATCAATCCAAAATGTAAAAACATCGTCACCATTAGTACATAATATTACCAACTATGTGGTAATGAATAATACTGCAAATGCCTTACTTGCCGCAGGCGCGTCGCCCATTATGGCACATGCACACCCCGAAGTTGAAGATATGGTTGCCTTATGTAGTGCTACAGTAATTAATATAGGAACACTTGACGATTATTGGGTTGAAAGTATGCTTAAAGCAGCTGCAAAAGCCCATAAAAGCAACACGCCATGGGTTTTAGACCCTGTTGGGGCAGGGGCAACAGCGTACCGCGATGAAAAAGTAGCGAAACTTTTGGAGTATAAACCCACAGTTATAAGGGGAAATGCTTCAGAAATTATGGCGCTGGCAAAAGCAAGCCTTACCAAAACCAAAGGGGTAGATAGTGTACACCAGAGTTTTGAAGCGGTGGAGGCTGCAATATGGCTCAATAAGACTGTGGGCAGTGTCGTGTGCATTTCAGGCGCAGTTGACGTAGTTGTTTCAGGAAATGAAAAGGTTTTGTTGAAAAACGGGCATCCCTTAATGCAGCAGGTAACCGGTCTGGGTTGCAGCGCTACCGCTTTAATAGGAGCGTTTGTAGGTTCGGCACCAGAAAATCCGTTTCATGCCACCGCAGCAGCAATGGCGCTATTAAGTGTAGCGGGTGAGCTGGCTCAAAAAACATCAAGCGGGCCGGGCAGCCTGCAAATGAACCTGCTGGATAAACTGTATAGTATTACCGAAGAGGAATTTTTAGCAACCATAAATTGTGAACTCAATAATGCAGGGGTTTCCGTATAAATTATACCTGGTGATTGGTGAGGAGTACTGCCATGGCCGGGATTTGTTTTGGGTAGCAGAAGAAGCTGTTAAAGGCGGGGTTGATTTGGTACAGCTACGTGAAAAGCATAAATCAACAGCAGAATTTACCTTAATAGCCCAAAAGCTTAAACGATTACTGGATAGTTATAATATACCATTGATTATTAACGATAACCTTAATGTAGCTATGGCTATTGGGGCTACAGGTATTCATGTAGGGAATAGTGATACACCACCTTCCGAAATTAAACGATTATGGCCTGAATGCCAGTTATTAGGGTATTCTATTGAGTCTGTTGAGCAACTGGATAATCGAGAAATACAATTTGCCGACCACTTAGGTATAAGCCCTGTATTTAGTACCCCAACTAAAACCGATACAATTACGCAATGGGGTATACAGGGAATTGGCCTTATCCATAGCCTTACTGATAAGCCTTTAATTGCCATAGGCAGGATGTCAGCCAGTAATGCATATGATGTTATAAATGCCGGGGCACATTGTATAGCAGTGGTTTCGGCAATATGTTCAGCAGAAAACCCAAAGCAGGCGGCCATTGAAATTAAGAATGAAATAATGAAAGCATATGCACAAAAAGTATAAATATCCTATAGCATTAACCATAGCCGGATCAGATTCCGGGGGTGGGGCCGGTATACAAGCCGATTTAAAAACATTTAGTGCGCTCGGATGTTATGGTACCAGCGCTATTACTGCACTCACCGCGCAAAATACCTTAGGCGTTAGCGGTATACACAGTATTCCCGCTGAGTTTGTTAAACAACAATTACAAGCAGTGCTAAGTGATATTACCCCCGATGCTATAAAGATAGGCATGGTGCATACGCCCGAACTTGCCAGCGCTATTGCAGAAGTATTGCAGCAGTATAAAGATATACCGGTAGTGTTAGACCCTGTTATGGTGGCAACAAGCGGCGCTCGCCTTATTGAAGAAACTACCGTAAAGCGTATTGTAGCAGAACTGTTTCCGCTGGCAACACTGGTAACGCCTAATATGGATGAAGCAGCTTACCTGGCCGGTATTACTGTTAGTGGGGTTGAGGACATGTATGAAGCGGCAAAAATAATATTGCGTGAGGGGGCGCACGGTTTGTTGCTTAAAGGCGGGCATCTTGAGGGGGGGCAAATAACCTCGTTACTTTACCTGAATAACAATGAACCTAAAGTGTTGGTTTCAAAAAAAGTGAACACACAAAATACGCATGGTTCGGGTTGTACGCTTTCCAGTGCTATTGCGGCTTTTCTGGCACGTGGCGAGCAGGTAGAAAAAGCAGTTAGAATGGCAGAACAATATGTTTACAATGCCATATCAGAAGGGGCCGATGTAGTAACCGGAAAAGGCTTTGGGCCCTTAAACCATTTTTTTAACCCTGAAAAACTAATTAAGAATGAAATGGAGTGAAGAAGCATGGCAGGCTGCCCAGCCGGTTTACAACACAATACTGGATATGCCTTTTATAAAAGAACTGGCAAACGGCACCCTTGATGCTGAAAAATTTAAATATTACCTGCAACAGGATGCCCATTACCTTGAACATTTTGCACGTGCACTAGCCATAATAGGCGCAAAACTTACAGATGTAGATACCATGTTGCAATACATACGTTTTGCTGAAGGTGCTGTAGTGGTAGAGCGTGCCCTGCACGATTCGTATTTTAAAGAGTATAAGATAGGAGAAAGGGCCGAAGTTTCGCCAACCTGCCATCATTATATACATTACCTGCAAAGCACTGCGTATAGTGCTGATGCCTGTGTGGGGCTCGCTGCGGTATTGCCTTGCTTCTGGATATATAAAGCGGTGGGAGACCATATAGTACAAATAGCTGAAACCACAGGCAACCCCTACCAAAACTGGATTGCTACTTATGCAGGAGAAGAATTTGGCATATTAGTAGAGAAAGCCATTGCTATTACTAATGACGCAGCAAATAACGCTACAGTTATTCAACAGCAACAAATGACAGAAGCTTTTATGTATGCAGCCCGTTTAGAATATGCTTTTTGGGATAGTGCTTATACATTAGAGAAGTGGTAAAGGCTAAAAATTACTTCCTCAATCAATAAATTGTGATTTTATAAAATTAAAAATTACGAATTAAAAATTAACGTTAAGATAAGTTGACATTTGTTAATGGAGAAATTGATAATGCTTAGATTTCTCTTTTAGGATAATCGACTCCTTCGTCCGACCATTTTTTTAATAAAAACTTGTAATTGTTACCATTCATATCTTTTAAAGTGTTATTCATAGCAACTAAATCTTGAACAGTATCACTATGTTCTACAGCTATTAAAATTGCACTTGTAGGAATTAATTTATCCACAACACAAGCATCCCAATATAGTCTTAAAGTGTATAAATCTATAGCATTAGAAATCCCTTTTTTCCCTTTATATAAAATTATTTTACTATCATAAGCTACAAATAAATCTACTTTAATTGACTCTTTTGAGATTTTTAATATTCTTCTATTAATGTCTATTGATATTGGAGATTCAATTACTTCACTTAATTGCTTTTGCTTAAGCGTTTTTAAGTGTTCGAATAAATGTATTTCATCCCTTTCATTTTCATAAGGGACATTGCAATGTGATTTAATCCAATTATATAATCCGATTAGTTTAATATCTGCTTGGCGAAAACCATTTTTTGAAGATTTTGTTGCAGGTAATGAGTCTATTTGATCACTAATTAAATCAATT
Organism: Flavobacterium rhizosphaerae; assembly: GCF_046000445.1. Lineage (NCBI taxonomy): Bacteria > Pseudomonadati > Bacteroidota > Flavobacteriia > Flavobacteriales > Flavobacteriaceae > Flavobacterium > Flavobacterium rhizosphaerae. The sequence continues at coordinate 188,697 of NZ_JBELPZ010000002.1, read as the reverse complement.
GTTACTAAAAAGTTATTAAAACGATTATGTTGATCGACATTTTCCCAAACTTCAGAGAGTAAATTATTTTTTATCATTCTGCCATTAACCCGAATTTCAACACTAGAGGATTTCATATTTGTTTGGTAATAAACTATTTTCTCATTTTCGTCTACAGCTTCTCTATTATTTATAGTTCCAAATTGATAAGAAATAGTAACTTCCCCTGTTGGAACACTATCTCCCATTAATCCTAAATCAATTTTTTGGTTTCCTATTCCTGGTGATATAGTATTTTTCCACCAAGGTTCAACTGAATTAACCGTTAATTTATTATGATTATCTATTAAAATTTGAATTTCAGCAATCCCTCTTTTTATAATTCCAGCATATATAAATCCAAGGTCCTCTTTAAGATATAAAGCTATTTTATGAGGGTCTTTGATACCATATTTTCCAAGAGATTGATACATTGCTTTAGTAGTAGTAAAATGTACTATAGTTCCTGTTTGAACATTTCCTAAGGTTGAAGGAAAAGTATTAATGTTAAAGTCAAATATTTGAGCTTCATATCCATTTATTTTGTATGGAGATTTAACTATTACAACTTCATTATTTTCAAGTGATTGCTTATTTCGGGTATAAACTGCCCAATCATCATTTTTAGGATTTGCAGATGCAAGAGCATGTTTTAAACCAAAACCATGTTCGTTTAAAGGACTTTCTGCATTATTTCTGTCGCCCAATGTAAATGCAGAATCAATATTTGTAATTCCAGAACCAGTATCTTCAATGAATATATCTACATATCCCCGACTATAATGATCAGTATTAATCTTAATTAGTATTGTATGATGAGGTAGATTAGGATTAAATTTAAAATTTGAAATACTATTATCTACAATTTCGTGAAGGATTTGATGTAATGAATCAAAATGTCCCCCAATTCCTTTCCATAAATCATCAGGATTAATTGAGTTATTAATAGTATGTTTTCTTATTGCTGTCATTTTAATAGATCTTTAGTTGTGTTAACCTTTATTGTAAATAAGTGATCCTCATTTATATGCTTAATAAGGAAATATAATTTAGTAAAATTATCAAGAAATTATATTTCAGCTTTACTAAAATCTACTGTGTTTTCTAAATTATCTTCTAGAGAGTTAACAAGATAGTCGGATAAGTTTCTATATACTTTTTGAAGAGAGGGCAAATACAAAGAACGTAAGACATTATTGGTTTCAATTTCTAAATGCTTAAAATCATTATTCCCTGCTTTTCTAAGATTTATCCTTTCAATTAATTGAAGAAATATATTTATTATATAAATTACTTTTCTAATCTCGGAGTTATTTGCTGGTTCTAAATAAATTGCTAAATCCTCATTGTTTTTATCTTTAATATCTCTTTCAAGATTTTTTACATAGTCAATATTATTTCTCAGCCATTGTAAATCTTCTTTTAAAGAACGCTCTAATTCAGCGTGATAAAACATTTGGTTAGCTTCATATTGTTGGATGAAAGCTTTATAAAGAAATATTATAGTTATAATGGAAATCGTTGGAGTTACCATTCAGTTAAAAAAATCTCCTATTGACCCTAACCCTCCATCATCTGGCGCAACTTTGATAATAAACTCCTCATATGCAGTAGAATTAATAAGACCTAAAATACATAGACCTAATATTCCTAAGAATAGTAATAATAATAATGGGGAGGTATTATTTTTATGGGAATATTTAACAAACTTAATTAAAGCATTGAATTTGTAATTAAATAAAGTGTATAAAATAGTATATACAATTAAGACTATAAAAATTATAAAAGAAAATGCTATAAAAAAATTAGTCTCCATTAATTTTTATTATTATGCAATAATAATAAAATGAATTAACATTTTTTAACTATGTTAAAAATCATTACTCTTTCGTCTCCACTGCAAACTGTAATAATAAATGATTTTATAGTCGCCTTAAAAAAGATTTTATCAATTGATCTTCTCTTTTTTTTTCCAGTTATTAATTATAATAATAACAAAAGTATGTACAACTATATTAATAATAACCACCGGTATAGTTATATACCAGGGGTCGGGTGAATAATAGGGATAGCTTCTGTCTGCCAGAGAAGCCGGAAAACTTATAATTGCCATTATTATATTTCCGGTAATATTGGCAATTTTGTTATATACTCCCTGCTGCAGGAATACAGCGCCCATACCTAATAAAATTTCACCAATAAAAAGAAGGGTAAATATTTTTAAAAAGCGTTTCATTTATTCTTCTTCTGCAGATTCTGCTACGAATTGCGAATAATACAGGTTTTTATAGTAGCCTTCGGCGCGGTTTATCAGTTCATAATGCGTACCGCTTTCTACAATTTTACCTTTATCCATAACAATAATCTTATCGGCATTAACAATAGTAGCCAGCCTGTGCGCAATAACTATAGAGGTACGGCCTTCGGTAATTTTTTCTGTAGCCGTGCGTATCAGTTCCTCGCTGTAAGTATCAATAGATGAGGTAGCTTCATCCAGTATCAAAATACTTGGGTTGCTTACATACGCCCTTAAAAAGGCTATAAGCTGCCGCTGTCCTGATGATAACATTACACCACGTTCTTTAACATTGTAGTCATACCCACCGGGCAGGCTCATAATAAAGTTATGTACACCAATGGCTTTTGCGGCGGCTATAACATCATCTTTAGTAATGGCAGGGTTGTTAAGTGTAATATTATTTACAATGGTATCGGCAAATAAAAACACATCCTGCAAAACAATGGCTATCTGCCTGCGTAGCGATTCAAGCTTAAACTCGTTTATGTTGGTGCCGTCTATAGTAATAGTACCGCTGTCTATTTCATAAAAGCGGTTCAGTAAATTAATTATGGTGCTTTTTCCGGCTCCGGTAGAACCTACAATGGCAATGGTTTGCCCTGATTTTATAGAAAGGCTTATACCTTTTATAACTTCTTCACCTTCAAGATAGCTAAAGCGTACATTGTTAAAATCAAGTTCGCCTTTAAAGTGCCAGGCCTCTTTAGAGCCACTTAATTGTACCGCCTCTTCAAGGTCCAGTAATTCAAAAATCCTGTCAGAAGCTACAATACCCATTTGCATCTCATTAAATTTATCAGCAATCTGCCGTAAAGGGTTAAACAGCATAGGTATAAACATGGTGTAGGCAAACAGGTCGCCCGCTGTGGTAAGGTTATCACCCTGCACAATACCAAAGCTGCCGTACCATATTACCAATCCAAGGGTTAGAGAAGAAATAATATCGGCAATAGGGAAAAAGATTGAGTTATAAAGAATGTTCTTTAACCAGGCATCATTATGCTTTTTATTAATCTTGGTAAATTTTTCATACTCAATATCTTCCCGGTTAAAAAGCTGTACTATTTTCATCCCGGTAATACGCTCCTGTACAAAAGTGTTAAGGTTGGCTACCTGGGCGCGTACTTCTATAAAAGCGCCCTTCATTTTTTTCTGGAAAATACGCGTTGCCACAACCAGAAAAGGCATAGCAATCATTACCACCAGGGTTAATTTCCAGTTCATCCAGAACATTATCCCCAATATAACAATCATTTTAAGCATGTCGCTTATAATCATAAATAAGCCCTGACTAAAAATGCGCGCAATAGACTCAATATCAAATACAGTGCGTGTTACCAGTTTACCTACGGCTTCATTATCAAAAAACTTCATCCTGAAGTTGTTGATGTGGCCAAAAAGTTTTTCGCGAAGGTCTTTTACAATATCCTGGCCCAGCCAGTTGGCCCAGTACACGAAATAAAATTGCGATGCAACTTCAAATAACAGCACAATACCCATTAGCATAACATAAAAGAGCAGGCCTTCAAGGTTTTTGTTCATCAGGTAATTGTCTACCGTTTCTTTCATCAGGTAGGGCCTTATGGCAGCAAATGCTGATAAAGCAATGCTGAATATAATGACCCACATAAATCGCATACGGTAAGGCCTTGCAAAGCGCATAAGCTTTTTTAGCGAGGCCGGTTTATTAGTAGGGGTAGTAGTAGTCTCGACTTTCATAACAGGTATCAAAGATAAGGATAATTTACCTTAGTAAGGTATAATCCGTGTGCAGGAACTGAAAAACCTGCAAGGTTTCTGTCCCGGCTTTCTATAACTTTCCTGAAATCTTCAACAGTTAGTTTTTTTAGCCCCACACTTACCAATGTACCTACAGTAGCGCGTACCATATTACGCAAAAACCTGTCTGCTGATATAGTAAATATAAGATTAGTACCATTTTGCTGCCAGTAGGCTTGAGTAATTTTACAATTAAACGTTTTAACGTCAGTATGTGTTTTAGAAAAGCATTTAAAGTCGGTATATTCAAATAAAATCTGTGCAGCTTCATTCATTTTATCCAGATCAAGCGGATTAAAAAAGTACCAGCTGCCTTCATTTACAAAAGCATCTTTAAAAGTATGCAGGTGGTATTGATAAGTACGGGCGGTAGCATCAAAACGGGCATGGGCATCCCGATGGAGTGGAATGAACCTGTATACTACTATATCTTTGGGTAAAAAAGAATTAAGCTTTTGGATAAGTATAGCACTGTCAATAGTTTCATCAAAATCAAAGTGGGCAAACATCTGTTTTGCATGTACCCCGGTATCGGTACGGCCGGCTCCTACCACATCAATTGGGGTGCGCAACAGAGTAGATAGTGCTTTATTTAGCGTTTCCTGTACCGAAGGGCTATGGGGCTGATATTGCCACCCACAATAATTTTTACCGTTGTATGCAAATTCTACAAAATATCTCATAGGGGGCAAAGATATTTATTTTGTTTCAAGTTTAAGGTTTCAGGTTTTATTACCTCAATTAAGAATAACAGGCTTTTATTACCTTTACACGATGAAAAAAATCCTTTTACTTTCTGATACGCACAGTTATATTGATGAAACAATACTTAAATATGTAAAACAGGCCGATGAGGTTTGGCATGCGGGCGATATTGGTAACCTGAGTGTTACCGATGCCATTAAAAAAGAGAAACCGCTGCGTGCAGTATATGGCAATATAGATGATGCCAAGGCAAGGATGGAATTTCCGCTTAATAACCGTTTTATGTGCGAAGGTGTAGATGTGTGGATTACCCATATAGGCGGCTATCCCGGTAAATACAATATAGCTGTCCGTGATGAATTAAAGCAAAACCCGCCACGGCTGTTTATTTGTGGGCATTCGCATATACTGAAGGTTATGAATGACGCTAAGCTTGGCCTGTTGCACATGAATCCCGGTGCTGCTGGGGTGCACGGATTTCAAAAAGTGCGTACGATGCTGCGCTTTGAAATAGACGGAGATAAAATACAAAACCTTGAAGTAATTGAAATTGCTAAAAAGGCGTGATTGGTTTTGCTGACAAATATCATAAAGGTTACTTGGTTTATTCACTAAATTTGATGAAAACCAATAACATTAGTCCATGAAAATTATTTTCTTTTCGGCAAAACCTTATGACAAGCAATTTTTTGACCGCTATAACACCAATACCGGTTTAACTTTTGAATATTTTGAAACACACCTTGGCCCGCATATAGTTAATGTTGTGGAAAATGCAATAGGTGTATGTGTTTTTGTAAACGATAAGCTAACTGCCGATGTTATAAAGGTACTTGCCTCTAAAGGAGTAAAAATTATTGCATTGCGTTGTGCCGGTTTTAATAATGTTGACCTTGAAGCTGCTAAACAGTATGGCATGAGGGTGTGCCGCGTGCCAGCCTATTCGCCAGAAGCAGTTGCAGAACACACTGTTGCAATGTTGCTTACCCTTAACCGTAAAACACATAAAGCGTATAACCGGGTACGGGAGCAAAATTTTTCGCTTAATGGCCTGCTGGGTTTTAACGTACATAATAAAACCGTTGGGGTTATAGGAACTGGGAAAATAGGTAAGGCGTTTTGTAAAATAATGCTGGGCTTTGGGTGCCATATTGTGGCTTTTGACATGTTTCATGATGAAGAATTAAAAGCTGCCGGGGTAACTTATTTGCCCAAAGAGGCCGTTTTTAAGCAGGCAGATATACTATCGCTGCATTGTCCGCTTACACATGAAAATCATTACCTGATAAATAAAGATACTATGGGCATGATGAAGAAAGGTGTAGTAATACTAAATACCAGTAGGGGAGGGCTTATATGTACTACTGATATTATAGAGGCACTAAAAGAAAGGCACGTTGGGCAATTGGGTATTGATGTATATGAACAGGAAGAAAAACTTTTTTTCAGAGACCTTTCTGAAAATATTATTGAAGATGATACTATACAACGGTTAATGAGTTTTCCTAACGTATTAGTTACAGCGCACCAGGCCTTTTTTACCGAAGAAGCCCTTTCTCAAATATCACAGGTAACCATCAACAGTATCAAAATGCTTTCGGCAGGTGCCGAGCCGTTTAATAATGCCGTAATATTACTATAAAAATTATATACTAAAAAACCCGGGATTATCCCGGGTTTTTACGCACTAATAAACTAAGTTAAAAAGGTTTATCGTAAACGGTCTGCCGATTTTACGCGGTCTTCGTCCTTTTTTATAGCCCTATTGGCAAGGCTTAGAAAAACGATAGAAATAATAGGAAGAAACACTGCAATACCCTTCTCTGAAACCTGGGCCTCTCCGGATAAGTTTAGCAACCTGAAAACAAATAACCCTAATAAAATAAAATTTAATATTATGTTCAGCCTGCCCATAACAAACTGATTTTTTCTTTTTTTGTAACTAAAAATACTCACTATAGATAACGTAGCACTAAAAATAAATAATACTATGTAGGCCAGGTTATCTAAAAAATAAAATTCTTTTCCGTTATCAAGTGTCCATAACGAAAAAACAAATGGCATAACCCCGGAGGCTATAAAAGCTATAAAAAGGAATATGGTTTGTATCCGTTGTATCATTGATTTTTTTCTTACAGCACAAAATTATATTTTCTTTTTGAAAAAGAGGTGTTGCAAAATAAAAATTAATTTGTAATATTGCAGGAGTAAATATAAAATACTGCAGCCTTCGTAGTATTGTTTACTTAAAATAAAACTTATTTCCCCTGCACACATCTTATAACCCATTATAATTAACCTAAAAGCAATAAATGTTTGATATTTCTGAATTAAAAGAAATGAAGCTTACTGAGCTTCAGGAAATTGCAAAAAAAGCTAAAATCAGTAAATACAGAGGTTTAAAAAAAGACGATTTAATTTACCAGATTTTAGACCATCAGGCAACTAACCCTGCAGTTGTTAAGCCACTTTTTGAAGAAACTCCGGCTGAAGAAAAGCCGGCTGCAACAAAAAGGGCAAGGATAACAAAAACAGCTACCACCACACCAGAAGCTGAAAAAACACCTACACAGGTTAAAACGGAAAATGTTAGCGTTCCTGTTGCTGCAGAAGCAAAGGAACAAAAACCTAAACCAAAACCCTCAAGAAAAAGGGCTGATGCACCTGCGCAACCCAAAACGGCACCTGAGACGGTTAAAAATGAAAATCCGGTTACTGAAAAAAAGGAGGCTAAACCGGCTACGGAAGAGGCTACACCTAAAAATGATAATCAGAAACCTGTTGCAGATACAAAAAACAGGCCTAACGATAAAAAATCAAGGCCACAAATGAGTGAGGAAGAGCGTTTGGCACAAATTGAAAGGGCTAATGCCAATAACCCAAACCACCCAAGCTATAAAAAAAGGCACCAGCAGCAGAACAACAATAATAGCTCTCATCAAAATAATAACAACCAGCACAGTCAGCAGAATAATAATCAGCAAGCGCAGCAGCAACAGCCTAATTACCGTGAGCCTGACTATGAGTTTGACGGTATTATAGAAAGTGAGGGTGTATTGGAAATGATGCCGGATGGCTACGGTTTCTTAAGGTCTTCTGACTATAATTACCTTGCTTCGCCGGATGATATTTATCTTTCTAATTCGCAAATACGTCTTTTTGGGCTTAAAACAGGAGACACTGTAAAAGGGGTGGTACGCCCGCCTAAAGAAGGCGAAAAATATTTTCCGTTAGTGCGTGTGTTAAAAATAAACGGGCATGACCCGCAGGTTGTGCGCGACAGGGTTTCTTTTGAACATTTAACTCCGCTTTTTCCGGAAGAACGTTTTAACCTTGCTGATAAACGAAGCACTATATCAACACGTATAATAGATTTGTTTTCACCTATTGGTAAAGGGCAGCGTGGTATGATTGTAGCACAGCCTAAAACTGGTAAAACGATGCTGCTTAAAGATATAGCAAACTCAATAGCGGCAAATCATCCAGAGGTATATCTTATTGTGCTGCTTATAGACGAACGCCCGGAAGAGGTAACTGATATGCAACGCAGTGTAAAGGCAGAAGTAATAGCCTCTACGTTTGATGAGCCTGCCGACAGGCACGTAAAAGTTGCCAATATCGTTTTGGAAAAAGCCAAAAGGCTTGTAGAGTGCGGACATGACGTAGTAATACTCCTGGATTCTATTACGCGCCTTGCACGTGCATATAATACTGTACAGCCGGCATCTGGTAAGGTGTTGAGTGGTGGTGTAGATGCCAATGCATTACAAAAACCAAAACGCTTTTTTGGTGCAGCACGAAATATTGAAGGAGGAGGATCATTAAGCATAATTGCAACTGCGCTTACCGATACAGGATCTAAAATGGACGAAGTTATCTTTGAGGAGTTTAAAGGTACCGGTAATATGGAGCTACAGCTTGACAGGAAAATTGCAAACAGGCGTATTTTCCCGGCTATTGATCTTACTTCATCCAGTACAAGGAGAGATGATTTACTTCTGGATGAGCGTACAGTGCAACGCATGTGGATTATGCGTAAGTACCTTGCAGATATGAACCCTGTAGAAGCTATGGATTTTATAAATGACCGATTTAAGAAAACAAGGAATAATGAAGAGTTCCTTATTTCTATGAATGATTAAGTAATATTACCTAATTATATAACAAAAGCCCTTAATTAAGTTAAGGGCTTTTGTGTTTTAGAGATATTTTTTAAATAAATCCTCTATTATTATTGCTTTGCTTCTTTCACAACTATAACAGTTGCTTTAAACCCGGTAGCAAGGTTCCACTGATTGCTGCTTATTACATTTTCTTTATCATCAAATACCCGGAATTCTGCTGTGTTGGGGCCAGAAGTACCTTGGTTAAGGGCTTCAAAATCAATTTTATTAAAGCCTTCATCAAGAGTTATTTGTACCCCTTTAAATGAACTGTCCAAAATAATTTCAGGCACAACTATACGGCCATTTACCAAAACTTTTATACGGTCGCCATCCACATACTCAAAGTCGCGTGCCATTACCTGTACATATTTTGCATCAGTACGTACTTCTCCAAAAAATTGGTTGCCCCTGTAAGCCTCGTTAGATTCACCTTTAGGGCTAACTTTGGTGCGGTCAGCATATTCTTCAGTACGGTTAACAAATTTATCGCTATCATCATACATACTAAACTCGCTCTTTTTTTCACCCACCCTAAAAACAGGGTAATTATAATCCTGCTTTTTCTCGGGTTCAAGTTTAAAAGGGCTATCCGGACTGACCATTGTATTAGAGGGCTCAATTTGTGTATCAGGAGTTTTAGGTATAGCTATTCCCCCTTTAGGGCCATCGCCCTGAGCGGCAGCACTAAAGCCAATGAATATAAAAAGTAAAATAAAAACTTTTTTCATTTCAAAAAGAATTACACTATCTGTTAATGGCAAAGTAACAAAAATTTTGCCATTCTTTTCAGGCAGGCTTAAACCACCTTGTAAATAACGTATAAAATTTATTTTCATTGTTAGCAGCATACCATATCTTAATAAACTATTTTGAATATATTTGATTACCAATAAAATTTACCTCTAAACTATCATGAAAACATATAATCGTTTTTTACTTATTTTTATTTTATGCATTGTTTTTATAAGCCTTACCTCATGCAAGCTGGGCAGGTTTGCTTATTATAATTTTGCAAATATAACCGACTATAAAATATTTCCGTATCGTACAGCGAAGAATGATTCTGTACAATTCACTTTTATTACACCCGAAAAACCAAAAAGCCCCAAAACAATAACCGTAAGTAATAAAGAGATGCCATTTGAAACGTATTTGGCTGAAAACAAGACTGTGGCTTTTCTTGTGATAAAGAATGATACATTATTATATGAGAATTACTTTAACGGATATGATGAAGAATCTATTGTAGCCTCATTTTCAATGGCCAAATCAATACTTCAATATTGCTTGGTTGCGCAATTGCAGATGGATATATACAATCTGTTGACGAACCTGTGATTAAATACATTCCCGAATTAAAAGATAAAGAAGGTATGGAAAACCTTACTATTGAGCATTTACTGCAAATGACCAGTGGTGTCAAATTTAATGAAAGTTATATAAACCCTTTTGGAGATGCAGCCACATATTATTATGGCACTAATTTGCGTAAAGCTATATATAAAAGAAAGCTTGAGGCAGCGCCAGGTACCCGTTTTAGTTATAGCAGCGGCGATAGCCAGATGCTGGGTCTTATACTATCAAGGGCATTAAAAGATAAAACGCTTACCCAATATCTTGAAGAGAAATTATGGAAACCCCTTGGTATGGAATATGATGCCACATGGAGCCTTGACCTTGAAGACGGGCTTGAAAAAACATTTTGCTGCATTAATGCACGTGCCCGGGATTTTGCAAAAATAGGCAGGCTATACCTTAATAAAGGCAATTGGAATGGTAAACAAATAGTTCCTAAAGAATGGGTAGAGGCTTGTACTACAGCCGATACTACCAATGGTGGGGTTTCATACTATAAATATCAGTGGTGGCTGCAAAAGGATAATAATTTTATGGCCGAAGGAATACTTGGGCAGATGATTTATGTAGCACCGGAAAAGAATATGATTATGATACGTTTAGGCAGCGCTTATGGTAAAACCGATTGGGATACTATTTTTGAATCGTTAGTGCAAGCTTATTAACGATGGCGGCTTGTGCGGCTTTCTTCTGCATTCCAGTCGTTAGTGCTGTCTTTTGCATCCCGTTCATCTTCCCGGGTAATATTGCCCTCAGCATCATAATGTACATTGTTGTTAACATTGTCATTTGCCTGTGTAGTTCCTGTTTTAGATTTTTCGTTTTTCATAATATGAAATTTAAGTTATGTAAATTACATTAAAAGCATTTAAAACATTGTTAAGTAATTTGTAAAAGTGTTTGTGTAATTGATTTTTTTTAAGTAACTTTTTACTCGTTTAAAACCTTCCCCCCCAAAATATCGTAAGTTGTTAAAAAATAGATATGTGATGGAACATTATTTTATTCTTTTACAGCTTCCAGGGAAGCCAGAAGACCGATTTTGTGAGGGTAATAAAAAGCCTCACGAATTTTGGCACAATGTTGCTGATATGATACAAAAAGGAAAAGCCAGGATAATATCCCAAAGGCAGGATACCGGCGTTTCTGAAGAATTTCGCGGGCATATAAAGCGAATCAGAAAATTTAAAACCTATATTATCCTTAACCTGCATCTTGACAGTAATGAATGCCTGGACAAAAAAGCGATATTTAAAAAAGCAGCCAGGTGGATTTCTAACCCCGAACATGAAGTGCTTATTGAAACTTCAGATAATTTTCAGTTAGTTTCAATAGACTGACAGGAGGTTAGTAAATAAGTTCTTCTATATTTTTTTGTATATTCTCTGATATTTTATCAAGGGGCAGGTCATTGGCATCATTTCCAAATGGGTCTTCAATTTCTTCAGCAATAAGCTCTAAACTTGCCAGTACATAAAATACAAACATTACTACAGGAATAATATAATATCCTAGCTGAAACACATATCCAAATGGCAGCGACATTACATAAATAAAAATAAATTTTTTTATGAATGCGCTGTAGGAGTAGGGTATAGGGGTGTTTTTTATACGCTCACAGGCACCGCAAATATCAGTAAGGCTCTGCACTTCGGCATTAAGTGTTATAAGTTGGTCACCGGTAATACTCCCTTTTTTATAAAGTGTATTTACATGGGCCATAATATTTTTGGCTACCTGATTGGGTTTATGCTTGTAATGACCGGGTAAAAGTGATTCACCATCAAAAAGTTCATGGCTTATATCTTCATCTTTAAGATGTTGGTTAAGCACATGGGCATAAGCCGGTATAAGCTTTTTAAACAGCATTTTATCTTCTTTATCCTGTACCATTACCGCAATTTTTATGGCCAGGTTGCGGGTATTATTAACCAGCGCCCCCCACATTCTCCTTCCTTCCCACCAACGGTCATAAGCTGTATTAGTACGAAAAACCAAAAGTAATGATATTACAAACCCCAACATGCCGTGCATGAGGGTAATATTTTTTAAGTGTAAATTATCTGAAAGCTGCCAGTATTCCAATTCCATCCAGGCAACAGCGGCAGAAAATATGCCAATGGCCATCATTGTGGGTAACAGTTTACGAAAGGTATCTGCCTTGTGAAACTGAAAAATAATAGCAAACCATTGTTTGGGATTGTAATAAAGCATTTTGCACTGATTTTGTGCAAATATGCATAAAGATTTTTAAAAGTGGAGTTATATTTTTAACTCAATCCACACAGGGGCATGGTCGCTGGTTTTTTCCCAACCGCGTACATGGCGGTCAACAGCTGCTATTTTCAGGTGGGGTACAAGTTCAGGGCTTAGTAGAAAATGGTCAATACGCAAGCCGGCATCACGCCCATAGGCATTGCGAAAATAATCCCAAAAAGTATAAATAGTTTCATCAGGATACAATTTTCTCATGGCATCGGTCCATCCCTGATGTAGTAATTTATGAAATGCCTCACGTGTTTCAGGACGAAAAAGAGCATCTTTAATCCATCGTTCCGGTTTATAAACGTCTTTTTCAGTCGGCATAACATTATAATCTCCTGCCAACACTACAGGAATATTGAATTTTAATAATTCTTCAGCACGGTCGTTAAGGCGTTTAAACCATTTTAATTTATACTCAAATTTAGAGCCCGGGGCGGGGTTGCCGTTGGGTAAATACAGGCAGCCAATAAGTATATCGTTTGCCATAGCCTCAATATACCTGCTCTGAATATCCTCCGGGTCACCCGGCAGGCCGCGGCCCACTTCTTTTAATTCAATTGCTTGTGTTGCAAGAATAGCAACACCATTCCATTGTTTTTGACCGTGCCAGAAAGCCTGGTAACCTACAGCATTAATAGCTTCTATCGGAAATTTTTCCTGTGGCGCTTTTAGTTCCTGCAGGCAAACTACATCTGGCTTAGCTTCCTCCAACCACTTTAGCAGAACAGGTAGCCTTCCGTTAACGCCATTTACATTATAAGTTGCTATTTTCATGTTTAAATAAAGTTTTTGCTTTAATAAAAGTACCAAAAAAGGGTAACAATTCAATATTGTTACCCCTTATACTCTATCTGTAAATTAATGTTATGAATTACCGTATAGATTAGATTCACCACCATCTATAGCTATGGTTTGGCCGTTTACATAGCGGCAATCATCGCTTAATAAAAATGCTACCAGTCTTCCTACTTCTTCAGGCTGACCAAGCCTACGGGTAGGGTTGCGCTGTGCATATTCTGTTTCTGCTGCTTTCGGGTTATCGGGGTTTACCTCTTTAAAGGCCTGGGCCACCATTGGTGTAAGTATGGCGCCGGGCGCAATAGCATTTGTAAAAATATTGTCTTTACCATATTCTATGGCAGCATTTTTTGTCATGCCCGATACAGCATGCTTGCTGGCTACATAAGGGGTTTGGTTTATTACTCCACGAATGCCGCCCACAGAGGCCACATTTACTATTTTACCACCGCCCTGTTTTTGCATAACCGGTATTACATAGCGCATACCATAATAAACGCCAAGCAGGTTAATATCAATTACTTTTTTAAATATTTTTACATCATAGTCAGTTAGAGAAGCCTGTTTTCCTTCTATACCGGCATTATTATAAAATCCGTCTATATGCCCAAACTCTTCCACAGCTTTGTCAACATAGTTTTTTACAGCTTCTTCATTGCTTACATCTGCAACTATTGTAAGCACTTTAGCCCCTGATTTTTCAAGTTCGTTTTTTGCTTTATCAAGAGCTTCTTCATTATAATCAACAATAACAAGGTTGGCCCCTTTATCTGCCAAAACCTGTGCGGTTGCAAGGCCTAAGCCCATTGCACCACCGGTAATAATAACTGTTTTATTTTCAAATGCTTTCATAATTAAATAATTTAATTCTTACATAAAATTACTAATGATGAATGTGTAGCACTGTTAATAACGGGTTAATTAACGCTAACCATTGCTTCTTTTTAAAGCAATAGCCTTTTAATTATATTTAGTGTTGAAAATAATAGATAGAACTATATATTATTCAATACTATTAGCTCGTGATTGGGCAACATTTACACTCATTTCACTTAACTTTTCTCCACCTTTAATTCCAAAGTCTAAGGTACGTATTGGGAAAGGTATCATAATGTCATTATCATCGTAGGCTTTTTTAATACGCATAATGGCCTCACTGCCTACTTTTTTAAATGCCATTTGTTCTGGTGTATTTACCCATATGCGTATGCTAAAGTTAATAGAACTGTCGCCAAAACCGGTGTAAAACATAGTAGTTTCATCTGCTTCACTCAGCCCTTCAATATCCCTAACCGCCTCAAGGGTTATGCGTTTTACTTTTTCCAGGTCATCACCATAAGATACCCCGACTTCAAGGTCAAACCTGCGCTTTCCCTGTAACGAATAATTTTCTATGGCGTTTTGAAATACATCTTTATTTGGTATGATTACTGTTTTACCTTCAAAAGTACTTATAACAGTATCGCGAAGGTTTACTTCTATTACTTTACCCATATAGCCGCTTACTGAAACGATATCCCCTACATGAAGTGGCTTCCTGAACGAAATGAATACACCTGACATAAAATTGGCGGCAATATCCTGAAACGCAAACGCAAGGGCTAAACCTAAAATACCCGCACCGGCAAGGGCGGTGGTTACTGCTTTATCTAATTGTAATATGCTAAGTGCCGTAAACAGCACTATACCTATTACCGTTATATATATAATAGAGCCAAACAGGTTATTTAATGTAGCATTTTGCGACATTTTATTAATAAAACGCAGGGCAAGGTTACGTATGAGCTTTGCCAGATAAAAGCCTAATACCAGTATAATAGCTGCTATAACAATATTTGGCAGCAGGCGCACAAAATCGTTAAACCAAGTGGTAAGCTTGTCTGTAAGTAAGTTGGTTATGTGGTTTACATCTATTTCTAATACCATACATCAATTTTTTTTAAAATTTTATGTTGTTTTTGCTAAAATACTTACAAAAAACAGCTTATGCATGTATTTTAAAATAGTTTTAACCGTTAGAAAGCCTACTTACGAGATATAATTCCAGATATTCTTCTTTTTAGTAAGCTCAATGTAGGCGTTACGCAGGGATGCATTTTCAGGCAGTTTCATGTTCGGATCGGTTTTTAGCAATGCTATGGCATATTGCCTTGCCAGCGAAAGTATTTCGCGGTCTTTTACAATATCGGCTATTTGCAAATTTAGTACACCACTTTGCTGTGTGCCCATAATATCGCCGGGGCCGCGCAATTTCAGGTCAACTTCGGCAATTTCAAAACCGTCATTAGTGCGGCACATAGTTTCCAGCCGGGTTTTGCTATCATTGCTCAGCTTATGGCTGGTCATTAATATACAATAGCTTTGTTCAGCCCCCCTGCCCACACGCCCGCGCAGCTGATGCAGTTGCGAAAGTCCAAAACGTTCGGCGCTTTCAATTACCATAACGCTGGCATTGGGCACATTAACACCAACCTCAATAACCGTTGTAGCTACCATAATATTTGTTTTACCCGCTGCAAAACGAGACATTTCGCTGTCTTTATCGGCAGGTTTCATTTGCCCGTGCACAATGCTCACACTATATTGAGGTAACGGAAAATCACGTGAAATGCTCTCGTACCCATCCATTAAATCTTTATAATCCAGTTTTTCACTTTCCTGAATCAGTGGATATACAATATACACCTGCCTGCCTTTGGCAATTTCATCTTTAAGAAATTTCCAAACCTTTAAGCGATTGGCATCATACCGGTGTACTGTCTGAATGGGTTTACGTCCCGGGGGGAGCTCGTCAATTACCGAAATATCCAGGTCACCATAAAGGCTCATGGCCAGTGTGCGGGGTATTGGTGTTGCCGTCATTACGAGTACGTGCGGCGGAATATCATTTTTATGCCACAGCTTGCTGCGCTGCTCAACCCCAAAGCGGTGCTGCTCATCTATAATGGCCAAGCCAAGATTTTTAAATTTTACTTTATCCTCCAATAGGGCATGGGTACCTATAATAATATGCAGGCTGCCGTTTTCCAGCTCTTCATGTATAATTCTCCGTTCAGATATTTTGGTAGACCCGGTAAGTAATTTAATGTTAAGGCCCATTGGCGCTGCAAGTTCATTTAACCCGATAAAATGCTGGCTGGCTAAAATTTCGGTGGGTGCCATAAGGCATGCCTGGAAACCATTATCAAGGGCAATAAGCATGCTCATAAATGCCACTATAGTTTTCCCTGAGCCTACATCGCCCTGCAACAGGCGGTTCATCTGGGCGGGCTGCCCCATATCATTACGTATTTCTTTTATTACCCTTTTTTGAGCATTGGTAAGGTTAAAAGGCAGGTAGTTATTATAAAATTTATTAAAATATTCGCCAATATTACCAAATGGGTGCCCTTTAATTTTATGTTTACGCACAAGGTTTTTTGTAATGAGCTGTAGCTGGATAAAAAAAAGCTCTTCAAACTTTAAACGGAATTGTGCTTTTGCCAGCAGTTCCTGGCTTTTTGGGAAATGTATATTAAAGAGTGCAGCATTTTTTGGCAGCAGCTTAAGGTCGTTTATAATGCTTTGCGGCAATACTTCGGCAAACAGCGCTTTTGTTTCTACAAAAAGCTGTTGCATCATTTTATTAATCATCTTATTACTAATTCCCCTTTGTGAAAGTTTTTCTGTGCTTGGGTATACTGGCTGCATAGCGCTACGCAGGCTGGCCTGGTGCTCACTGAGAAGTTCCATTTCCGGGTGCGGCATATTAAATACACCATTAAAAGCACTCACCTTACCAAAAATTACATAAGGCTCATTAATTTTTATAGCTTCCCGAACCCATTTTTGTCCACGGAACCAAACTAATTCCATTTCTCCGGTGTCATCCCTAAATGTGGCTACCAATCGGGGCTTTTTATCGCCAACTGTTTTTAAGTGAACAACTTTTCCTGCTACCTGTACTTCTGCATTATTATTTTGCAGCTCATTAATACGGTAATAGCGCGTACGGTCTATATAACGGTTAGGGTACAGGTTTAATAAATCGGCATATTGTTTAATACCCAGTTCATCGCGCAGCAATTTGCCGCGGGTAGGGCCAACGCCTTTAAGGTATTCTATAGGAGTTTCAAGGAGGTTATTCATCCGGAAAACTTTGCAAAAGCGAAGTTACTAATTAAAGGGAAATATATTGCTAAAGTTAGGCGTGGATAGGTTATTATAAAAAGATATAGTTTTTAATTATTATGTCAGAAATAAATCGGGCTGCCTAAAACCTTTAGGCAGCCCGATTTATATAATAACAAATATTTTGCTTAATTGTTGAGCATTACCGGCATTACCAGCATGGTTACTGTTTCGCCTTCATCCAGTCCGTCAACAGGGGTAAGTATGCCCGCACGGTTTGGTAATGACATTTCAAGCTGAATTTCATCACTATGCAGGTTATTCAGCATTTCGGTTAAAAACCTCGAATTAAAACCTATCTGGATGTCATCTCCCTGATAATCGCAGGTAAGGCGTTCTTCAGCCTTATTTGAATAGTCAATATCTTCTGCAGATATATTTAATTCTGTTCCGGCAATTTTAAGGCGTATCTGGTGTGTTGTTTTATTAGAAAATATAGCTACACGCCTTACAGAGCTTAAAAACTGCGTTCTGTCTATAAGTAGTTTGTTAGGGTTTTCTTTTGGTATAACGGCTTCATAATTAGGGTATTTGCCATCTATTAAGCGGCAGGTAAGGACATAATTATCAAAAGAAAAAGTAGCATTGGCATCATTATATTCAACTGTAACTTCTGAATTAGAAGTAGCCAGAATACTTTTTAAAATGTTGAGTGGCTTTTTAGGCATGATAAAATCAGCTACCTGAGAAGCTGTGACATCAGTTCTGGCATATTTAACCAGTTTATGTGCATCGGTAGCTACAAAAGTTAATCCCTGCGGAGAAAACTGAAAGAATACCCCAGACATTACCGGGCGTAAATCATCATTACCGGCGGCAAAAATAGTTTTGCTTACAGCAGTTGCCAAAACCTCGGCAGGTACAATAGTACTTGAAGGATCTTCAAGGCTTACAGATTTTGGAAACTCGTCGCCAGAGGCATACGCCAATGCATATTTACCTGAATTTGAGCTTATCTCAATAGTGTTGTTATCTTCAACAGTAAAGGTAAGCGGTTGCTCAGGGAATGTTTTAAGTGTTTCCAAAAGCAATTTTGCAGGAACCGCTATGCTGCCATTGCTGTCTGAATCAATCTCCAGGGTGGCAGACATAGTAGTTTCTAAATCTGATGCCGATACTTTTAATTCTGAGCCATTTAACTCAAATAAAAAGTTATCCAGTATAGGCAATGTATTACTGCTGTTTATAACGCTGCCTAATACTTGTAATTGTTTAAGTAAATATGAACTCGATACTATAAATTTCATCATGGGTTATACTAAATGTAAGTAGCAAATATATTTTAATATGGTGGATTATTGAAACTTTTTTATCAACACAATAATTATTTTGAATATGCCCTCTTACGAAGGAATGTAAATAGAAGCCCAAAAACAAGAAGGATTAGCAGAGGCAACCCTACCGTAATAACTTTTGACTGTGTATAATTATCATATACTTTCTGGGTATCAAGCATAGGCAGATGCACATCTTTGCTGCGTATATAAATAAGCCCATTGTCATCAAGCAGGTAGTTTACGCTGTTTAATAAAAACTCTTTGTTTTCATATAAATGGCCTGTCCATTTATCATACCCGAGCTCTAATGCCTGATTGTTTTTATCAAATTGGTTTTTAATAACATCCCCATCAGACACTACAATCATTTTACTGTCTTTACCAATAGTCTGGTATGATTTATCTTTAAAAGGCAGCACACGGTTTTCGTACATGGAATGAAACTTACCTTCTAACAGAACAGAAACAGCCATATATCCTTCTCCCTGATAGTCAGCAGGGTTTACCTGTTCTGCCACCATAGAGAGGTTTACAACTGTTGGTGTACCAACTTTTCGGCTGTACTGAGATGATGTTAACAGCACCGTTTTGGCAATGTCGTTTTTAAGGGTATCTATAGGGTTGGCAAACTCAAATTTTATCCCCCCCATATTTTTAACTATGGGATGCTCTGAATTTGGATAAATAAAAGGAGCGTACTTCCACATATATTCCTGATATTGTGTTTGGCTGCCCTGTGCACCGGTTGCCAGCTTTATAGGGGTTGCCAGTTCATCTTTAATAATATCAGGCTCTACACGGAAACCATATTTAAAAAACATGTCGTTAAGGTTCAGGTCGCGGGGCAGGGCATAGGTGCTGCCGGTTTGGTTATACAGGCTGTCCATTTCAACCTGTACGGCATCTATAAGCCAAAGGGTTTTACCACCATTTATGATATACTGATCCAGTACTTCTTTTTCTTCTTCAGTAAATTTTTGTGTGGGCTTGGCTATTATGGCAAGGTCATATTCCTTTAGTTGTTTTAATGTAGCTATTGGATTTGCCGCTACAGAGTCAAGCGTAAAAGGTGCCGTAAAATAATTTTCCTGTAGCTTTCTTAAAAAATCAGCCATGTAGCCCCCGGCTATTTCGCCGTTGCCTTGTAGTACGGCAATCTTCTTTTGCTTTTCGTTAATAAGTTTATTAAGGGCATCAGCAAAAACATATTCAAGTTGTTGTACAGAGCTTTCTACTTTTTCTGATGTAGAGGCTCCTAAACTATTTTTAAGCAGCGGAATTTTTACACTACGCCCTTTATAGGTAGCTATAGCCCATGGAAATATAAGTGTTTCAGACTGTTTGCCTTTATCTACCATATTTACACTGGCAGGTTTCATTCCGGCTCCTATAAACGAGTCAAAAACAGCTTTATCAAGGTCGGTAATACCGGCAATGCTGTTTTTTATTTCGCCTTCTTCACTCGGGTCAACACGGCTGTCGAGCTTAAATATAGTATAAATCAAATTTCTTTTTTCTTCATCGGCTCCTTCAGATTCATCCATAGGGTTAAAGAAACTAAAGCGTATCTGTGGATTATATGCTGTGTATTCTTCAAGAAACTGGCGGGTTTCGTCCTGCAATTTTTTAAACTCCCCCGGAAATTCACCGTCAAGAAAAATTTCTATATATAAAGGCTCCTGAACTGATTGTACCAGGTTTAATGAAGTTTGTGAAAGGGTATACCGCTTATCCTGTGTGAGGTCTAATCGTTTAAAAAAGTAAGCGCCTATAAAATTAATTGCCAAAACAGCCAGTATGATAATAACAAGCGGGCGGGAGTTGTTTTTTTTAGCTTTTTCCATTACCATTTCAGTGTTTTAAGTTTATAAACAGTGAACGATAAAAACAGGAAAGCAATGCTGGTGAAATAAATAATATCACGCGTATCCAGCACCCCACGGCTCATACTTTTAAAGTGGTAATCCATGCCCAGGTAGGCTACAACATTACTAAAGCTACCTGCAAAGCCGGAAAGGCCCTCAAAGCCAAAATAAAATAAAAAACATAAAAATAATGACACTATAAATGCTACAATCTGGTTATCTGTAAGTGCTGATGTAAATATGCCTATGGCAGTATAGCTTGCTATAAGAAACAATAACCCAAAATAAGAGCCTAATGTACTGCCCATATCTACATTGCCGGGCGGGTTGCCCAGGTTGTTGAGCACAATTATATAAATAACAGTGGGTAACAGTGCCAGTACAATTAATATGAAAGCTCCAAAAAATTTTCCGTTTACAATTTCCCAGGTTGTTAGCGGCTTGGTAAATAAAAGCTCTATAGTACCCTGTTTTTTTTCATCTGAAAAGCTGCGCATAGTTACTGCCGGTATAAGGAACAGTAATATCCAGGGGGAAATTGTGAAGAAAGGGGTGAGGTCTGCAAAACCGCTGTTCAGTATATTAAAATCGCCATCAAAAACCCATAGAAAAAGGCTGTTGAGCAATAAAAATACAGCAATGACCAAGTAACCAACAGGCGACCCGAAAAATGATTTTATTTCTCTTAGTAATAATGCTTTCATTTCTTCATGAAAATAATAATATCCTGGTGTTCATTTATCGGGTGTGGTTCAAGGCCAGACCAAAATCCCCTCATAAAGTGTTCGATTTTTAAATCAGCATCTTTAATAAAGTTAATTATGTAATCTTTATCATATGCTACATTGGCTTCTTTCACATTTTTATCCATCAAAGCATAATTACCATAATCATAGTTAAACGTTTTGCTGCCTTTTTTTAACATAGATTCCCTGCTGCCATTATCTAAAATAAAAAATTGTGCAAAGCAAATTTTACCGGGTTTTAAAACACGTTTTATTTCTTTAATGTAATTTTCTACATCTTCGGGCAGCATATGGGTAAAAACTGATGTAAGGAACACAAAATCAAAAGAATCATCTTCATACGGGAAAACCATTTTAGAGGCCTGTAAATCGGTACTCAGATTATAAAGGTCATTTTTTAGCGGAATATGCTTAAACCTGAAATTTGGATACTGCTTCGTAATATTATCTGTACACCAGTCTACTCCCATTTTTACAATATCAAACCCTTCATACACACCGTCCTTATCAAGGAATCCTGTAAAGGGCACTGCCATTCTTCCAATGCCAGAGCCTATATCTAACACATGGCTTTTTGGGGTAATATTGCCGTACTTTTTAAACCGTTCTAAAAAAAACTTACCTGTTTCAGAAAAATTTCCCCGTCCGGTAAAAATTTTACCTTTTGGTGGTACAAGTGTTTTTTTATCCCTCAAAAGGTCTTGGGGTAAATAGAGTATCCTTCTTGCAGCATATCTTAAATTTACAGGAAGTGAATAATATAGTTTTCTTATTAAAGTATTCATTAAAATTAGTTTTTATACCTCAACTTATTTATGGCATAGTTATCAGTTTGTCTACACTCCAGGCTTCCGCTTTTTGAGAAAACAGAGGCTTGGTTTTACCCCATACCTCTTTAAACAGTTCCGATTTTCTGTAATTTTCCAGATCATCTTCACTTTCCCAGTAACTATAGGTAAAAAACACGTTGTTGTGTTGCCTGTCCCGGTATAATTCTAACAAACGGTTTCCTTTTACATTTCGTATTTCATGGCGTGCCTTTTCAAAATTTTCAAGAAATTCATCAACTTTTTCTTCTGTAAAGGCCATTTTTACTATGCGTACAAACATACAGTTTTTATTATTTAAATACTACCGATACCACATCCCTGTATTTTAGCCCGAAAAGGCTGCTTGCCGTACCTACAGTAGAGGGGTTACTGCGGTAAATGGCAATTTCGAGATAGCCTGCTTCGTTAAATATAGCCAGCTTTTCCCCTTCATAATTTTTAAGTGAAAAACGCTCATTAACCGTAAAATCAGAATAGCCTTTTTTTACCCCTTTAATTATTTTGGTACTAAAATTTATTTCAAAATCCCTGCCACGCGCTGCTTCTCGCACCTGCTTTTGGGTAATGTTGGTAACGCAGTTACCAAAATGATCTATATATACTACGCACCCTCTTATAGAATTTTTATCATCTGCCACTGTGGGTTGTAGCTCCTGTATGGGTTTTATCTCATTGGTTTCGCGCCCTATTACATTCAGGCTGCCGCCTTTTGCCAGGTGGCAGGCAACGGTTACAAATACATCCATATCGCTGGCATTTTCGGGCAGGCGGTCGTGTATGTTTATTTCTACTATTTTTTGAGGCACAATTTTCTGGCTCAGCAGGCTTAATATGCCGTTATCGGCACAAATAAAAAAGTGCCCGTTTAGCTGCATAGCAATATGCCTGTTTTGTTTGGAATATTCTGCATCAACACCAATAAGGTGAACAGTGCCTTCTGGGAAACTTTCATAAGCCGCACCAATTATGTAGCTGGCCTGCGGTATGTTAAAAAGGTCTATATGGTGCGATATATCTATAATGGCTGCCTGGTTATATGCCGATAAGATTTTACCCTTGAGGGCACCCACAAAATGGTCTTTAAGGCCAAAGTCTGTAGTAAGGGTAATTATTGACATAAAAATTGTGTAAAACTTTTAAAAAGCAGATTAAAAATTCACTAAATTTGAATGCAAAGCTAATAATTATACTGCTATAAATTTAAATTAAAAACTACTGCTTTTGAACGAACGGATTATTGAACTAACCAATATTGCGCCCAAAGATTTTTGGGGAGCACAGGATAAACACCTTGAAACAATAAAAAAATACTATCCTAAGCTTAAAATTGTAGCCCGGGGTACCACATTAAAAGCATTTGGCGAAAAAACATTGCTCGATGAGTTTGAAACCCGCTTTAAGCGGCTCATGCTTCATTTTTCACGCTATAATAATATTGATGATAATGTTATTGAGCGTGTTATAAACAGCGATACCAACGTTGAGCAAATGAACCCTAATGATAAAATACTGGTGCATGGGGTAGGGGGTAAGCTTATAAAGGCCATGACCCCAAACCAGCAAAAACTGGTAGATACCATGCTGGAGAATGACATGGTTTTTGCTGTAGGCCCTGCCGGTACAGGTAAAACGTATACCGGGGTTGCTTTGGCAGTAAAGGCGTTAAAAGAAAAGCAGGTAAAACGTATTATACTTACACGCCCGGCTGTAGAAGCAGGGGAGAACCTTGGGTTTTTACCAGGTGACATGAAAGAAAAGCTGGACCCTTACATGCAGCCGCTTTATGATGCATTGCGGGATATGATTCCGCCTGAAAAATTAGAAGATTATATTTTAAAGGGCATCATACAGATAGCTCCCCTTGCATTTATGCGTGGGCGTACGCTAGATCATGCTTTTGTAATATTAGATGAAGCGCAAAATACCACACATTCTCAAATGAAAATGTTTTTAACCCGTATGGGGCGTAATGCTAAGTTTATGATTACTGGTGACCCCGGACAGGTAGATTTACCACGCCGAACTAATTCCGGATTAAAAGAGGCTTTGCTAATACTTAAAAATGTTAAAGGAGTAGGTATATTATATCTTGATGATAAAGATATTGTGCGCCACAGGCTGGTTAAAGAGATTATTGATGCTTATAAAAGTATTGAGAATATTGACTAATGGCTTGGCTGCGTGTTAATTTTAAAAATCCGGCTCATGTTGCCTTATCAATAATTGCCCTTATAGTATTGCCTGCTTTAATAACATGGCTTTCTATGATTGTGTATTATTATTTATGGGCTAGTGGTGTTTCGGGAACCTGGGGTTCAAACCGCACCGTAGGCTGGGCTTTTGATGCCTGTACACTTAACCTTATTTTTCTGTTATATAGCGTTGGGGCAATAGTACTGTTATATTTCTGCTTTTATTTTTTTAAGATGAAACTAAACAGGCTTGTATCAATATTACAACTTATAGTAGTACCACTAACATTTTATTTACTAATTATAAGTTTTTATTATTCAATTGGTTACAATATATGGGCGTCGTACGTTTGTTACTATTCAATAGTGCTTATAGCAATAATTATATTATTGTTTTTTATAAATGCAGCCTGGGCAATAATAATAAAATACGCAAGAAATAACAATTAATTAGTTTCAGGTTTTACAGGCTGCTTTTTATAAAGCGGAATAAAATAGGAAATGGTATAGTTTAAACCCACGCCAAATTTTCCGTCATAAGTACGGTTAAAACCCGGTATATACAGGTTATCAAAATCGGTAGGTTTTTTATCTGTAATCAGGTAATTCAGCCTTAAGCTAAACCCTAAAAAAACATTATTAAAAAGTTCTGCTTTAAGGCCGGCCACAAACTCTACCCAGTGTGCAGAAAGAGCCTTATATTCCCTATCAGCATTAATAGTAACATCGGTTAGGTAGTTACCAGTACCATCAATATTAGAGTTTTGGTATACTGTATATGTATTAAGTGTCTGGCTAAAGCTCGAAAAGCCATACCTGCCTCCCACATAAATCATATTTTCCATATCCAGCCAGTTTTCATAGGTATTATAATCAACACCAATTTTAAGATAACTTCCTTTAGTGGTATAATTTAACTGCGGTTCATCAATGGTATAGTCAAGAGTACCAAGTTCTGCAGCAGCATATAGCTTTTTCTTCAGCCTGTAATCGCCAACCAGTTCAATACCTTTGTAGCCATCTTCATAAAAAGAACGTGCCAGCCTGTACAGGTCTACACCTACACGCAGGCCATAACGCTGTGGGTATACGGGTACGGCAGTGTCTTTAACCACTGTGGTTTTAGGCAGGCTGTCTACATTAGTAACAGTCTGCGAAAAAGCAGTTGCTGAAACCAGTAATAAAAAATTAATAATAAATTTTAATGTGTGTTTCATTTTCGTTTATTATGTTACTGGTTTCTACATCAATATCATCAATCCAAAGGCCTTCGGCACCGGGGCCGTTTGTAAGTGTGGGGTTCGGTACTAAATTAGTTCCCGGCACCAGCCTGAAGCTGTCTTTAAATCCGCATGCCCTGTTTATGTATTCTTCTTCTTTTGTGTAAGTAAACTCAAGATAATCAATATTGTAGATGTAATGGTTTCCGGTTACACGTGTACCTTGTTTTAATCCCCATTTCACATTTTCGGCATCAACGAGCAGCGGTAGCCTGAATTTACTGGTACTGCCCAACCTTATAGTGTCTTCACGGCCTTCAATAAAAAGACGCAGGCTGTCAACAGCCCTTGCGACACTACGGTTTTCGGCGTTAAAAATTTCAATAACCATACTTGGGGTAGTTACGGTTCCTTCCGGGCAAATATCATCTTTTTCGCAACTCAATAAATAGCAGCTTGCCAAAACAAGTAAAAGTACTGTAGCAGTCAATTTTTTCATAGCAACTTATCGTTTCTCCAAAAGTACAACATTTTCCACATGGTGTGTTTGCGGAAACATATCTACAGGCCTTACGCGGGTAACCTTATAAAATTCGTCCATCAGGGCCAGGTCGCGCGCCTGCGTGGCAGAGTTACAGCTAACGTATACTACTTTTTGGGGTGCAATTTGTAGTATTTGTGCTATAACATCTTTATGCATACCATCACGAGGCGGGTCGGTTATAATAACATCCGGCCTGCCGTGTGTGTTTATAAAATCATCGTTAAAAACTTCTTTCATGTCTCCCACAAAAAACTCGCAGTTGTCTATATTATTGTGGCTGGCATTGGCTTTAGCATCGGCAATAGCTTCTGGTACAGCCTCTACACCCACAACTTTTTTTGCCTTGCGCGATACAAACTGGGCAATAGTACCTGTACCGGTATATAGATCATATACTAATTCATTACCGGTAAGTCCTGCAAAGTCGCGCGTAATGCTATAAAGTTCATACGCCTGTGCACTGTTTGTCTGGTAGAAGGATTTGGCATTAATTTTAAAAGTAAGCCCTTCCATTTCTTCCAAAATATAATCACGCCCTTTGTAAAGCACTACCTCCTGGTCATAAATAGTATCGTTGGCCTTTTGGTTGATCACATATTGCAGTGATGTAATTACAGGGAATTTATGTTGTAAATGATCAAGCAACAGTTCACGCTGTTGTTTATTATCATCAAAAAACTGGATAAGCACCATAATTTCCCCTGTTGATGCTGTGCGTAGCATCAGGGTACGCAAAAGCCCGCTATGTTCCCGTGGGTTAAAGAATGCCATATTGTTGGCATTGGCAAAATCGCGAACTTCATTACGTATGGCATTGCTTGGGTCTTCCTGAAGGTGGCAATGTGTAATATCCAGTATTTTGTCCCACATGCGCGGTATATGGAAACCCAGTGCGTTGTGGTTGTCAATTTCTTCACTACTGTTAATTTCATCCTCAGTCATCCAACGTGCGTTAGAGAAAGAAAACTCCATTTTATTGCGGTAAAAAAACTGTTTATCGCTGCCTTTTATGGGTTCAAATTCCGGTAAGTCTACCTTGCCTATGCGTTTAAGGTGATTGTATACCTCGCGGTTTTTGTAGTAAAGCTGCTTTTCATAATTCATGTTCTGCCATTTGCAGCCGCCGCAAGATCCAAAATGTTTGCACGGGGGTATAACCCTGTCGGCAGAATATTCATGAATGTGTGTAGCTTTACCTTCATAATACGCCTTGCGCTTTTTCATGGTTTGTACATCTACCACATCGCCCGGTACTACATTGGGTATAAATATTACCTTGCCATCGGGTGCTTTTGCTACAGAAACGCCTTTAGCGCCAGCGTCCAGCACCGCTATATTATTAAAAACTATCTTTTCTGTTTTTCTTCTTCCCATGCCGCAAAAATAAGTGTTATATTTAAATCTTTTATTCTTATAACTTCAAAACTCATTATTATGCCAAAATACCTTGCCCTTTTTCGTGCTGTAAATGTAAGCGGGCATAATATTATTAAAATGGAGCATTTGCGTAAACTTATGGAAAACAATGGGTTTAAAAATGTTGCTACTTACATACAAAGCGGTAATGTAGTTTTTGAGACAGATGAAACCAATAAGGCTAAAATTGCCAAAAACCTGGAAGTATTATTATATAAAGAGTACGGCCATGACGTTTTTATATTTATACTTGATAAAGCCGATTTAGAAAAGGTAATAGATAGCAACCCTTATACAACGAGAGAACCGGAACCTTCAGGTATTAAAAAGTTTTTTGTGTGCTTTCTTGCGGGGGATGTATCTCCGCAGGGTATAGACCAAATGAATAAATTTAACAGGAGCGATGATGTGTACAAAGCCATTGGCAATATACTTTATTTAAAACTTTCGCAAAGCGCTGCCGATTCTAAACTCACAAACTCTTTTATAGAGGGTAAGTTAAAATTAAAAGCTACTACACGCAACTGGAATACTACGCTAAAACTTCTTGAAATGCTTTCCTGATATAATAAACTTCTGTTAAATAAAATAAGTACGTCTTTGTTTGTTTTTGCTTTAAGTAACTTTATAAAACTACAAACAAAAACTTTACTATTATGAAAAGAAATGCCACTGCCGTATGGGCAGGATCATTAAAAGAAGGGGATGGCAAAATAAGTACTGAGAGTAATGTGCTTAACAATACCCAATACAGCTATAAAACACGTTTTGAAGAAGGAACAAGCACTAACCCCGAAGAGTTGATTGCTGCGGCTCATGCCGGCTGTTTTACAATGCAGCTAACGGCCTACATAAATGAGGCAGGTTACACTGTTGCCTCTATAGAAACTAAATGCGATGTTAATTTTCAGAATGGCAGTATTGCAGGTTCCCATCTTTCCGTTATAGCTAGGATTGATGATATCGAAACACAGCATTTTCAGCAACTGGTTACCAAAGCAGAGCAAAACTGCCCTGTTTCAAAGTTGCTAAATACACAAATATCCAGCAATGCTACACTAGTGCAAAATTAATTTTTTGTATTATAAAACTTTTAAAGCCTCTTTTTAGGGGCTTTTTTTATATTTGAAAAAAAGACATGAACCGTTTTGACCGTATAACCGCTATATTAATACAGCTACAGTCTAAAAAAGTAGTAAAGGCACAAGATCTTGCCCAACGCTTTGATATAAGCCTGCGCACAGTTTACCGTGACATTCGCTCGCTGGAAGAAGCCGGTGTACCTATTTATGGAGAGGCAGGGTTAGGTTATATGCTGGTAGATGGTTATCGCTTGCCCCCGGTTATGTTTACCCCGGAAGAGGCTACCGCCTTTGTGGCTGCCGAAAAGCTGATGGAAAAATTTACCGATGCCGCTACAAGGGAGCAATTTGCTTCGGCCATGTTTAAGGTAAAAGCAGTATTACGAAGCAATGAAAAAGATCTGGTTGAAAAACTTGATAGCCATATATTAATAAAAAACAGTAAAACAAATAATAATAAGCCGGAAAACTACCTTAATGTACTCCTAAAGGCTATCTCTGATAAAAAGGCTGTTGATATAGAGTACAAAACTTTTGGTAATGATGAGGTTACAAGCCGCCTCATAGAACCCATTGGTGTTTTTCATGAAAATGATAACTGGTATACTATTGCCTATTGCCATTTAAGGGAAACTTACCGCCAGTTTCGTTTAGACAGGATTATCAGCCTTGCTAAAACCGATATTTCACAACAGGAACGTGTTTCTTTACAAGAATATGAAGCACAGCAGCAGGAGAAGGCATTACCGGCATTGCAAAAGGCGGTAATCTGCTTTGATAAGTCCGTTGTGCCGTATATACAGTCAAGGCGGCATTTTTATGGTTTTGTGTCAGAAACCATAACCAATGATGGGGTTGAAATGACTTTCCTAACCCAGTCGCTAGAGGAGGGGCTGGCACGCTGGTACCTTAGCTTTGCAGATTATGCCAAGATAATAGAACCTCAAAAACTTAAAGACAGGATTGTTGAACTTTTAGGAGAGATTTTAGTGAAGGTAAAAGTATAAGTAAGTATTAAGACGGTCCAAATCTTCCTGAAATAATTTTATTTTTATTAATTTGCAGCCTTAAGGATGATTTCTCTCCATAAAGAAGGAATTACTGTTTTTAAGAATTTAAAAATCAAAATTTCAAAATGCCGGTATTAGAGAAATTAAGCTCGCAAGAAGCTATTGTATTAGAAAATAAATATGGAGCCCATAACTATCACCCACTGCCTGTTGTACTAAGCAAAGGTAAAGGGGTACATGTATGGGATGCTGAAGGGAAAAAATATTATGATTTTCTTTCAGCTTATTCTGCTGTAAATCAAGGACATTGCCATCCTAAAATTATTGATGCCATGGTAAACCAGGCACAAACCCTTACGCTTACCTCGCGTGCATTTTATAATGACCAGTTGGGTAAATATGAGGAGTTTGTAACCAAATATTTTGGTTTTGATAAGGTATTACCCATGAATACTGGGGCAGAAGCAGTTGAAACAGCTATTAAAATATGCCGTAAATGGGCTTATGAACGGAAGAGGATGCATGAAAATGAAGCAAAAATTATTGTTTGCGAAAATAATTTTCATGGCCGTACTACAACAGTTATATCTTTTTCTAACGATGAAACTGCCCGTAAAAATTTTGGGCCTTACACTCCCGGATTTGTAAAAATACCTTATGATGATATCGCTGCACTTGAAACAGTGCTGAAAAAAGAAAAAAATATTGCCGGTTTTTTAGTAGAACCTATACAGGGTGAAGCCGGTGTATATGTACCTGCCGATGGTTACCTTAGCAAGGCTAAAGAACTTTGTAAAGAACATGGCGTGCTTTTTATTGCAGATGAGGTACAAACCGGTGTAGCGCGCACAGGTAAATTACTGGCTGTACAACATGAAAATGTAAAACCTGATATCCTTATCCTGGGCAAGGCGCTATCAGGGGGAGCGTATCCTGTTTCGGCGGTTTTAGCCAATGATGAAGTTATGGATGTAATACAGCCAGGCCAACACGGCTCTACCTTTGGGGGTAATCCCATAGCTGCAGCTGTAGCCATCGCCGCGCTTGAAGTAGTTAAAGAAGAAGCGCTTGCAGAGAATGCAGAGGCTCTTGGTGAAATTTTTCGCAGTGAGTTAAATGAATATATTAAGCAGAGTACTATTGCTGCAAAGGTTAGGGGTAAGGGGTTGCTTAATGCTGTTGTAATTAATGACACCGAAGACAGCGATACTGCCTGGAATATTTGTGTTGCCTTAAGTAAAAAAGGACTTTTAGCCAAGCCAACTCACGGTAATATTATACGTTTTGCACCACCGCTTGTAATAACAAAGGAACAGTTGCTGGATTGTGTTGAAATAATTATAAGCACTTTAAAAGAGTTTGAATAATCAATTAATCACTAAATAAACTAAATTATTATGGAAGACAATTCTGCTTTCGAATCATTTGAACTCCAACTTACAGAAGGTGCAAAAGCTTTTTTAGCTGAAATAGCCAAGTGGGCAAGGTTCCTGGCTATTATTGGATTTGTTTTTTTAGGCATTTTTATATTATTTGCTTTAGTAATGTTTACCACCGGTGCAGGTGTTCTTATGAATAGCGGTATGGGAGCAATGGGAGCTGGTGCCGGCGCAATAATGGGTGTATACCTTTTAATAGTTGCGTTGTTATACTTTTTTCCGGTGAGGTATCTTTATTTATTTGCTATTAAAGCAAAGAAAGCCCTGGCTGAAAGTAACAGTGAGCGTTTAGAAGAATCATTTAGCAACCTTAAATCACATTATAAATTTGTAGGTATACTAATGATTATTGTACTTGCAATATATGCCATTTCATTGTTAATAATAATTGCAGGTGTTGCCGCATCTATGTAATAAAAAATAAATTTAATATGGCCCGGGCGCTTTTTCCCCGGGCTTTTTTTTATGAAAACAATTTATATAGTATTAATGTTTGCTGCTGCTTTTTTAGCGCTGTATGAGCAATCTCTTGCTAAACCCAATATGCTTATTATGGTTATTGCCATTGTAGCATTTATGTTGGGATTAATGCGGTTAATGTCGAAAGTACCGAGCAAGCATAATGACCATGAAGAAGGCCGTGATGAAGAAATTTAATAAAGGAGATAAGGTAGCAGCCCTTGATGATTCTTTTAACGGTAGTGTTAAGGGATATAAAGGGAACAAGGTTATAGTTGAAACCATTGAAGGTTTTGAACTTGAATTTGGCGAAAACGAACTTGTTGCTATTGCTGCAGATACTGATATGCGGGCTCTTTTTATGAATAAAAGTATAAGCGCTGTATTAAAGGAAAAAGAGGAACCTAAAAAACGCTCTTTTACGAAAGAAAAACGTGCCAAAAAGGAGGGTTTTGTATTGGAGGTAGACCTGCATATTGAAAAGCTTGTGCCGAATAAAAGAGGGATGAGTAATTATGACATACTAACACTACAGACAGAAACAGCCAAGCGCCAGTTAGAATTTGCCATGCTCAACCGTATGCCTAAAGTAGTTTTTATACACGGCGTGGGCGAAGGCATATTAAAAGCTGAACTCGATTTTTTATTTGGCCGTTATGAAGGCATTGTTATACAGGATGCCGATTACCAAAAATACGGCCTTGGCGCCACAGAGGTGTATATAAAACAAAACCCTGAAAGATAATTAATTACTGGGTGTTATAAATCCCGAAATTATAACCTGTTGTTTCATCAAAGTCGTCTAAATCACTTATAAAAAATGATTCATCCTCATTTGCGGCATTGGTGAATTTCACATCATCAAAATAAATACTGTGGTCATAATATCCGGTGTCGGTATTGTACGTGGTATTAATTTTAATAGTGCCCTCAGTGGCTGTCCACTTTTCTATCAGCTGTGGCGTTAAAGCATAATTGTCACATATATTAGCTAACCCCGGGCTGCCGTTATATACATTTAATTGTAATGTGTTATCATCAGTATCATTGCTAAGATCTATGATAATTTCGCCTGTTGAATTAGGGAAAGCAGCGGCTCCAAACTCAAATAGTAATGCTGCATTAGCATCTGTTTTGTATAAAATATTACTATCGTCACAGGTCTCCGGCTGATTTCCGTCTTCCTCATCAAATTCAAAATTAAAAGTAAAGCCTAATGTGGTACGTATGGTACCAAAATCACTATCAAGTATTCTTATAACTTCGTCACCTTTGTTAAAGCTTACATCTACTAAAATTATTTTATGGTCATAGCCTGCCAGCAAGCCGGTTTCAACATCAAGCACCGCATTGGTTTCTATACTTATAGTACCTTCACCATTCCACTCGTCTATAACAGTAGGGTTAGCACTGGGTACCTCGCTGCAGAGTGTGTTCCCGGCACCTGTACCACTGTAATTGCGGTATGTTATAGCATCAGTGCTAAACTGTTCAGGCTCACTTTCAGCATTTTGTAAGTAAGAGGGGTTTAAGTTTAATATTAAGACTTCAGTACCGTTTACTTTATATAAGGTATTATCACCACATACTTCTACATTGGCATCTTCAAAGTCAAATGTTTTAAAAGTCATATCTCCGTCATCGCATCCGGTAAACAGGGCAAATGCGGCTAAAAGGCAAAATATCTTTTTCATAAATAGATTTTGTACAAAAATACTGTTTTTTAGTGTTTTGTTATAACGTAATTTCATCTAATAGCGTGTATGGCTCACAAAACTAATTTTATGTAATTTTGCGGGTATGAAAATGGTTTACCTAGATAATGCATCTACCACAGCACTTCGCCCTGAAGTTACCGAAGAAATAACACGTATTTTATCTCAAACATATGGTAACCCATCATCAACTCACAGCTTTGGCCGATCTGCAAAAGTAGTGCTGGAAGCATCGCGTAAAGCTATTGCTTCTATGATTAATGCCGAAGCGCGCGAAATAATTTTTACATCGGGTGGTACCGAGGCTAATAACTGGGTATTATATAATGCAGTAAAAAAATTAAAAGTAAAGCGTATTATTAGTAGCCGTATAGAACACCATTCGGTTTTAAATACTATTGCAGAAACAAAAAGCCAGGGTATTGAAGTAGTATATGTAAATCTGCTACCGGGCGGTTATATTGATATTGGGCATCTTGAAGAATTACTGGCAGATACTACCCCTACACTTGTAAGCCTGATGCATGTTAATAACGAAACAGGTACGGTTTTAAACCTAAATGTAGTAGGTGGGTTATGTAAAAAATATAATGCTTATTTCCATTCTGATACGGTACAATCGGTTGGTAAATTTGTTTTGGATGTAAAGCAATTACCGGTAGACTTTTTAGTTGCAAGCGCACATAAATTTCATGGGCCGAAAGGAGTGGGTTTTCTCTACATCAAAAAGGGGCTTAGTGCAGGGGCTATGCTTTTGGGTGGCGAACAGGAAAAAGGCCTGCGCGCAGGTACCGAGGCTGTGCACCAGGTTGGAGGTATGGCAACAGCGCTTACTGTTTCTTATAAAAACCTGACACAAGAGCAGGGGTATATAACTGAAATTAAAAAGTATCTTTTAGAACAGTTAAATATCCATTTCCCGGGATATAAAGTAAATGGGGAAATTTATGGCAGGGAAGATGAAGTGTTTTATAACATTGCAAACATACAATTACCTTTAGTGAAAGAAAAGACACAAATGATATTGTTTCACCTTGATATGAAAGGAGTAGCGATATCAAGAGGCAGCGCATGCCAGTCCGGAAGTATAAAGCCTTCTCATGTACTAAAGGAAATTTTACCAGAGAATGAAGTTAAAAAACCTTCATTGCGCATTTCTTTTAGCCATTATAATACTAAAGAGGATATTGATTTATTAATTGCAGCACTTAAAACGGTATAAAAAAGGGAGGCATTTTTCGCCTCCCTTTTGTTATTCTTTTGACCAGTAATTATCTGCAAGGTTAATATCCGGAATAAAATTGCCCGGGTCTATAGTAACTGATTTTATCTCTTTGGCCGAAGATACAAGATAATCCCACTCGTTACTGCGTTGCCATACTTCTACAGGAAGTCTTTTTTCTTCGGTTGAATTATCGGCATAGGTAATTTTAAATACTACTGGCATTGGTATTTCACCTTTATTTGTAAACGTAATGATGGATGCCCCGTCTGTTTCGCGCACGCCGCTAATACCAAGGTCTATATTATCATTATTAATAAACCATCCCCTCCAGAACCAGTTAAGGTTTTCTCCTGCTACATTTTCCATACAATTATAAAAATCAGAAGGCTGTGGGTGTTTAAATGCCCAGGTTTTTATATATGCCCTAAAGGCATTATCAAACCTTTCATGTCCCAGTATATATTCACGCAACATTATAAGGCCATCGGCAGGTTTATAATAAGCGGTAAAGCCAAGGTTGCGCGATTGTGCCACATCAGGATAAGTAGCAATACTTTCCCTGTATGGTGAGCGGAACCAGCGCACCTGCTTGCGGGCCATAGAAATATCGCCTTTATATTCGCCGTTATTAAATGCTGCAGAACTGTAGTAATTTATAAAGGTGTTAAAGCCTTCATCCATCCAGGCATAACGGCGCTCATTAGAACCTACTATCATTGGGAACCAGTTATGGCCAAATTCATGGTCAGTTACCTCCCAAAGTTCCATACCCGCACTCGGTGCCCCACAAAACGAAAGCCCCGGATATTCCATACCGCCCACGTTAGAGGCCACATTTACTGCATTGGAATAGGGGTAGGGATACCACATTTCAGAATAATGCTCAATAGATGTTTTGGTATATTCCGTACTACGGCCCCACGCGCTATCGCCTTCATCTTCGTTAGGATAAACCGATTGTGCCAGCGCTTTTTTACCTTGCGGAAGGTTAATACGTGCAGCATCCCAAATGAATGATTTTGAAGAGGCAAAGGCTACATCGCGTGTATTCTTCATTTTAAAATGCCACGTTAATTTACCCGATTGTACAGGCCTTGTTATGGTTTTATTACCCGCTTCCTGCGGGTTAACTATAAATACGGTTTTATCACTGTTTTCGGCCTGTTCCAAACGTTGCTGCTGTGTTTTTGTAAGTACTTCTTTTGCATTAACAAGCTCGCCTGACCCAACAACAATATGGTCATAAGGTACAGTTACCTTATAATCAAAATCACCGTATTCAAGATAAAATTCACCTGCGCCAAGATAAGGTTCTGTATTCCAGCCAACAACATCATCAAAAACGGCAACACGCGGATACCATTGTGCTATAGAGTAGATAATACCCTTATTGGTTTCAAGCTGGCCCATACGGTCCATACCTGCTATGGGTATCTTAAAAGTAAAGTTCATACTTACAGTAGCTTTTCCCCCTTTTGCTTTTACAGGCTGGTTAAAAAATACCTGCATGCGTGTGTCAGAAATAAGGTGTTTTGAAGATGGGGTTCCTTTTGTTTTTGCAGAAACATTACTTATAGTGATACCACCATTTGTGTCGCCACTATAACGGTTACCTTCTATAGGTGTGGTAAGGGTACCCCTGGAATCTTCTGTAAAACGGTTTTGCTCCACATACATCCAAATGTAATCCAGCGTTTCGGGGCTGTTATTATAATAGGTCATGGTGAGCTTTCCTGTAACAGTATTGTTAGTATCATCAAGCTCTGCCTCTATAACATAATCGGCCCTGTTTTGCCAGTATTCCGGTCCCGGTACACCTGATGCAGAACGATAAACACTGCTGCGGCGGTAGCCTATATCATCAAACTTATTCTGGTTATTGGGGTTAACATCCTGTGCATTGGTATTAAAAAAATATCCGCAAAAGATAAGGGTAATCAGTTTACTGTAAAATCTCATTTGAAAAATTAAATATTAGATAGGCATTTTATAATATTCCTCATCTTCTCTGCTTTATCTGCTGTAAAATCAGAATCACGGCTGTAATTTACCAAAGAACCATTTTCTGATTTAGAATATTCTATGCTTATTTTTTTTATTGTTTTTGTTTTAAATAATTCGAGCTCTTTGTCTGTGCCTACACTTTCCCCTAAAAAAAGCGAGAAATTGCCCTCACAATTTAATTTGCCCATATGTGTCACGGTTATTTTTGTACCATCGGTAAATTCTACATTCATTGGGGCTTTAGTACCAACGCAAATAACTTCCCTGTCTGCCGGGCTAAAGTTTATCATAACTGCAGAAGACCCTTTTATTAAATCTATACTAAGGCCACCGGCACCATTAGCAACTACAACCTTTTCTTTGGCTGATGTCATATTTTGCCCCCGGATGTTTTCTGTTTTCAGCAATTCTGCGCAATCGGCATACATCCATGTGCCATCATTATTCAAAATTACTTTTTTTCCGTCATTTGTAGTAGCACTTGTTTGAGAAAAAGCAGCAGTATATGCAAATACAAGTGCTGCCAATAGAATTTTTTTCATTTTATAGATAATTGATTAGAATTACAAATATAAATACATTCCGCTAAATTAAAAATAAATAGTGCCTGAGTTTTTTAAGTCCGAATTTCTTAAGGTTAAAAGTGTTATGGCTTTTTGAGAGATATTTTTAATGGATAAATATTATTTTTAGAAGTTTATGAAGTACTTTTGCCACACTTTATCACAGATTTTTCTATGCCATGCATAAAATAATATCCTTTCTTTTCTCCACCCGTTTAATGGCCATGCTTTTTGTAGTTTTTGCTCTGGCAATGGGTATTGGTACTTTTATTGAAGATGCGTATAACACCGAAACAGCGCGTGTATTTATATACAACGCCTGGTGGTTTGAGGCCATTATGTTATTGTTTTTTGTCAACTTTTTTGGTAATATAAAACGCTACAAGCTGCATAAAAAAGAAAAATGGGCAACATTGTTACTTCACCTTTCTTTTATATTTATAATAATAGGGGCTTTTGTAACCCGCTATATTAGTTTTGAAGGCAGGATGCCCATACGGGAAGGGGCTACCGAAAGCCGTTTTTACTCGGATAAAAAATTTATAACCGTGTTTGTTGATGGCGAACACCAAGGGCAAATGCGACGTAAAGTATTTGAAAAACCATTGCTGTTTACCAGCAAAGAGGTTCCTTTTTTAGCCAGCAATTATTTTGATATTTCAGACAAATTCAGTGATATACCTTTTGATGTTGCGTTTAAGGATTATAAACAGGGAGCAACAGAAGTTATAAAAGAAAATGCAAATGGAGAACTATACCTTAAACTGGTAGAACAGTCTATGGGTACTCGCCATGATCATTTTTTAAAAGGGGGGAGTGTGCAGAGCATAAATAATATACTTTTTGCACTTAACCAGCCCACACCCGGGGCGGTAAACATATCGGTTAAAGGAGATGATTATACGATTTCAACCCCTTTTGAAGGTACGTTTATGCGCATGGCAGATCAACTTCAGGGTACTGTGGCAAAGGACAGTGTACAGCCATTAATGATGCGTTCGCTATACAGGGTGGGGGGTGCCATGTTTGTAATTCCTGACCCGGCTATAAAGGGCAAGATAGAATATGAGGCCGATAGTGATTTTAAAACTAAAAAAGATGCAGCATTAACGGTTACTGTAACCAATGAGGGCCAAAGTAAAGATGTTACCGTATTAGGGAATATGGGTAAAATGGGAGAACCTGTATCATTTAAACAGGGCAGCCTGGAGTATACATTATTTTATGGCAGCAAAGTATATGAACTGCCTTTTGCCATAAAGTTAAATGATTTTATTGCAGACAAATATCCGGGTACAGAAAAAAGCTATTCATCATTTAAAAGTAAAATAATGCTGATAGACGAACAGAACAATGTAAACCGGATGGATAGTATTTATATGAACCATATATTGGATTACCGTGGCTACCGCTTTTTTCAGTCGTCTTTTGATGATGACGAACAGGGCACAGTACTTTCGGTCAACCACGACCAGGCTGGAACCTGGCTTTCATACATAGGTTATTTTTTACTCTATACTGAATTATTAGCCATACTTTTTGATAAAAACTCCCGTTTTGGCGACCTTGTTCGTAAACTTAATAAAGTAAAGGCTAAAAAAGAATCGCTGAGCGTTATTTTATTATTCCTGTTTATCGGTATGGGTATGAATATGAATGCTCAGACTCAGACACAGCATAACCACCAAAAGCTATCGGAAAAACAACTTGACTCTATTATTCAAAAGTATAAGGTAAGTGAAGAGCACGCCGAAAAATTTGGGCATATCATTATACAGGATTTTGGCGGCAGGATGAAGCCTGCCAATACATTTTCATCAGAGCTTTTGAGAAAAGTAAGTAAAAGTGATACCTACAACGGCCTTAATGCCGACCAGGTGTTTTTGTCAATGGCTTTAATGGATCAGCTTTGGTATGATGTGCCAATATTGGATATGGAAAGGGGCAATGACAGTATTCGGGTAATAGCCGGCTTGTCTAAAGAGGCTAAATATGCCGCCATGTCTGATTTTTTTGATAGCAAGGGTAATTATAAACTGAACCCATACCTGAATGATGCATATAAGGCGGGTACGCCAAACAAGTTTCAAAAAGATTTTATAGATATAGATAAACGCCTTAATCTGCTAAACTGGGCATTGTCAGGGCAAATATTGCGCGTATTGCCTGTTCCCGGCGACGAAAACAATAAATGGGTAAGTTATCCTGAGGCTGTAACAGATAACATTAAAGGGCTTGATACTATCCGTAATGTGATACCGGCTTATTTTCAGTCGTTAGCCGAAGCTACACAGAGTAATAATTATACGCTACCCAATAGTTTTCTGGAAGGCTTATCAGCCTACCAGAAAAAATATGGGGGCGATATTATGCCCAGTGAAGACAAGGTAAATGCCGAAATATTATATAATAAATATGATATTTTTAAAAGGCTGTATTCATACTATGCACTGGCCGGTATTTTAATGATAGTTTTTGTTATTATTACCATATTTAATAACCGTAGCTGGATTAAAAAAGTAGTAAATATATTATATTTCTGTGTGTGGTTTTTATTTGTATTGCACACCCTCGGCCTTATTGCACGCTGGTATATATCTGGCCATGCACCGTGGAGTAATGCGTATGAATCGGTTATTTATGTAGCTTGGGCTACTACACTTTTTGGACTTATCCTGGGCAGAAAATCTATGCTTACAGTAGCCTCAACTGCTTTTGTGGCTTCAATTGTACTAATGGTGGCACAAGGCAACTGGACAGATCCTGAAATTGCCAACCTTGTACCGGTACTTAATTCCTATTGGCTGATGATTCACGTAGCGGTTATTGTAGCCAGTTATGGGCCATTTACTTTAGGCATGATATTAGGCCTGGTTGCTTTATTGCTGATGATTTTTACCAACAAGGATAACCGTTTAAAAATGGAGCTTAATATAAAGGAACTTACTTATATTAATGAAATGGCACTTACTGTTGGTTTGGTAATGCTAACCATTGGTAACTTTTTAGGCGGACAATGGGCTAATGAAAGCTGGGGCCGCTACTGGGGCTGGGATCCTAAAGAGACCTGGGCATTAACAAGTATAATGGTATATGCCTTTGTAATACATATGCGTTTGGTGCCCTCATTAAGGGGCACATGGATATATAACCTGGTTAGCGTTTTTGCTTATTTTTCTGTACTTATGACTTATTTTGGGGTAAACTTTTACCTTACCGGACTGCACTCTTATGCCAGCGGTGAGGTGCGTACCCCCATGCAGTTTTTTTATATGGCGTTTGGTGTAATAGTACTGGGTATAGCTGCTAACTTTAAATACCGTAAATACCTTAAAAAATAACTAGTTATTTTTACGTTTGCGATAAGGGCGTGATTGGGCATAGTGGTTTTGCAGTGTATTGATAAACTGTAGTATCACCCCAATGCCAATAACGATATAAAAAATGGTAAACAGTTTACCTGTATCGGTTTTAGGAGAGAGGTCGCC
Source organism: Flavobacterium rhizosphaerae (assembly GCF_046000445.1). Classification (NCBI taxonomy): domain Bacteria; kingdom Pseudomonadati; phylum Bacteroidota; class Flavobacteriia; order Flavobacteriales; family Flavobacteriaceae; genus Flavobacterium; species Flavobacterium rhizosphaerae. The sequence continues at coordinate 148,066 of NZ_JBELPZ010000002.1, read as the reverse complement.
AAAACCTATTGTAGTAAGGGTAACTACCGAAAAGTAAAGCGCATCAATAAACCTCCAGCCCTCAATATAATGATAGGCAACTGTGCCAATTACTATTACAGTAACAGTAGTAAAAAGCAAGTCACGGTATTCTTCGTTTTTAAGAAAGCTGAGTATTGTCCTGAAAAAATGCATGATGGTTTAGGTTTTAAATAACCTTAAATATATGAAAATTGATAGGCTGATAGCTTTTTTTACGTAATTTTATATCAAATATTTAATCATGAAAAAAGTAGTATTTACAGTGTTTGCAGCCGTGGCGTTGCTAAGTTGCAAACAAAATGAAAGCACACCTGAATCTGCTGAAATTGCTGCAGCCGAAAAAACTATACCTATGACTAAAGAAAATATATACCAGTTTAAAGTACAGGATCTTTATGGCGATGAGTTTGATTTTGCATCGCTTAAAGGTAAAAAAGTGATTATAGTAAATACCGCTTCTAAATGTGGCCTTACCCCTCAATATAAAGATCTTGAGGCACTGTATGAACAGTATAAAGATAAAGGCTTGGTTATTGTAGGTTTCCCTGCCAATAATTTTGCCAGCCAGGAACCTGGAACCAATAAGGAAATTGCAGAGTTTTGCCAGCAAAACTATGGCGTATCTTTCCCTATGATGTCTAAAATATCTGTAAAAGGTGATGATATGGCACCTATTTATAAATTTTTGACACAAAAAAGCCATAATGGCCTTGAGGATAGCGAAGTGCAATGGAACTTTCAGAAATACCTGATTAACGAACAGGGAGAACTGGTAAAAGTAGTTGACCCTAAAACATTACCTACAGATCCGGTAATTGTTAACTGGGTTAAATCGTAAATGTCATTGCAGGTTACAACCTGCATTATTTTAATTTTTCAGAATGATCTATCCACAAATACCTTTAGCCCAAAGTATTATTGAACTTTGCAGGCTAAAAGGAGTTACTGATATTGTAATATCTCCGGGTTCGCGAAATGCACCGCTTACAATTGGTTTTGGCTCTAACCCTGCTTTTAATTGTTATAGTATTGCTGATGAGCGTTGTGCGGCTTTTTTTGCTATGGGCATGGCACAGCAATTACGCAAACCAGTAGCGGTAGTGTGTACTTCCGGTTCGGCTTTGCTTAATTATTACCCTGCCATTGCCGAGGCATTTTACAGCCAGATCCCGATTATTGTAATTTCTGCTGACAGGCCTCATGATAAAATTGATATTGGCGACGGACAAACCATCCGCCAGGAAAATGTGTATGCTAACCATATTTTATACAGCGCTAACCTTTTAGAAGATCCTTCTGAAGAAAATAATTTAGAAATAATTAAAGCTATTGATACAGCTACGTGGCAAAAAGGGCCTGTACATATTAATGCCCCATTTGAGGAACCGCTATATAATACAGTACCAACGCCCGGTATTGAAATAACTATAGCTGATGTTGCAAAAAACGAAATACCTTTTGAGTTAAACCCTGAATTTGCCGAAAAATGGAATAAAGCATCAAAAAAGTTAGTGCTGGTTGGAGTTGATTACCCCAATGAGATTGATGCGGCTGTTGTTGAAAAGCTTGCCGCAGACCCATCGGTAGTGGTAATGACAGAAACAACGAGCAACCTGCACCATGAAAATTTCCTGAACAGTATAGATGTTATAATAACATCTTTTACAGAAGAAGACTTTAGAAACTGGCAGCCCGATATACTGCTTACTTTTGGCGGCATGGTAGTTAGCAAACGGATTAAAGCCTGGTTGCGAAACTACAAACCTGCCGAACACTGGCATGTAGACCCTTTTAGGGCTTACGATACCTATGATGCCCTTACGGCCCATATTAAAACCACACAAAATAATTTTTTCACACAGCTGTTTTTAAAAACCAGTGTGAGGGAAAGTAATTATCAGCAAAATGCGTTGCGAATAAAAGAGCGCCGTAAGCAACAGCATGACAGCTACCTGGCAAGTGTGCCATTTTCTGATTTAAAAGTTTTTGAATTAATATTACCGGCATTACCACACGGTTCGCAATTGCAGGTAGGCAATAGTTCGGCAGTGCGCTATGCACAGCTTTTTGATATTAAGCCCTCTATTGAAGTGTTTTGCAACCGTGGTACCAGCGGCATAGATGGCTGTACCTCTACGGCAGTGGGGGCGGCATTTGCTTCAGGAAAACTTACAACACTCATCACGGGTGATGTGAGCTTTTTTTATGACAGCAATGGTTTGTGGAACAATTATATCCCTAAAAACTTTAAAGTTATACTTATTAATAATGGGGGCGGGGGTATCTTCCGGATTCTTCCGGGGCATAAAGAAACACCTCTTTTCAATAAGTATTTTGAAACAGAGCACAACCTTACCGCAGAGTACCTTGCTAAAACATTTGGATTTGGTTATTGTACCGCACATAATGAACATGAACTGAAAGCGCAGTTAGACACATTTTTTACTGATAATGTGCAACCGAAAATATTGGAAGTTTTTACCCCTATGAGGGAAAACGACCTTATACTGAAAGAATACTTTAAGCACTTGGTTTAATTATATTTTTCAATCAGTTTATCCCGTAATATAAAAATTGCTTTTTGTGCCTGTGGTGTGGCACTATTAGCTATTATTATGTATGCCCGGTTACGTTTTTTATCTATTAATGTATAGCAAAAAAATGTTCCCGCCGAGCCACTGTGCTCGCTAAGCTGCTCATTATTGTCAGTTGTATTTGCCCATCCTATTGCATATTTACTAAGCCCGTAATGAAGGTAGTTGTAAGTTTGCGACTTTAAAAAATTATCTTTACCCCTCAATCCCTCAAGGTTAAGCCTTATGAGCTGGGCATAATCGGTTATGGGCATAGATATGTCTCCTGCAGGTTCAATATAATTTAATTTATAAGGATGATCCGACGGCAGAGCCATTATGTTTCCGTCTTCTATCAGGTGGCCCCAGGGTTGTGAGAGATCTTTTTGATTAGGCCAGCCAATATAATAGCGTAGTTTCAGTTTTTGGTTAAGTATTTCGTCAACCAGTTCCTCCCAAGTTTTTCCTGATACCTTTTCCAGCATTAAAGCGGCAGCACTATATACTCCGTTTGAATAATCAAATAATTTATTGCTTTGTATGGGTTGCTGTTGTAAGAGGTATTTAACAAAAAGGCTGCGTTGTTGCGCTTTGCTTCCTGAAAATTCAGGAAGCAGGTTAAATTCTTCACCGCTGGTGTAAGGTTGTACTTTAGCCCTGTGTGATAATAGATCGGCTAATGTAATATTAGTGTATGCAGGGTTACTCTCCTTTTTCATTTCAGGAAAAAGGCTGTAAAATTTTGTATCCCATTTTATTTTATCCTTCTCAACAAGATAACCTGCAATTAACCCCGTAATAGCCTTTGTGTTTGATCCTAAATGGAAATAATCATCTATCGCTGCTTTTGTAGTATTGTTTTGTATATCAGATCTTTTATACCCTATGGTTTTTAATTCATAAATTGTATCTGATGAAACCACGGCATATGCCAGTTCGGGTATATCTGCTGCTTTACGCAAGCTGTCAGCATAGGTTTTTATATCCTGGGCTGTTGTGTGTAGTGAGATTATTAAAAGGCACAACCTTAAAAAAGTATTCATCCTAAAATTTTTTGTTAATATAACTAATTTCCCCTTAAGATTATTTTACTGCTACTGGTTTAATTATTGTATTTTTACCCCTTGCAATTTTGATAACTATGATTGAAACAGGACAACATAACACACTTACTGTAGCCCGCAGTACCACAGTAGGTTTATATCTTACAGATGGCGAAAATGATGTGCTTTTACCCACTAAATATGTGCCTGACGGATATAAGACCGGTGATGAAATTACTGTTTTTGTTTACCTTGACCAGGAGGAGCGTCCGGTGGCCACTACGCTTGAGCCATATATACGGTTGAACGATTTTGCCCTTTTACGGGTAAATTACATTAATAAGTTTGGAGCATTTATGGACTGGGGCTTAGAAAAGGATCTTTTTGTGCCCTATCGCGAGCAGGCGCGCCCTATGGAGCAGGGCAAATGGTATTTAATATATATGTATCTGGATGAACAATCAAATAGACTGGTGGGGTCCAGTAAATTTAGCCGTTTTCTGGATAATGAAAACCTCACTGTTACAGAGGGGGATGAAGTAGAAGTTATTGTTTCCCGCTTTACCGAACTTGGTATAAATGTTATTATCAATGGTAAGCATGAAGGTCTGGTTTATAAAAATAAAGTTTTTGACGACCCCAGGCTCGGCGAGCGATTGACAGGGTACATTAAGGCTATTCGTCCGGATAATAAGATTGATGTTACCCTACAAAAACCGGGTGTTGAAGCCATAGAGCCTAATGCTGAAAGGATATTGGAAGAATTAAAGGCAAGCCGCGGATTTTTACGCCTTAATGACAACAGCCACCCTGAAGATATTAAAACAGTACTGAAAATGAGTAAGAAAGCGTTTAAGAAAGCTATTGGTTCATTATACAAACAAAGGCTGATAGAAATTAAAGAAGAAGGTATTTACCTTGTAGAGTAATGAACAAATTAGTTTTGTATTGTTTTTGAAAATAAATTGATGCTCATAAAATCTGAATGATTTATCTGACAGCTCGGAACAAATAAGCCCTGACATAACTAGCATTTATACAGTCTTTCTCTTCAGTATGATAAAGATCAACTGAGCTTTTAATAATAACTTGGTCTAAGTTTCCCCAATAGGGCAAGAGTTAAGATTGTATAGATATTATTTCCACCAAATATCCAATTCGTCTTTTTTCGCTTTTTCATCACCGTAAAGCCATGCTTGCTGGTATTGGCTCCAGCCTTTGTCGTAATATTTTTCACTTGGCGAAAACTCCCCAGCACCTATGTCAAAGTCTTCGTTAGGAATAGGTATACGGTAATCTGCCCAGTTGCATTTTTTTGCATTGCCGGTCGCATAACTCTCCCATACTCCAATATAGGCATTGTTTAAATATCCATCTGCAACAGATTGTATATCATTATATTTTAATATATTGGTTTTATCAATATGCCATTTAGTATAGAGTGTGCCCTTAAAAATGCCGCTATTCTTTTGGCTTGTATTTTCCTTAAAATTGTATTCTGCTACCAAAAGCCCCTGTGTTTTTATGCCTGTACCATAGCAGATACTATCAACGCCGTAATTCAGACTTTTTGTTTCGTAAATATCTCTTATAATAATTTCACCGCTAAAATTGCAAATTACACCTTTAACTTTTGATTTTCCGGTAACAGTATATTTCTTATGATTTTCGTTGTTTTTAGAAACTGAGACCAGTTTTATCTGTAAACGCTGGTTATCATTACCAATAACACCTAATATATTATGGTTCTCAGTTTTAAGCCAAATCGAAGAGAAATCGTAATGGGAATATTCATCAACTTTATTCTCAGGCTTTAAAAGTTCTTCAAGCAAAAACCGGTTAAGAAACTCTTTATCATCCTGCGCATAAGAAGCACAAAAAGTCAGAAGGCAAAGCAAGTAAATATTTTTCATTATTGGTTATATCGGTATAGGTAAATATAACAATTTACTTAATAGGATAATCACCAAATTTTGTACTTAGCTTATATATTTTATAAGGCTTATAAGAAAATTTATTGCTGAGTGCTATAAGTGTAACCGTATCTTTTTTTAGGGTAACGTATGATGTAGTGTTGCCGTGCCACCAGCCATTATGGTAAAATAGTTTTTTACCATTTTTCCACTCGTGCATGCGTATGCCCAAGCCATAGTTCTTTTCGCCACGGTGTTCATAACTATATCCCTGAAAAACCTGCTTCACAAGATCCGGATTTAGAAAATGGTCGGAGTATGTGGCAAGGTCAAACTTCAGCAGGTCGCGTGGCGTAGAATATATATTTTTATCACCATATATATTATCCAGAAAATCAAATTTAAAAATTGACTTATCTCCTTTGTAAGAACGGGTTACATTGTCTTTGTCTTTATTGTAATCAAAAACAAAAGTATCATTCATGCCCAGTGGCTCAAAAATAATTTTTTTCATCGCCGTGGGGTAATCCATATAAGTCAGTTTTTCAATAACCAGCGCCAGTATAGCATAATTGGTATTGCAGTAGCTAAATTTTTTATCAGGCTTAAAATACAGGTCAAATTTATGTTTAACCATTAAATCCAGCACATCCTGGTTAGTCATCATTTTTGTGCGGTCCCATATTTCGTCATGGTCGCTAAAATAAGCATAATTGGGTAGGCCACTGCGGTGGTTCAACAGCATTTTTATGGTAATATCCTCATAAGGGAAATTGGTAAGTATTGTGTTAACCTTTTGGTCCAGTTCCAATTTGCCACGGTCAATTAACTTTAATATTACAGAGGCAGTGAGTACTTTACTAACCGATGCCAGGTTTATGGCCGTATGTTCATTAATTTTGGTTTTAGTTTTAAAATCGGCATAACCGGTATAGCTCTCATATAATACCTGCCCGTTTTTGGCTACTAAAAATCCACCATTAAGGGTTTGCTTAGGCCATAAGTCATTATAAAAATCTTTAATTTCAGTAGTAAGGGAGTCTTTATATGATTTTGAGAGCGGTTTTAATTTAATGTCTAAAGGGGTTATGTGAGGAATGGTATCTATAACTTTTGCAGGTGCAACTTGTGCATGAGCCATTAATTTTTCTTCTTTCTTGCAGGAAATTAAGAGAAATCCTGTGATAAATAACCAGCAAACGTATTTTAAAATCTTCATTCTATAGGCATATAAAACGCAAATATAACCAAACACTAAGTTAATAATGGTAATATATATTGGGGTTTAACATTTATAACACTACTAATTTGCCTAAAATATGCATAATATTTTGAATAGCAGCCATTTTTGTTTTTGATGCTATAATTTAAAGGCAGAAAAGGCAAAAAGGCTTATTTTTACGCTTAAATAATTTAATTTTTGAGATGGATACAATTAACTGGACCACTGTAAAGCAGTACGAAGATATAACCTATAAAAAATGTAACGGTGTTGCCCGGATAGCTTTTAACAGGCCTGATGTGCGCAATGCCTTTCGCCCGAAAACCACATCAGAGCTTTATGATGCTTTTTTAGATGCCCGCGAAGATACTTCTATTGGTGTTGTATTGCTTTCGGCAGAAGGGCCCTCAAGTAAAGACGGTGTGTATTCTTTTTGCAGCGGCGGCGACCAAAAAGCCCGCGGACAGCAGGGGTATGTTGGTGAAGACGGATATCACAGGCTTAATATACTTGAAGTGCAGCGCCTTATCCGTTTTATGCCAAAAGTAGTTATTGCCGTAGTACCCGGTTGGGCAGTAGGGGGTGGGCACAGCCTGCATGTGGTGTGCGACCTTACCCTTGCCAGTAAAGAACATGCGATTTTTAAACAAACCGATGCCGATGTTACCAGTTTTGACGGAGGGTACGGGTCGGCTTATCTGGCAAAGATGGTGGGACAAAAGCGTGCACGGGAAATTTTCTTTTTAGGCCGTAATTATTCTGCACAGGATGCCTATGAGATGGGTATGGTAAATGCGGTAATACAACATGATGAGCTTGAAGATACTGCCTACCAATGGGCGCAGGAAATACTCGATAAATCGCCGACATCTATAAAAATGCTAAAGTTTGCTTTTAACCTTACTGATGATGGAATGGTAGGGCAACAGGTATTTGCGGGCGAAGCTACACGCCTTACTTATATGACCGAAGAAGCCAAAGAAGGCCGGGATGCTTTTCTCGAAAAAAGAAAACCTAACTTTAGAGATATTAAATGGATACCATAATTTTTATTTCGGGTTTCAATTTTAAGGCTATACTTGCAACTTGAACCCGAAACCTGAAACTTTAAAATGGAAAACTTCAGCAATGAGACTATAGATACGTTAAACCTGCCCCGGTATGAAGATGTCGCACTCACGCCATTACATTTTTCTTATCTCAGGATAATTTATATCAATATAGCCTTTTGGTTTGTTATAATAGATATTGCAGCAGCAGCGGCATTTTATTTTATTGAAGAAATAAGGCTATATTGGCTGCCTGTTACTCTAAGTTACCTGGTTATAATGCTGATTGTTTTACTAGTTCAGGTTATTAGTTTTAAAAATAAAGGCTTTGCATTTCGTACCCATGACGTTATTTACCAAAGTGGCGCCATAGCCATTACAAATACGGTAATTCCATATACACGCATACAGCATGTGGCACAGCATGAGGGGCTTTTATCACGGTGGTTTGGGCTGGCAACGGTAGAAATTTATACTGCCGGTGGGGTTGGAGGCGATATTAAAATACCCGGGCTTGAAAAACAACATGCTACTGCGATCAAAAAATTACTAACCGGCAAGGTTGAACAAAAGGCCGAGGAAGTTACCGAAAAATCTACCGGAGAGGAAATTATTGAAATAAACCCTGACAAAGGCTATGCAGAGTGATTTTAGTAAACCACAACGGCAGTCTTTATTGGGTATTTTTATACTTTTTGCTGATTCTCTGCAAAGCAGTATAAGGGCGCTTTTTCCTATATTGATTATTTCGCTTTTTAACGACAAAAACAAAACCTATTACTTAATACTTGGGGCTGTTGTGCTTTTGTTGGCGCTTATAGTAGGGTATTTGCGTTATCGTAATTTTACTTTTTTTGTAGATGAGGATAATGAAGAGTTTGTAGTACATAAAGGCATTTTAAGCAAAACCCGTATTGCAATACCACTAAATAAAATACAGCAGGTAAACCTTAACCAAAGCCTGTTGCAGCGCATTCTTAGTGTGCATGCGCTTGAAATTGATACAGCAGGAAGCGCAAAAACCGAAGTTACCATAAAAGCCATAACCCAAAAATATGCGCTTGTACTTAAAGAGCGCCTGCTGGAGGAAGGTTTTACTCCCCATTATGAAGAAGCTGATTATGCAGACAGGGTAGAGCATGAGCAAAAAAAACAAAGGCCTTTTATACGGGTAAGCCCGGTAAGCCTTTTAAAAACCGGTATAACTAGTAACTATGTACGCAGTTTTGGGTTATTGCTTGCCTTTTTTATATCTACCTCACAGTATGTTGATGATTACCTTACTTATTCTGATACTGATGCTGCTTTTATAAACGAATATTTTAACAAGGTCTTTTTACTGCGCTTTATATTTTCTATCATTTTTGTTATACTGGTGCTTACGCTTTTGGTTAACCTGGTGCGTACGATGGTGCGTTATTATAACTTTACGGTTACAAAGCAACACAATGCCCTGTTGCTTTCTCATGGGCTCATCGCTACCCGTAACACCATTATACGGCCGGAAAAAGTACAGATAGTGAGCGTAGGGCGGAATTTTTTTCAGAAAAAGTTTAATATAAACGATATAAAAATACGCCAGGCAGCCGATTTGGAGCAAAGCCGTGAACGCAGAAAGATGGCAATGGAAATTCCTGGTGTAAATGAGCAGGAAAAAAATATACTGATGCAGTTTTTACTGGAAAAAATGCCCGAGAGGGGCTTTACTGTGGTGCCTAATATAAGAAAGGTTATATTAAATATTTTCAGGTTGATAATTATTCCGGTAGCTCTATTTTATGCTTATACCAGGCTCGTTACCGATGTTGCGCCATTTCTAATACTCATTCCTTTTTATGTTGTGTTTATAGGCATACTTATATATTTTGGTTTTCGTCATAACCGATTATTTATATCGCCTGATTTTATCATTATGCAACACGGTGCCTGGGATGTAGAAAATGATTTTATAGCCCCTCACAAAATACAAGCCATTAAGCTCACGCAATATTTCTGGCAAAAAAGCAGTAATGTAGGTACTGTAAAAATATATACTGCCGGGGGGAATGTTAATTTTGGATTGGCTAATTTTACACAGCTTAAAAAGCTTACAAATTTCTGGCTCTATCAGGTAGAAACAACGGATAAAAACTGGATGTAATTTTTTCCGTGATGTATAACTTTGTTGAGCCGATAATTTAGAATTTAGTACTCAGATTTAAAATAATTACAAGATGTCTAATGCAAAAGCATGGTTGGAAGCTGCACGTTTACGCACTTTGCCGCTATCAGTTTCCGGGATTTTAGTAGGTAGTTTTTATGCCTTTTCTCAGGGGTATATTAATTGGGGCATACTTTCACTGGCATTGGTAACCACTTTGGGATTACAGGTATTGTCAAATTTTGCGAACGATTATGGCGATGGTGTTAAAGGTACAGATAATGAGCACCGGATAGGTCCGCAGCGCGCCATACAAAAAGGCGCCATTACTATTGCTGCCATGAGAAAGGGCATTATAATAACATCGGTCCTTACCCTAATTGCTGCAGTAATACTGATATATCTTTCATTTGGGCGTGAAAATTTTGGTTATTCAGTGCTGTTCTTTTTATTAGGTTTGGCAGCTATTGGGGCAGCTATTAAATATACCGTGGGGAGTAATGCTTATGGCTACCGTGGGTTGGGCGACCTGTTTGTATTTATCTTTTTTGGGCTGCTAAGTGTTATTGGCTGCTATTTTCTTTTTACCAAACAGCTAGACCGCCTTGTAATACTACCTGCTGCTGCTATAGGGCTACTAAGTGTAGCTGTGCTTAACCTTAACAACATGAGGGACCAGGTGAGCGATGCTATGAGTGGTAAAAATACACTTGTAGTAAAATTAGGGGCAAAAGCGGCCAAGATATATCATTTTACAGTTATTATACTTGCTTTATGCCTTACGCTTACTTTTGCAGTGTTGAGCCGGTTTGAGGCTGTACAATATTTATTTTTACTTGCGTACATACCGTTTATAATGCACCTGAAAACAGTTGCTAATAATACAATACCACGCGAACTGGACCCAGAACTTAAAAAGGTAGCATTAAGCACATTTTTACTTTCGGTACTGCTTTGTATTTCATTTCAATTATAACAATAAATAAACAACTTTAAATAACTATATATCATGAAAATAACATATTTAGGGCATGCCAGCCTTGCTATTGAAACCGGTGGTAAGTATATTATTGTAGACCCGTATATATCAGCCAATGAACTGGCAAAAAATATTGATATAATGCAGCTTAAAGCGGATTATATTTTAGTGACACATGCACATGGTGACCATATACTGGATGTTGAAACTATAGCTAAGAATACTGACGCTACTATTGTTTCTAACGCTGAAATCGCCACGTACTATACCAATAAAGGCTTTAAAGCCCACCCGATGAACCACGGCGGTGCATGGAATTTTGATTTTGGTACGGTGCGCTATGTAAATGCCATACACTCAAGCTCATTTCCTGATGGCACCTATGGCGGCAACCAGGGTGGGTTTGTAATTGAAGGAGAACATAAAAACATTTATATAGCAGGCGATACCGCGCTTACTTATGATATGAAACTGATTCCCCTGCGAACTAAGCTCGACCTTGCTATATTGCCTATTGGAAGTAATTTTACTATGGATGTTGAAGATGCGGTTATAGCTTCGGATTTTGTGGAATGTGATAAAGTTTTAGGGTATCACTTTGATACTTTTGGATATATTAAAATTGACCACGAGGCTGCTAAAAGAACTTTTTATGATAAAGGTAAAGATTTGATGCTGCTGGATATTGGCGGATCTATTGAGCTTTAAAATAATGAAAGCTTTTTATAAGAAATACATATTAGACTTCAAGCGGCCAAGCGGTACTTCAAGGGGTGTGATGACCCAAAAGGAAACCTGGTTTTTGATTATAGAGGATAACGGTAAAACCGGCATAGGGGAGTGTGGTATTCTGCGAGGCCTTAGCGCTGATGACCGTTCTGATTATGAAGAAAAACTTCAATGGGTTTGCGATCACATTCATTTAGGAGAGCAATCTCTTTGGGACCATCTTAAAGAATTCCCGTCTATACAGTTTGGGGTAGAAACTGCTTTTGCCTCGCTGCGTGCCAAAACCCCTTTTGTACCCTTTCCTTCAGAGTTTACTTCCGGAGCAGAAAATATACCTATAAACGGTTTGATATGGATGGGGGATAAGGCTTGTATGAAAGCGCAGATTGAAGAAAAATTACAGCAGGGCTTTAACTGTATTAAACTTAAAATTGGGGCAATTGATTTTGATTATGAGCTGGATTTGTTACACTTTTTGAGACAAAATTACACACCTGATGTGATAGAGATTCGGGTAGATGCCAATGGTGCTTTCATTGTAACTGAAGCTTTAAGTAAATTAAATAAACTATCTGAATTTAAAATACATAGTATTGAACAGCCTATTAAAAAAGGTCAAGCTGACACGATGGCAGATCTGTGTAATATTACACCTTTGCCTATTGCGTTGGATGAAGAACTTATAGGGGTGTTTGACTATGAAGATAAAGAGGTATTATTGCAAAAAATAAAGCCGCAATACATCATTTTAAAACCGAGCCTTGTGGGTGGTTTTAGGGGATGCATGGAATGGATTGGACTGGCTGAAAAAATGAATATAGGCTGGTGGATTACTTCGGCATTAGAAAGCAACATTGGGCTAAATGCCATTGCACAATGGACCTATTTGCAAGGTAACCCTATGCCACAAGGATTAGGTACCGGCACACTTTATACTAATAATTTTGAAAGCCCGCTTGAGGTTACAAACGGGCAGTTGCATTATAATCCAGATATTGCGTGGCAGGTAGCTTTATAGATTATGCCTCGGCAGCCCTGTAAGTAATTATAGGGGCAAGGCAGCTATCGGGTATATTAAAAGCTTCTACAAGCGGCACCGCATCCTGGCGTATTTCCCAGCAGAGCTGGCTTACCATTTTGCGTATAGCTTTGCTTTTTACGCCCTCAATATAACCCTGCTCTAAGTACCATGCTTTATTTTCTTCCAGTTTGTGCAGTGCAAACAGCTGGTACAGTTTTTCTAAAACAGTGTGTAATTCTTTATTCTTGGTAACCTCCAGTTGTTTTTGAAATTGCTCTAATATCACCCTGTCCAGATAGGCCCCGGCTATATTAAGCATGTGCGGGTGCATTATGTTTGCAGCATCAAATGTATCAAGGCCTTCATCAACCAGCCTTTTAAAACGCCTTGCAGCAGAACTTACAATTTCTTTTTCACGGTATTCAAAAGCCTGGTGGTGAAAGTTAGGGTCTTTAAGGTGTGCTTCGTCTGTATTACGGGTTGTAAACGGGTTTTTTTCGGTAATAGATGTTTTGGCTGTATCTACCACATAGCTGAAAATAGTGGAAAAGTTCATTTCCCCAAACTGCTTACGGAATTTGCCTAAACGGTTTTTAGCTACAAGCTGCATTAGTACGGTGTTATCACCTTCAAATGTAGTATATATTTCCGTGTCGTTTTTTAAGGCGCCAATACGGTTTTCGGTAAAATATCCTTTACCGCCACAGGCTTCGCGGCATTCCTGTAATGTATCGCGTGTATTCCAGGTAGAATAAGCTTTCATACCGGCTGCAAGGGCCTCAATTTCCTGCATGTCGTCTTCGGTACGGTGCAAAAAGCGCTGTGTTAAGTATTGCAGCCCAAATTGCAGGGCATAGGCATTGGCCAGATAGGGCATAAGCCTGCGCTGGTGCATACGGTAGTTTAATATAGGCACCTCCGGGGCGCCCTCAGGGCCAAACTGCTGGCGCTGGTCGCCATACTTTATAGCAATGGACAGCCCGGTTTTTGCGGCTGCCAATGCAGAGCGAGGTATGCCTATACGGCCTCCAACCAATGTGCCCAGCATGGTAAAAAAGCGGCGGTTATCGCTCGGTATTGGGCTTTCAAATTTGCCCTCTTTATTTATAGAGGCAAAACGGTCCAGCATATTATCATATGGCACTATTACATTATCAAAATATATAATGCCGTTATCTACCCCATTAAGTCCCATTTTATGGCCGCAGTCTTCCAGGGTAATGCCTTGCAGGGTTTCTTTGTTTTTATTGCGTATAGGTACTATAAAAGTGTTTACGCCATAATCTTTACCATCAATAATAAGTTTGGCAAACACAGTAGCCATTTCACCGTGGTTGGCAGCATTGCCAATATATTCTTTACGGGCATACCTTTCCGGCGTATTAATTATAAATGTTCTGTCGGCATGATTATAGGTAGCCGTGGTTTCAATACCTTTTACATTAGAGCCATGATGGGTCTCTGTCATGGCAAAACAACCGGGCAAATCAAGTGTGCCAACATCTTTAAGGTATTTTTTATAATGTTTTTCGGTACCCAGAGAGAGTATACTCATACCCCAAAGGCCAAACTGCACCCCAAATTTTATAACCAGGCTAAGGTCATGGTAACTCAGGGTTTCCATAATTGTAAAATATCCTTCAATATCATTTTTGCCCCCTTGCGCTACCGGATAAGCATAAGATCCATACCCTTTCTCGGCCAATAGTTTACACCACTGCAATACCTTTTCACGGTATTCCAATGTATTTGTAGGTATATCTAGTGTAAATTCGGGGGTACTAATAATGTTTTTAATATTATTTATTATCCCGGCCTGGCTGCCGTCAAGCAGGGCGGCTAATTGTTTTACATCAAATCGTTGCAGGGTTTTATAGGCATTGGTTACGGTATCACGCTTTTCGCGAAAAGACGCCATATATTCTGCCCCTATAATGCCGAATTTATTTTCAAGTTCCAGAAGTGCCGGTGTAATTATTTCTGTTTCACTTTTGGTAAAACCTGCCTGAAGCGTTTCAGCTATCCATAACCCTAAACCGGCTATATTATTTATGCTTTTATTTTGTTGTAGTGCGGTGCTGATTTTTTCTTTCCATTCCAGTAATTCAAAACGGGAAGGGGGCATGCTGCTATCCGCTTTATCCTTCAGGAAGTTTTTTTCATCATCAGCCAGCCAGGCAGCATGTTCAATGGAATTATTTAATATGGTGTATTCTTTTGGTGTTAGCCTGTCATCCTGCCAGGCAAGATATAGTACAGGTATAAAAATATTTAGTTTGGGGCGGGTATTAAAATTTATATCCATGTAAAAGAAATTGTTTGAACATAAATTTAAAAATTAAGTATGTAAACTTGCTAAAGAAAGTGTTAAGAATAATATAGTGGTAATTGATTTGTTTACAGTTATATAACGCAGTTTTAATTTTTAAATTTAACATTTTAGATAATATTTTTTGTATATTTACGGTAATGCTGAACTAAAGCATATAAAGACCCGAATATTTTTTATCACATTTTAAATTGCCTTTATCTGTTATGAAAAATAAATTTTAAGAAAAGGATAGCAGGAAGTCCTTTTATCTAAATATAACTACCTAATGAACCCTAAAAACAGGACTTACAATGAAACGTTTCAGCTTTATGCTATCAATCACGGCTTTGATAGTAACATTTTACTTTATGATGAGCGATTTTCCCGACCTTACAAACCTTAATGGTATTATATATTTTTCTCTAATGTTTATTCTTATGCTTATATGTATTACGGGTATAATTTTTAATATACCGGTTTTTAAAAAAGCACATAAACGCATGCGGTTAAGCCATAGATAAAAGGTTTTGCATAAGCCTAAAACTAGAAACAAAAAAAGCTGCCCGTAAAGGCAGCTTTAAAATTTATATTTGTAGAAATTACTTAGTCTGGTTTTTCATTTCTTTTTCAATCATATCGTAGAACTGGTCAATTTTAGGCAGTACTAAAATTCTTGTCCTTCTGTTGCGAGCCCTGCCTTCTGCAGTTGTGTTTGCTTCTAAAGGTACATATTCACTACGTCCAGCAGCAACAAGCCTTGCCGGGTCTACACTGTAGTCGTTCTGTAAAATCCTTACAATAGATGTAGCCCTTTTTACACTCAAATCCCAGTTGTCTTCCAGTACAGGGTTTTTAATTGGCACATTATCGGTATGGCCTTCTACCATACACTCAAAGTTTGGCTTATCTTTAAGTATAGCTGCTACTTTACCCAAAATTTCTTTAGCCCTGTCGTTTACCTGGTAACTACCGCTTTTAAATAGTAATTTATCAGCAATAGAAATGTAAACTACTCCTTTTTCTACTGTTACTTCAATATCCGGGTCATTAACACCAACAGCACGTTTAATGCTGGTAACTAAAGCAAGTGTAACAGAATCTTTACGGGTTAATGCATCCTGAAGCCTTGTAATTTTAAGATCTTTCTCCTTTAAGCTTTCTAAAGACTTTTCAAGGTTTTCAGCTCCTTTTGAAGACAAAGTGGTAAGATTACCCATGTTGTTAATAAGGTCGCTGTTGTTCTTTTTAAGGAAATCAATCTGGCTGGCAAGGGTTTCCTTGTCTGATAGACAACTGTTTAATTTTACTGTTGTAGAATTCAACTGATCTTGAATTTCCTTGTTCTTAGCTTCTAATTCTGCGATTTTCTTTTTTGCACCGCAAGAAGTTAGTGTAAAAGCTGCTAATGAAAGCATGAGAATGACTTTTTTCATAAAGTTCACTGTTTAAATTTTTAACAAAATTACATTTTATCACTTAAATATTGAATATAATAGCTATAAACTATTGTTAAATTGCGAATCAAATATCTTGCCGTTTTTAACAAAATATTTATAAACAATACTGCGGGTTTTATAGTATTTTTGGTATTGTTTTGATTGTCTTTTGTTTAAAAAATAAAAAAGTTTTAAATAAAAATAAAAGTGCGATGCCAGTACTGCCCACAGGTGTGCCGGTTTACCCTGGAGCAAAAACCGTATGCCTGCAAGGCCATCCATAGAGAGCCTTATAAATAATACAGGAAACAATTTATAAGGAGGAAGGTTTTTAAGCATCATCCATAATGAATTGCGGAAATTGAGGAATGTTTTGTGTGGATTTGTGTTGTTTAATGTGGCACCCCCCAAATGATATATGGTTGAGTCTGGGCAGTACCATGCTTGATAATTGTTATTAAATGCACGCCAGCAAAGGTCAATTTCTTCCTGATGGGCAAAAAAATCTTCATCAAAGCCACCGAGCTCCCAAAATATGGTTTTGCGTATACAAAGGCATGCGCCACTAGCCCAAAAAATGGGGGTAACCTCATCATATTGGCCTCGGTCTTTTTCAATAGTTTCAAAAATCCTGCCCCTGCAAAATGCAAACCCGTATTTATCTATAAAACCACCTGCCGCACCGGCATACTCAAACATGGCTTTATTTTTATAATCCTTAATTTTTGGCTGAACAATGGCTACCTCACTGTTTTGCTCAAATAAACTAATAATAGGTGATAGCCAGTTTTCGGTTACTTCTACATCACTGTTCAGTAAAACATATAAGGGTTCAGATACGTGCTTTAATGCTTCATTATACCCTTTAGCGTAGCCAAAATTGCTCTTGTTTTGTATTATAGTAAGTTGAGGATACTTGTTTTTTAAAAAATCTACAGAACCATCTGTTGATGCATTGTCGGCTACATATATTGCGGCTTCGGTACTGTGCTGGATAACTGAGGGTAAAAACTGCTCCAGCAGTTTTATACCATTCCAGTTTAAAATTACAACGGCAATTTTTTTCATATTAATGCATATTGGGGTACATCCTTTAAAAAAACGTATTTTTTATTTACATTATCCATCTGGCAAAAATAATGGTTAAGCCCATTGGTTACCATAAGATAAGAGGCATTTAGTGTGGTATTATAACGTGCTATCTGGTCAAAAACAGTTTGGGTAATGCCCACCCCGGGCGCTTTACATTCTACCAAAAGATAAATTTTACCATCTGGTTTATATACCACCACATCATAGCGCTTGGTAAGCCCGTTTATCTTTAGTATTTTTTCTGCATTGATGTGCAGCCGCGGATATTTTTTTTCATAGAGCAAAAAATGCAACACATGTTGCCTAACCCATTCTTCGGGAGTAAGAAGAATGAACTTTTTACGGATTTCATCAAAAATGGCGACTCTATTTTCACTATTTTTGAACCTGAATGTATAGTCAGGGAAATTTAATTTTTGCATCAATGCAAATGTAAGTTTTTGGCAGTATTCATCAAAACTATAAATAGGTGTGGACGAAGTTTTACGATTAGTTAATGATATTAAGGGAGGCAATATAAAGCCTTTATATTTTTTTATGGGTGAAGAGCCCTATTATATTGATAAGCTTACTGAATATATAGAAAATAACCTTTTGCCTGAAGAAGACAGAGGGTTTAACCAAATGGTATTGTATGGTAAGGATGTGAGTATGGATGAGGTGATAGGCAATGCCAAACGCTACCCTATGATGGCCGAAAGGCAGCTTATTATAGTTAAAGAAGCACAGGAACTGGCGCGGCAGATAGATAAGCTGGAACATTATGCCGAAAATCCTCAGCCTACTACTGTATTGGTTTTTGCTTATAAATACAAAACACTTGATAAGCGTAAAAAAGTTACCAAGCTGATTAATAAAACCGGGGTTGTATTTGAAAGTAAAAAGCTGTATGAAAATCAGGTAGGAGACTGGATAAAAAGGGTGCTTTCGGGTAAGGGATATAGTATTGAGCCTAAGGCTGCTGCTATGCTGGTAGAATTTTTAGGTAATGATTTGGGGCGTATTAGCAAAGAACTTGACAAACTCTCTATAATTTTACCACAAGGCAGTACCATTACCCCTAAGCTTATTGAGGATAATATAGGTATTAGCAAAGACTATAATGTTTTTGAGTTACGCAAGGCTATTGGCGAAAGAGATCAGCTTAAAGCGTATAAAATAGCGGATTATTTTTCGCAGAATCCTAAAGATAACCCTTTGGTAATGACGATTGGCTTATTGTTTGGATTTTTTTCGCAGTTATTGCAGTACCATGGTATAAAGGATAAAAGCCCCGGAAATGCCGCCAAGGTTTTAAAGGTTAATCCTTTTTTCCTGAAAGATTATGATATTGCCTTACGCAATTACCCTATGAAAAAAGTGAGCGCCATTGTAGCGGCACTTCGCGATACTGATGTTAAAAGTAAAGGTGTAGGGGCAAACTCATTGTCGCACCACGACCTTTTAAAGGAAATACTAGTAAAGATATTCAACTAAAATATTGCGGTATAACAACAAAAGGCATGCTTTAAAGCATGCCTCCCGTTTTTTGATTGTAAAAAACCGCCTTTTAAAAGGCATAACCCGGTAAGGTTTTTTTACTGCAATACATAATCCGGTTATATATGTACAGTAATAATGGTTGGTATGGTTGGTTAAGTCGTCGATTAACCTTTGATGTCAAAATTACCGTTTAATACTTTTTAAAATATACCTAATAATGGGTATTTTTTGTTAAAGAAGCTAATTTTACAGGGAAAAAGGTTTTTAAGCTTTCATAATTATATCACTAGTGTTGCAGACTCTTTTGCAAGTCCTATTGTGGCAGTAGTACCACTGTTAAAATTTATAAAGTCTTTCTCAATCCCATCGCTAAAAATAATCCCGTTGGCAGGCATGAGCGATTCTATAGTAAGCAAATGGTTATTATCAACTATACCGGTAAACATATCTGCCTGAGTGCGTACGCTTAAAAAGGGTTCTCGTACTGCAAATAATAATTGTTCACGACTCAGGGTAGGACGTTTTAGCTCATTATTTTTTCCGGACAGCCCTGCAATACCGTATGCCATATTAAATATTGAGCTTAGCCAGCCGGTGGCCCCGGCAGGTGTAGATACAATTATTCCGCTGGATGAGTGTTCTTCGGTTGTATTGTTATAAGTAATTTTATACCGTGCCGATACGTGGCCTGAAATGCCTATAAATAAATCGTTAAAGGCCAGCAGGCGCTGCCCGTCATTTAACTTTGCTTCTGCAAAAGACATTTTTTTAACTGAAAATTTCCCCAAAAGTACACTTTCTATACCTCCGATAAAATTTGTGGTATCAAAGGGCAGTAGTATACCATCATATCTTTTTTTATCCGGGTTTACTGCAATAATGGGTATACCGTTTGCATATTTGGCGGTATTAGCTACAAGGCCATCCTGCCCGATAACTACTATAATATTTTTAGGCGAAAAGATATAAGAGGGTAGGTAAGTGCGGTCAACAATTTTGTGTTTTATAATTTTAGAAAGTTGAGACTGTAGCGAGGCAAGAGATTGCATAAAAATTTCATGCTCATTTTCATAATCGCTGAAATTACCACCGCTACGTTCTATGTAAAATTTTGCCTGCGCCCTTGTGTTAAACTGCTCAATAAGAGTTTCAAGGCGGGTTTTATTTTTTACTATAATAGCATATTCAATACTCATGGTGCTATTTCTTCAGCATGGTATCCAAAAGGTCCGGACTTATATTGAGGTTGCCTATTTTGTCTGCATTTTCTGCCAGTTCCCTAAAGGCAAGTGCAATATTAAATTTAGGGTCGGTATTATTGTTAAGAGCTGTAAGCAGCTTCCAGTCTATATCTTTGTAAGGTTTTAGGGTGGCTTCAATTACATAGCCTTTGGTTTCGGCTTCGGCCTTATCATTAGCTGTTCTTTGTTCTATAAGTTGCGTGCGCTGGTTCTCTATGGCAATATCAGTTTCTACTTCCATCTGCCTCAGTCTCCGCTGGTTTTCGGCATCCAGCACCTGGCTTTCCATCTTTTTCTCAGTAATTTGTTTTTGCTTTTCTTCAACAGCAATTTCGGTGTTCAGCTCACTTTCTTTAATTTTCCGTTCCTGCTCTACCGCAAAGTTCCTACGTTCATAAATGGCTTGGTCTGCCTGCTGCTGTAATTTTTCACGGGTTTCTGTTTCCAGTGCGCGTGCCATTTCGGGTGAAGGCGTTATGGCAAGTACATTGGCGCCAATAATTTCTATACCCAGCATACTAATGGCTACAGAATTGGTTAGGCCAGCAAGTATATGTTCTTCAATCTGTTTTGCAGATCGTATCGCCTCTTTGAGTTTTGTTTCATGTATAAATGACGATGTAGCTGTCTGCGCTTCGTTTATAATACGCTGATTTAGCTTTTCAATATCGTTCTTCTTGTACAGGCCGTCATCATTAACAGTAAAATCAAGCACATCGGCAAGTACCTTCGGGTTGCTTATTTTATAGCTTATTTGTCCCTGAATAGAAATCTTCTGGTAATCGTTTGTGGTTTCGCTAAATATAAATGGCAGATCATTACTGCCCATAGGTATTGCTACAATAGAGCTGTTAGGCGCAAAATAAAAAAAGGAAAGACCCCTGCCTTCTTTAGCTACTTTACCGTTACGGAAATGCAGCACATAGGTCATCGAATCAAATTTAATCTGTTTGATGCCAAACATAATATTGGTATTTATTGGTTGTTGTAAAAATAGGATTATTTTAATAATATTAAAATAAATCTTATTCTAAAAAGGATAACCAATTGCCAGGTTAAATACCAGGTTTTCTTTACGCCAGGTTCTGTCGCCAAAATCTATACTGTCAAATACCCATCTGCTGCCTTCCGGCAACCAGGGTTTTCTAATAGGGAAAGCAAGGTCTGTACGCAGTATGATAAACGAAAGGTCAAACCGTAGCCCAACGCCCGTACCCACAGCCAGCTGGCTTAAAAACTTGCTACTGAATTCAGCACCGGGTTTTTTATCATTCTTATTCCACAGCCATATATTTCCCGCATCAACAAAAACTGCCCCTTCAATAATACTGTATAATTTTGAACGGTATTCGGTATTCAATTCCAGTTTTAAATCTCCGCTCTGGTCGGGTAAAAAGTCATTTTCATCAGTTTCGGGCCTAAAGGTACCCGGACCTATTGACCGTGCCCTGAATGCCCGTATACTGTTTGTACCGCCAATAAAAAACTGGCGCATATAAGGTATTTCCACAGAGTTACCATAAGGCACGCCTACCCCTACAATGATACGGCTTGCCAGCTTTGAGTTGCGACTAAGGCGAAGGTAATGCCTAAAATCCTGCTCTGTTTTTACAAACTGGCTAAAAGGTACATTCAATACCGTTATTGTGTCCCCCTTTTTAGCATCAGCGCCTGTAACCAGGCCTGTAATAGTACCTGAAAGGTCTAAAGAACCTTTGTAGTAAAATGTATTTTTTTTGTATTTGCGTATGGTATTGGTATAAGTATAAGAGTAGGTAGGGCCAAATATTAGCTGTTTTTCTATAACCCTTTGCAGCGAAATATTATTATTTGATATCGAATCATATTCTTTAGTAACATTTGCAGGGCTTACATAATTTATATCAACCACATTAAGCTGCTGCTCTGTGTATATATTATCTTTCCATAAATACCCAAACTGGGCCTTAAATGAATTTAAGGAATATAGCTTAGCCCTGTTTTGGTATTCATAACTTAAAAGGGCCCTGGTGCGGGGTACAAACGCGCTTGAATCGGCTATATGTATTGGTGTTATAAAACGAGGCCAAGTAAGGGAGGCCTCGCTACCAATACGATAAACATTATAACCTTTATTTTGCCCTGCTACCTGCACTTCTAATCCGCCAAAGGCTGATATGCTCAGTAATTCTGCCGCTCTAAAGGTGTTGCGGTTGCTCCAGTTTACATTTACCTCTGTACCATTATAATTGGCACTGTTTGTTTTGCCCGTAAGCTCAACACGTATTGATTTTTTAGGCAGCGGTGTAAAATAATAATAGGCGTCCAGTAAGTTACTTATAGAATCGGCGGGCTTAAATTCATTTTTTACAAATTTAAATGTGCCCAGGTTTATAAGCCTGTTTAATGAGAGGTTGTGATCTCTGCGGTTATAAATATCGCCCTTATGAAAAAACAGTGTCCTGTCATAAATAATAGGCCTGAAGGTGTTTTCCGGATCTATAATGGTAAAATCTTTATATTTTTGTATTGAATCTGCAGAATAAGTAATACTGTCCTGCCCAATGGAAAAGTTAGGGTAAACAATAATGTCATTTATTTTATATACTTCTTTTGCTTTTTTAGGAGTTTCATCTTTTACAATAAGTTTCATATCTACCTGGTAGTTACCAACAGTACTGTCTACTCTTACTAATAAGTAATCTGGATTAAAGTAAAAATATCCTTTGTTTTTAAGGCGCTGGTCTATACGCTCGCGCTCATCTTTAATCATATTGAGGTCGTAAGGTCTTCCAGGGCGTAACAATGTACGCCTTTTTGTTTTTGAGATAGCGCTGTCTAATTGTGTTTTTACCGAATCTCCCGGGAAGGTTACATTACGTATTTTCCATTGCTTGCCGGGTTTTACGGTGTATAATGCTGTTGCTTTTTTATTATGAGATGTAGAATCTGATTGTGTGCGAGTGCGGAAATACCCCATATTTTCTGAGTAATTCTGTAGTATATCTGCATTATAATCTAAATCTACCTGGCTAAAGAGTACCGGAGGCTCCCCAACCTTATTGCGCAGCCAGTATTTAAACCCATGGTCTTTTTTTGGTTTTCCGGCCAGGTTATAAACAGCCAGTTTAATACGCATGCCCAGTATTTTCCTGTTTGGTTTAGGACGCAAAAGCTCTTCCATCTGATCTTCCAATTCCTTGCGTTCTTTTTTAGAGAGTAGAGTATCTTCAACTGTTACTTTACCACCAAGGTAAAGCATATCACCCTCCGGTAAATGTTTGGTGTTGCTGCATCCGTAGGCAATCAGCAATACTATAATCAGGCTGGTTTTAAAAATTCTATTCATTATCACTTTTGGTACTGTTAGGCGGTAAATCATCTTCTGCTGCTTTTTGTTGTTCAGCTTCTGCTTTTTCACGTTTGCGTTCTTCTTTCTGGCGTTGCTTGCGTTCTCTTTCGCGCGCTTTCATCTTTTTTTCTTCCTCGGTACGGTGAAACAACTCCCTGAATTTATTGTAATCCATCGTGATTATAAATGATACCCCGGTTTCTATCACCTGGCCCTGAAGGGCTATCTGGTAATCATTAGTGCGGTATGCCCGCACAAGGTAGCGGCCGTCTTGTGTTAGCTGGTAATCTACCGATATATCCCCTGCAATGTTAGTAGTTTCTTCATTGGCCTGCTGTCCCTCAAGGCCAAAACTGCTGCCTACAGTTACTTTAAGCCTGTCATTAAACAGCCTTTTAGAAACCCCAACATTGAGGTCGGTACGGTCTTCACGGCGGCCGGTAGTGTAATCTTCGGTAGATTCAAGATCAAAATTTAGTTCTACGCCATTTATAAGGTCGCTGGCAAGGTTATTAAGCTGTTGCGAAAGTATTTTGCTTACACTTTGCCTTGCCAGTGTTTCGGCATTGGCGCTTCCGGCTTCGCTCGAAAAGGGATTTTCTCCAATAAATCTGTTTAGCAACAGCAAAGCAAACACCTGTTTGTTTAGCTCGCTGGGTTCCTGTCGTAGTTGCTCTAATTTGGCCTTGGTGGTATTTATTATTTCTGAAGACACATTGTAGTTCCCATCAGGCACCTGTATGTCAAAAGAAAGTTGAGGTTCTAACAATTCCCCTTTCATAATAAGGAGTGTATTGAACGGTATTTTTTGTTTATAGGTATTGCGCCTTCCCGCCTCAAAGCCCCCAAGCTGATCATCAACCAGGTCAATAGGGGCGGCTTCGGTTTTATAAACGGCTGTTATATCTATTGATGCTTCGGTTGGCTCACCTGTCCATAATAGATAGCTGCCCTGCTGAATATCAAATTTACGTTTTATGAAATTAAAAGTCATTTCATAAGCGCCTTCGGTAAATTCATACCGCCCGGTTAGTGTGGTTTTACCCGAAGGGTCTATACCGCCATTAAGTTGTGCCTGACCTTTAAGGCGCAGGTAGTCACCATTTCCTTTATCTATAATCAGGTTTAATTCTGCCTCTTTTACAATTTCTATATTAACGGAAACATCCATACCTGTTACATCGCTTGTATTTACGGCTTCTTCCATTTTCAGGCGTTGCTGGAAAGCTACATTATCCTCATCTACAAACTCTACCACACCTTCACGGTCTGCTATAGACGGATCCTGCTGTGGCAGTACTACGGTAAACTTGGTATCTTCATTAATTTTTAAATCGCCGCTTATAACAGGGCTTTCAAGTGTACCTTTAATATCCAGGTCGGTATCCAGGTATAAATCGCCATAATACAGGTCGTTATCCTTAGCGGTACTGTTTACTGCCCTGAAGTTTACAGCAGTTACATTCATGTCAAATCCAAACGACTGGTAATCGGTAGTTGCAATGTCGCCATTTATGGTAAGCAGGTTGTTTTTTTCGTCCTCAATTTTAAAATTATTCATTTCAATGCCACTATCACTAAATACGATATTATCGTTAATTGATTTGAATTTTGCATTGAGTTGTGTAACCTTAAAACTAACATTATTAAAATCAAGATTGCCGTTTACATTAGGATCTGTTGTAGATCCGGTAATATCAAATTTACCGGAAAGATAGCCGCCGCCATCATTCAGCGCGCCAAACGTAAGAGCCTGCAGGCTGGCAATATTTAACCGCTGCATATCCAGGTTCATATCAAAATTTGAGGCACTGGTGTTATAAGTACCATCAAGGTTTACCTGATTGCCCTGGCCGGTAATAGCCACTTTTGCTGTATAAATATTGTCTGCCGTTTTGTTATCTACGTTTATAGCTATATTTCCTACGGTATCTTTTGCCACCGCAAAATTGGTTATATCCAGGTTTGCTGTAAATACAGGGTCAGCTGCCAAATCCTTGATGTTTGCTTTTCCGTTTATTTTACCTCTGAATTTAAGCTCCTCTTTCTGAATCATATTAGTCAGGGTCTCAAT
The DNA here is from genome assembly GCF_046000445.1 of Flavobacterium rhizosphaerae. Lineage (NCBI taxonomy): Bacteria > Pseudomonadati > Bacteroidota > Flavobacteriia > Flavobacteriales > Flavobacteriaceae > Flavobacterium > Flavobacterium rhizosphaerae. The sequence goes on along the minus strand of NZ_JBELPZ010000002.1, from coordinate 122,409 downwards.
TTCAAAATTTTCAAGTTCAACATTAAGGGGTGCATTAGGCTTTTCAGATTCTGACTGTATTTTAATGGCATTCTGCTCATGTTGCATTTCAAAATTATTGGCATAAATACCATCACTACCAAAACGTATAACATTGTCTGGCGCTATGGTCCATTCCTCATAATTAAGCATGAGCCCATCTTGGTTGAGGCTTATCTCATTAGTGCCTTCACTTGCTTTTAGCTGCCCTGCAATGCGGTATTGTTCGCTTTTCTTTCTGTCGTCTATAGCAAGGGTATAATTTACTATATTATTTTTTATATCTCCTGTAAGGCTGGTTTGCGAAATAAGGAATTGCTCATTTTTAATTTCATTTATTTTAACGCTGTATACCAAAGCGGTATCACTGCTGCTAAGGTTAATCACCAGTCCCGAAATGTTGTTGCTGCCATATTCTATGCGCGGCATAATGGCATTTAGCATAAGGCTGTCTGTAGCGCTGTTGTACCTGCCCACAATAACTACCGGTTCAATACGGGTAAGTTGGGGTAGTAGTTTTGGTAAAATAGGATCATCTTTTATCCTCATGCTAAAGACTAAATCCTGCTTAGGGATAACAGTATCATTTGCCGGTGTGCCTGTATTGTAATATTTTGAAATTGTTCTTGATAATGCTGTTGGTAAATTAGTAACCTGATATTTACCATTAACATCAGCATCAATTATTTGCGATCTTATTTTTATAATATTGGTGTCAGGCGTACTTTCGGCAATTACATTTACAGAATCCAGCGCAAATTCTTCTTCTGCATTGGCAAACATAAAGTGGTGCAGGCTTATTTTTCCATTCAGGTTATTTGGGTTAAGGTCTGCAATATCAGCATCTACATTACCACGCATTTTTAGCGGCCCTGCATGCAGGTTAAGCTTATTCAGGTCGGCAATATCAATATTCAGGTTAATTTTTCCCTGCGGATACTCACCTTTAAACCCTCCGCTGGCTACCAGGTCAAAATCAAGGTTAGGGTCTTGCATATTAGCTGTTGCCTCAAACGTACCGTTTTTTATATTTCCGTTAATAGCCAGGTCTCTGTAGGTATAATTATTATATTCTGCTTTTACCAGTTTACCATTAAGGATAGCATTGGCCGTTTTAGGGTCCAGCCCTGTACCTTTAACATCGGCAATAAGCGTTACCCGGCCAATAGAATCATTTTGGAGCAGGCTGCCCACATCAAAATTTTGTATATCTACTTTGCCATCATATTTTTCTTTGCCTTTATTCCGTTGGTCAAAATTTGCATTGATATTAGCTTTACCGTAACTACTGGCAAGGTTAAGGCTGGTATTAAAATTATCAAGCGTACCTTTAAACTTAACCTTTGCAGCTATACTTTGCGGCAGTTTAATACTGGCAGGAAGCGTGCCTGGTGGCAGAAGGCTGTTTATATCTTTAGCTGTAGATTTAAATTCGCGCACATTAAGGTCAAAATAAGCAGTTTTTACATCAGGCAGGCCTTTTATACGGCCAGAGGCTGCTAATACCGTTCTGCCAATACCCCTTATTTCTATATTTGAAATATAAAGGTTATCAAGCGTGCCCTGCACACGGCTATTAATAAACATACTGCCGTTGGGGTTATCTTTAAAAGGATTGGTGTCGGCTAACTGGGGTGCAAACAGTAAAACATCCTTAAAACCTATCTGGCTGCTTTTTAAATCGGCATCAATAGTAATACTGGCCAGGTCTGTACTTACTGCTTCAAGAGAGGGGTAGGATACCTGTATTTTGTCACGTAATAAAGTTTGCGGTGTTTCCAGATACAAATCATTTAATTGCGCACCTTTAGGACCATAGAAAAATTCTGTTTTAAGCGACTCTACATCCAGGCCACTTTGCTCTCTTACGGTAAATTTATTAATAGCTCCTGCTATAGAGTCTGGGTAATAAGCAAGGTCATTCGCTTCAAGGTTAAAATTGGTTATGTTGAGGTGTTTATAATCAATACCTTTTTTAACGGGTGGCGAATTCATATCATCATATTTAAAGGCCACATTTTTTATATCAGATTCCTTAAGTGAAAATTTCCATTGTGACGAAGCTACTTCGGGAGATGCTTCCGGTAATGACTGCTGGACCTGCTTTTCAAAGGTACCAATAGCCAACTGTCCGCGTACGCCATTAAGCTCCAGGTTATCCAGTGCGATAAGTTGCTTTTTCAGATCTATATTGTCTACTTTAACTACAAGCTTCTCAAGTTTTAGCCCAGTATCAAGGTTACTGCCTACATTATCATAGCTTACCTCTATATTAGCGATGGATATATTTTTTAGCGAAAGTTTCAGGTCTGGTTTAGAAGATGCATCTTCAGCTACTTTCTGTGTGCTTTTAGATATTTCTTTTACCATAGCCTGCTTAAATTTTACTTTAAGTCCGTCAAGATTAATATCAGGAATTTCATATCCTTGGTTTTCAAGGTCAAAAACAGCAATATGGGTATCAAAATGTGTAAGGTTGGCGCTGAGATAGTTTTTAGTAATATCATCATCATAGTTAACCCGTATTTTGTCAAGGTTTATATTTTTAATGGATATTGCCATTGATGAAGAAGTGGTATCCTTTGGTTTATTTGTAGCAAAAGCATCAATAATATAATCAAAGTTAAAAACCGAATCTTTATTACGTTTTACATTTGCCACAATACCCTGGAGATCTACTGAGTTTATTTCTACTTCATTGCTGAGCAGTTTAAAAAGGCTGATGTCTATCTTTAATTTCTCCCCAGAAAATAATGTATCGCCCTGTTGGCTTTCAAAATATATTCCTTCCAGTATCACTTTTTTAGGGAGGCCTATCTCAATGTTATCAATATTTACGTCTGTACCTATTTTTTCTTCAAGATAGGTTACTGCTTTATCTTTTACAATGTTTTGAAAGTAAGGGATTTGCAGTAAAAGTACAATCAATAGGAATAATGCAATAACAGACCCTATTATCCACAAGAATATTTTTAAGCTTTTACGTAAGTATTTTTTGACCTTCTTATTCATAATTGCGACTAAAATAGATATAATAATAAGAAGGGTTATCTAAAATTTTGCTAAAAAAATACTTACGTTTTATATACTTTTAATAAGAAGCGCCACTTTGTAGATTTTAGTAACTTTGTATTATGAAATTATTCATTAAAAATATGGTTTGCCCCCGCTGTATCACTTCTGTACAACAGGTGTTTGAAGGACAGGGAATAGCACCTGTTGGGGTAAACCTGGGCGAGGTTGTAATTAATGAAGAACTGACGGAAGCCGAATTGTTGCAATTGAAAGATGTATTAGCTGAATTAGGTTTTGAATTACTTGAAGATACTAAATCACAGATTATAGAAAGAGTAAAATCGATTATTATAGCGCAGGTACAAAATGGAGACGGGCACATTGTGTTTTCTGATTTGCTGGCCGGTACGCTTAATAAGGAGTACTCCAGTCTCAGCAAGGTATTTTCCACAAATGAAGGGATAACGATAGAACAGTTTATTATCCTGCAGAAAATTGAACGGGTAAAAGAACTTTTAACCTATAATCAAATGACTTTAAGCGAGATTGCGAATGTAATGGGTTACAGTAGTGTAGCACATCTTTCCGGACAATTTCGAAAAATAACAGGTTATACTCCCACAAATTATAAATTATTGGATGATAAATTACGCCTTCCGCTTGATGGCCTTGCCAAAAAGGTATAAACACTTTCCGTAATTATATAAACACTTTTTACCGGTATTGCCGAACTTTGTTATATATAATTAAAGATATGGCAGGTACTGATAAACATACTATATACTTACCCCTTGAAGATGTTGACAGCGAGCATTGCGCTATGATTGTTAACAACGGGCTTGATGGGGTTAAAGGAATTTTATCTCACAAAGTTGAATTAAATAATAACCGTGCTGTTATAGAAACAGGCGACCCTGCTACTGCTATACCCAATGCAGTAAGGCAAATACGCGATTTGGGCTATGGTGTTACTACCGTTAAAAAAAATTACCCGGTTATGAATATGAGTTGCGCATCATGCGCGGCAAGCAGCGAAGATGTACTCAAAATACAGCCGGGAGTAGTAAATGCCTCGGTAAATTATGCAAACGGTACGGGTACTGTTGAATTTGTGCCCGGTATAACCGACGCACAAAAACTTAAGGAAGCATTACAGGCAGTAGGTTATGACCTGATGATAGAGGAAGGTGATGAGGCCGCTACCAGCCTTGAGGATTTGCAGCAACAACATTATAACGATTTAAAAAAGCGCGCCTGGTGGTCTATAGGCTTATCTATACCCTTGGTTATTATAGCTATGGTTCCCGCCCTTATGAAGTTGCCTTTTGCCGTTTATATAATGTGGGCATTAGCTACACCGGTAGTACTTTATTTTGGGCGCCAGTTTTTTATAGGGGCTTATAAACAGGCCAAACACCCCTCTGCCAATATGGATACCCTTGTGGCAGTGAGTACTGGCATAGCCTATATTTTTAGTGTATTTAATATGATATTCCCTGAATTTTGGGTTAACAAGGGGTTGGAGGCGCATGTGTACTTTGAAGCCTCTGCTGTAGTAATTGCATTTGTATTGTTAGGAAAAATGCTCGAAGACAGGGCTAAAGGACATACTTCTTCGGCCATTAAAAACCTTATGGGGCTACAACCCAAAACGGTAACGGTAATACACGAGGGCGGGCACCGGATGGAAATGATTATATCCCAGGTTAAACCCGGTAACCTGCTTTTAGCCAAACCCGGTGAAAAAATTGCAGTTGACGGTGTGGTACAATCAGGTAACTCTTTTGTGGATGAAAGTATGATAAGTGGTGAACCGGTTGCTGTTGAAAAAAAAGAAGGAACCAAGGTTTTTGCCGGGACAATTAACCAAAAAGGCACTTTGGAATATACTGCCGAAAAAGTGGGTGGCGATACACTTTTGGCACAGATTATTAAAATGGTTCAGGACGCACAGGGCAGTAAGGCGCCCGTGCAACGCCTTGTAGATAAAATTGCGGGTGTTTTTGTGCCGGTAGTCATAGGGCTTTCGCTAATCACGTTTGTGTTGTGGCTTATATTTGGAGGTGAGGATGGTTTTACGCATGGCGTGCTCGCCATGATTACCGTATTGGTGATAGCCTGTCCCTGTGCGCTGGGGCTTGCCACGCCAACTGCTATTATGGTGGGGGTGGGCAAAGGCGCAAAACATGGCATACTTATAAAAGATGCCCAAAGCCTTGAGGCCGCAAAAAAAGTTAATGCCATTGTACTGGATAAAACCGGTACCATTACTCAGGGAAAACCTAAAGTGAACCATATAAAATGGTTTGCAGGTGAAACTGAACAAAATCGGGATATATTATATAGTATAGAAAGTGCCTCCGGGCATCCGCTGGCAGATGCGGTATCGGCGTATCTTAAAGATGCCTCGCATAATTTAAAAGGTTTACATATTCAAAATAAAGAGGGCAGGGGCGTTGTGGCGCATTATAACGGAAAAGAATATGCCATAGGTAATACTGCCCTTGCCCGGGAACGTAATATTGCTATAGATAATAATGTTACACAATGGGTTGATGAACATGTAGAACAGGCCAACACGGTAGTAGTATTTACAGATGATACACGTGTTTTATGCTCACTTGCTATAGCAGATGCGGTTAAAGAAACTTCAAAACAAGCGGTTAAAGAACTTAATGAGGCCGGTGTTGAGGTCTATATGCTAACGGGGGATAATGAGCAATCTGCCAAGGCTATAGCTAATTCAGTAGGTATAGAAAACTATAAAGCAGGGGTGTTGCCACAGCAAAAGGCTGATTTTATTAAAACACTGCAACAAAAGGGTAAAGTAGTAGCTATGGCCGGAGATGGTATTAATGATAGCGCCGCACTGGCGCAGGCTGATGTTAGTATTGCTATGGGCACAGGTAGTGATGTTGCAATTGATGTTGCTAAAATGACAATTGTTTCCAGCGACCTTATTAAGGTACCGCAGGCCATAAAACTCTCCAGGCAAACAGTAGCTACCATAAAACAGAATTTATTCTGGGCATTTATTTATAATGTTATAGGCATTCCTATTGCTGCGGGTATTTTATATCCGTTTAACGGCTTTTTACTAAGCCCCATGATTGCCGGTGCAGCAATGGCCTTTAGCAGTGTAAGTGTGGTTAGCAACAGCCTGTTGTTAAAACTTAAAAAACTTAATTAAATAAGGTTACCATGAAAGAACAAAAATTTAAAACTACTATAAACTGCGGAGGCTGCGTAGCAAAAGTTACTCCGTTTCTGGATGCAGAAACAGGTATTGAAAGCTGGGATATAGATACTACTACTGCCGATAAAATATTAACTGTAAAATCGGATACTGTTTCACAAAGCAGGATAATGGAAATTGTAACAAACGCCGGGTTTAAAATCACATCTGTTTCTTAGAAAGACATTGTTAGTATAAGCTTCCTGATTATTTAAAAAATACTTAACTGTATATACATGTAGGGGCAGCCCCATTACATCATAATTTACCTCAACATAGCTACTATAACGTTAGAGTTGAGGTGAATTTTATTACTTTTTACCTATACACGACTACACACCAGGTTGAAATTAAGGGTTGTTATTGATACTTTAGTGGTAAATTTAGTTTAAAATAATATAATTAATAATTAAAACTTTATTTACTGATAAAAATATAATTACAATTTTAACCTTAATTCTTAACTATTTGACATGAGAAAATTATACTTAAGTGTATTAACAGCAGTATGTATCTGGCAAGTAACTGCTGCCACATCATTGGTAAAAAATACCTCAATGATGTTACCGCCACCCGAATGCGAACTTATTACCCCGGTTGCTGCAACAGCTTCTACCGGCGATGCTAATTTAGCTATAGATGGTAATGGCGCTACCCGCTGGGAGAGCGCTGCAGAAGACCCACAAACGCTTACCGTTGACCTTGGCACATCAACATATATAAGTGCAGTAACCATAGACTGGGAGGCTGCCAATGCGAAAGATTACACCCTGAGCGGTTCTGTAAATGGTACTGACTGGGTAACTATAGGTACATATACCGATATGCCAGCCGGCGCGCGTACCGATGTTATTAATGATATTAATGCGGAATACCGTTACCTGCAAATGCACGGTACTGCCCGAAACTTAACCTACGGTTATTCTATATGGGAGTTCCATGTATGCAGCACAGCAATTACGGAACCGGAGCCAAGCGATTGTAACCCGGTAATGGCAACATCTGCCACAGCTACAACCGGCGATGCCGGCCTTGCGATAGACGGAAATGATGCCACACGTTGGGAAAGTGAACAAGGGGTAGACCCTCAGGTCATTACTGTAGATTTAGGAGAGTCAGTAATGATAAGCGCGTTACAAATTCATTGGGAAACCGCCAATGCTAAAGATTATACCCTTAGCGGTTCTGTAAACGGAACCGACTGGGTTACTATAGGTACGTATACTGATATGCCCGTTGGCGACCGTACTGATATGGTTGATGATGTTGATGCTGAATACCAATATATAATGGTAGAAGGTGCAGCAAGAAACACACCTTATGGGTATTCTATATGGGAAATTACCATTTGTGGCCCTGCAACTGAAGAGCCGGAACCTTGTACAGGTATGGATATTGAGTCGGCTACAGCCTCAACAGGTGATGCTGCACAGGCCATTGATGGTATTGACGGCACACGTTGGGAAAGTGAAGCAGGAGTAGACCCGCAATCGCTTACCGTTGACCTTGGTGCAGTGGCTGAAGTGCAAACCATTAGAATACACTGGGAAACCGCCAATGCTAAAGATTATACCCTTAGCGGTTCTGAAAACGGAACGGATTGGGTAACTATAGGTACCTATACCGATATGCCTGTTGGCGACCGTACTGATGTGATTGAGGATATAGATGGCAATTATCAGTATATTATGATGGAGGGCACCGCCAGGAATACCCCTTACGGATATTCTATATGGGAGTTCACCGTGTGCGGCGTACCGGGTGAAACTGAAGAAGAGTATACAGCTATACCTGCTTTTATTGAAGCTGAAGATTATAATGATATGTTTGGTGTTGATGAAGAGGCTACAACAGATGAAGGCGGAGGAGAAAGTGTAGGCTGGATAGATGCAGGCGACTGGATGGATTATAATATCAACGTGCCGGAAGCAGGAGATTATAAAATAGATTTCAGGGTGGCTAGTAATGTTGATACCGGGATGATTGAATTATTTTCGGGAGAAACTTCTTTGGGTACCGTGGCGGTTCCTAATACAGGGGGCTGGCAGGTATGGCAAACCGTGAGTACAACGGTAACGCTGCCTGCGGGTAATCAGGTATTCAGGATATTTGCTGATACAGCAGGTTTTAATATTAACTGGTTAGAATTTACTGAAGCGCCTACAAATAGCTTACAGCAATTTGATAAGCAACTCTTCACCGTATACCCTAACCCGGCGCACGGCACTGTAACTATAGCCGCTGATAAAGACAGCGACCTGTATATATTTACTATGTATGGCACAATGGCCGGTAAAGTGAATATTAAAGCAGGAGATAATACACTATCTCTTGATAACTATGCTACGGGGCTTTACCTGCTTAAAATGGACGGTAAAGTAGTTAAATTACTAATTAAGTAGTTTTATTCTTTAATAGTTTTGATTTTTTACCCTCCGGAAATCTCCGGAGGGTTTTGTTTTTAGAGGAGTATAAAAGAAACAATTATTTCTTTTTATGAACCAGTAATTTATCAACAATTGCCGCCGACATGCTGTCGGTAAAGTAATTGTTTCCGGTTACCAGTACACCCTTATGCCCCGATGTGGATTGGATGCCATATACTGTAGCTTCGTCATCAGGGTTAGATTCGCCTTCATAAAAGTATATATCAGATATTTCAAATTCGTCTTCATTAAATGCCCCAACACTACAAACAAGGCAGTTTTCATCAAGGTTAAAGTCTTCAGTAAAGCCTTTAGCACGTAGTTCTTCTATGGCTTTTATAACAGTTGCATAGTGGTAAGTAATACTCATGGTTAAAAATTTTAGGTATACCCCAAATATACTTCATAATTTTTTTTAAGGTATAGACATTAACCCATAAAACCTGAATTCGCCATTAATTTTTACAAACTGAAAAGCATGGCTGGCGCCGGGGTGCCCTTGTGACAATTCGTTTTTAAGGTAGGTGGGCACCCACACTTCATATATAAACAGATTGTTAGGGTAATTTTTAGGGAAAAACTTAGGCTTGAAGTTTTTTATCTCGGCAATGCTAAACGTATAGCCTCTTTTGGCTAACGCTTTGTAAACCGGAGATTTAGTAAAGTTTTTTGCAACATTAAGAAAAAAAATATCTGCCGGTACAAAATACCCCTCACCATTAAACTCGGGTTTACCCACACAATCTATACACTCCACCTGTGGCAGGCTTATTTTTTTAAACCCGGCCTTATCTTCTTTTTGCAGGGTTTGAATAAAGGCTACAAAAGTAGCATCCAAAGTATCCCATTCAGCATCGCTTACCTGCCCTTGCTTAGTATCAGTTTGTGCATAAAATGGTATCCCGGCTATAAAGGCGCATACCAAAAAAAATACTTTCATTTAAATGATGGTTTTTCAGGCGAAAGTTACATTTTTTTCAAAATATAAGCAGTGTTTAATACCAACGGCGTTTATTTTTTTTAGAAGCCTCAGATTTTCTGGAATTAGTATTTGCTTTTTTTGTTTTTCCCGAACGGCCATTGCTATTATTTGTACCCTGAGATTTTTGTGCCGGTGCTTTTGTTTCTTCTGCCTCACCATACGGGTAAGGATGCCCGTCTATAACCTTAATTTTTATACGTATAAGCTTTTCAATGTCTTTGAGGTAAGCAATTTCGTCCCTTCCGCAAAAAGAAATGGCAAGGCCGCTGTTTCCTGCGCGCCCGGTACGCCCAATGCGGTGCACATAAGTTTCGGGTATGTTGGGTAAGTCAAAATTTATAACATACGGCAGGCTTTCAATATCAATACCGCGGGCGGCTATATCGGTAGCCACCATAACAGGCATTTCTTTATTTTTAAATGCCTCCAACACACGCTGCCGTGCATTTTGTGATTTATCGCCATGTATGGCACCCGCTTCAACACCGTTTTTTTTCAGGGCCTTAACTACATTATCTGCGCCATGCTTCGTACGGGTAAATACCAATACATTATCAAGGTTTTCATTACGTATTAAGTGGTACAGCAATTTGCGTTTATCCCCTTTATCAACATAATACAGGTGCTGTTTTACTTTCTCTGCAGTAGATGATACCGGGGCTACGGTTATATATTTAGGTTTTGTTAAAAACGTATCGGCCAGTTCACGTATCGGCACGGGCATAGTAGCCGAAAAAAGCAGGGTTTGCCTGTTATCGGGGGTAAGCTTTATAATCTTTTTTACATCGTTTATAAAACCCATATCCAGCATTTGGTCAGCTTCATCTAAAACCAGCGTATGCAAATGGTCCAGGTTGATAAAGCCTTGTTTATGCAGGTCTAATAACCTTCCCGGTGTTGCTACTAATATATCAACTCCTTTTTTTAGCTGGTCTACCTGAGAAACCTGGTTTACACCGCCAAAAATAGTAAGCTGGCGTATGTTGGTATATTTACCATAAGTATCAAAACTCTGGCCTATCTGCAGGGCAAGTTCGCGTGTTGGTGTTATAATAAGGGCACGTATGTATTTTACTTTTTTGGCAGATCCTACAATGCGATGCTGTAAATTAAGTATGGGTATGGCAAATGCCGCGGTTTTTCCTGTTCCGGTCTGTGCGCAGCCTACCAAATCATTACCTGCAAGTATTTCAGGTATAGCTTGTTCCTGTATTGGTGTAGGGGCCTCATAACCTTCTTCTGTAATTGCCTGCTGTATATTACGCAGTAAATCTAAATCTTCAAACTTCATTAAAACTATATTAAGTGCTTAGCAATAAGCGCTAAACAGCCACAAAGGTAGTGTAAATTAAATTAATGTTCAGGAGAGGCTTTTAGCCTTCATAAAATCGGTAACAAAGCAGGCAATAAGTTTGCCCACCAGGTTGGTATCGGCTACATCATCGTTATTTGGGGCACCTTCGCAAATGTGCAGGTATAACGCATTGGGTGATTTGCCAAAATAGTGTATAAACTGCCTGGCTTTTTCTACACTAAACCCGCTGGGTGTTATAGCACTGGAGGCAATGTTGGGTAAGGCATCCATATCCATTTCAATACCAAACACATCATCGGCAATAAAATATTGTGCCAGCGCCATTTCTTCGCTAAAGCTTTTTTGTTTTCTTACCGCAATCTGCTCGTAAGTATTATATTTTATCCTTTCGGCATTTTTTTTAATATTTTCCATTACCACTTTACTGGTATACCCTTCGTGCAGGCCAAAAATAAAGTAGTTTTTTAAAAACCCCTCGTTAAAGGCATAGGTAAAGCCATTGCCGCTATGGCGCCCTTCAGGTATCCTGAAGTTGGCATGGGCATCAAAATTTATAGCATTTACCGGCCTGCCCTTAGCCAGTGCAGCGCCTTTAATGTTACCATAGGCATTGTTATGCCCGCCACCAATAATAACAGGTATTTTACCGGCAAGCAATATCTGGCTTACCACGTGCGAAACATCTTTATCCAGTTTATCTACCAGTGCCGAAAGCTTTTGTCGGTCCTCTTTGTCAGCCACATTAAGCGCTTTTGCCTCCTGCATAGCATCTACACTATTTATATGGCCAAGCATGAGCAGGTTATTGGCCTTGCAGAATTTGTTGTGCTGAAGGTTTACTATGCTTTTAACGGCGGCATCCCATGAGGTATATGCTCCGGGGCGGCCAAAATTAGCTCTTACGCCTATATCTTCGGGTATACCGAAAACCACAAATGTTGCAGCACAGCTTTTAATAAACCCAATAATATCTTCGCCGTCGGGTACGGTAAGCAGGCGTTCGCCAAACTTAATTTCACCGCTACGGTGCTTTGTATATTTAGTAACATCGGCCTTTGTGAGCCTTGTGAAGTTTTCCATGCAGCTTTTATTCAGTTCAAAAATACTATTTTTCTGTAATTTTCCGTTAAAGGAGATAGGACATATTAAAAAATTAATAAATTTGGAAAAATTTATCAAAACATGGAGCAACAGAAAAACAATTCAAGCTTAAAAGCCATTATAATTGTACTGGCTATTTTACTGGTGGGGAGCCTGGCCTATATGTATAAAATGAGTACAGACAGCGAAAAAGCCGAACGTACTTTTACTACAGAAAAGACTACACTGGAAAATGAGCTTAAAGCGGCTATTGCAAATTATGATGCTGCCATTGCAGAAAATTCCGGATTGAAGGAAGAACTGGAAGCCAAACGTGCGGAAGCCGAACAGCTTTTAGCTAAAGTAGAGAAGGCAGAAGGAGATGCAGCAGCCCTTAAACGCTATAAAAATGATTATTTTAAGCTGAAAAAGCAAATGGATAAGCTTATTGCTGAAAATAATGCACTGAAACAGCAAAATTCGGCACTTACTGCTGTAAATGATAGTATTAATGGTGAGCTTACTGAAACAAGGAGTTATAATGATACCCTTATTTCGCGCAACGATAACCTGAGCAGGAAACTGGATAAAGCGGCTAAGCTTACTATTACCAACCTTGAAACAGAATCATTTAAACAAAAAAGGTCTGGCAGGCTGGTTGAAACCGAGAAAGCCAGAAGGGTAGATGTAATTAAAATTAAATTTACCATAGCGGCTAATGAAGTAGCACAGGCCGGTAATAAAACATATTATGTTCAGGTAATAGACAGCAAAAATAATGTAGTAGGTGTGAAGAAAACCGAACAGTTTGGAGAATATTCCCTTACGTACAGTTTTATAACCAATGCTGTATATGAAAATAAAACAATTCAGGTTAATGAAACTTTATCGGGCGATTTTGAAAAAGGGCTTTACCATGTAAACATTTTTGATAAAGACCAATTAGTAGCCGATACAACATTTACGCTAAAATAAATAACAGGTATTATACCATAAAGTAAAGCTCCCAATTTGGGAGCTTTACTTTTTATAGGGTTTTACCGTTTAGGATAACAGTATCAATTATGTTACTGCCAAAAGCATAAGGCAGCTGATAATATGAGGGTATGGATTTAGTAATAATAACGTTTGCCTTTTTACCCACTGTTATACTGCCGTGTGTATGGCTAAGGCCCATGGCATAAGCACCGTTAAGTGTTGCGGCGTTTATGGCTTCTTCGGCAGTCATTTTCATTTTAATGCAGGCCATGGCAACAACCAAATTCATATTGCCCGATGGCGTAGTACCCGGGTTAAAATCGGTAGCGAGGGCGAGGGGAAGGCCGGCCTGCAGTAAATGCCTTGCCGGTGTATACGGAATACTGATAAAAAAAGAGCAGCCGGGTAAGGCCACAGGCATGGTATTACTGTTTTTTAATGCTTCAATATCTCGGTCTTCTACAATTTCAAGGTGGTCTACAGTAAGGGCGTTATGTTTTACGCAGGCCGCTATGCCATCAATTGCAGTAAACTGGTTTACATGTATTTTAGGCTGTAGCCCGGCCTTATTTCCGGCTTCCATTATCCGCTCTGTTTCCGCTACCGAAAAGTAATTCGTTTCGCAAAATGCATCAATGTAATCGGCCAGTTTTTCTTCGGCAATCTGCGGTAACATCTCGTTTATAATCAGGTCAATATAACCGGAATGATTTTGTTTGTACTCAGCAGGAAAAGCATGTGCACCTAAAAATGTAGCTTTTATGGCTATGGGGTATGCTTGTTTCAGGCGCTTTATTACCCGTAGCATCTTCAGTTCCCCCGCTACACTAAGTCCATATCCTGATTTTATTTCTATGGCACCAGTACCCAGTTGCATTACTTCCTCCAAGCGTAAGCATGACTGGTTGTATAAATCATCTTCGCTGGTTTCATTCAGCTTTTTGGCAGAATTGAGTATGCCGCCGCCGCGGGCTGCAATTTCTTCATAAGAAAGCCCGTTAATACGGTCTTCAAATTCCTGAACACGGTTGCCCGCATATACCAGGTGGGTATGGCTGTCGCACCAGGCGGGTAGCACCATTTTTCCGGTGGCATCTATATGCTCATTACTGCCTATGGGCGGGCAGCTATCCATAGTGCCAAAATCTTTTATTACATCGTCCTCAATAAGCAGCCATGCATTTTTGCATGTGGGGAGTTCTGCCATTTCTTTACCGCTTACTTTTTGTATAGTACTTTCGCGTATTTGTATTAATTCTTTAATATTAGTGATTAATAGTGCCATCAATTAAACTTTTTTGTAAAAATAGGGTGCATTTAAAAAAACTCCTATATTTATTATTGAAAATACAACGTGCATGAAAAAAATTAAATACAGGAAAGTAAGGGCTGTACAAACAAATTATCTGGAATATACCGGAAAATATACCCAAGAGCCAGTGCAAATGCAGCTTTTTGTGTATAATGAAAACGGTTTTAAAGAGTACAACAACATTCCTGTTGAAAATGCGGTGAAAATTTGTAAGGATGAAAAACTGGCTACCGATATAAAATGGTTTAACATTCATGGCCTGCACGATATTAATTTAATAAAACAGATTGGCGACCTGTTTGGCCTGGAAAATTTTGTAGTTGGCGATATTTTAAATACTTCCCGGCGTACCCGTGTAGAGGAAATGGAAGATGTACTTTTTTTTAGTGTTAAATCGGTTTTGCCAGAGGAGGAGGAAGGGATAATGGCTACAGAGCAGATTAGCTTTGTGCTTAAAGATGAAATTATTATTTCGTTTCAGGAAAAGAAAAGCGATTATTTTACCCACATACGCGAGCGTATACGCACCGGGGTAGGTATGCTGCGTAAAAAACAAAACGATTACCTGCTGTATATGATGCTTGATGCCATAATGGAGAATTTTTTTGTAACTATTGAAAAGTATGAGCTAAAGATAGAGCACCTTAATAATGAAGCAAAAATCAATTATAAGGCTGATTTTTTAAATGAGGTAGAATCAACAAAAGATAATATTATTTTTTTGAAGAGGGCGATAATACCTTTAAAAGATGCCCTTTATAATATTAAAACAGAAAATGAACAGGGTAACGATGATTATGAAACCATAAATAATTCCACGCATACCTATTTTTCCCGCCTGCACCATAAATGCCTTGAACTGCTGGATCAGATAGAATATGACCTGGCATCGTTGGATAGCGCTTCTAATTTCCATTTTTCGGCACAAAGCCAGCGTATGAACCAGATAATGAAAACTCTTACCATAGTATCGGTTGTATTTATACCGCTTACTTTTATTGTGGGGGTATATGGGATGAATTTTGATAATATGCCGGAGTTGCATACCCAGAACGGTTATTATGTTACCTTAGTAGTTATGATTGTGCTCACAGCATTTATGGTATATTATTTTAAAAGAAAAGACTGGTTTTAATGATACAAAAATTTAAAAGTGATATTTCGGGAAAAGAATTCCCGATTAGGGAACGGGTTTCCGCTAAACTTATACGCCCTGCTATTTTTGATACCATACAAAATGAATACCCTCATTTTGATGATACCTGCAGCCTTGCAATGGCAGAGCTTAACCATTTCAGGGAAAAATATATTTCAGATTTTCTGGTAAAAGAAATGGGGGACTTATCGCAAATGGAAGAAAAGGTAGTAGAATCGCTCAGAAATAAAACCATATTAACCGACGAGCTGGAAGACGAACCGCAAAAGCTTACCCTTGGCCAGCGCGTGGCCGATAAAGTAGCTACTTTTGGCGGTAGCTGGACGTTTATACTCTCTTTTTTGTTTTTTTTGCTGGCATGGATAGCTATAAATGCTTTTTTACTGCTGGATAAAGGTTTTGACCCCTATCCGTTTATATTGCTTAACCTCATACTCTCCTGTATTGCTGCCATACAGGCCCCGGTTATTATGATGAGCCAGAACCGGCAGGGTGAAAAAGACCGTGAACGTGCAAAAAATGATTATATGGTTAACCTGAAATCTGAACTTGAGATACGTATGCTACACGAAAAATTAGACCACCTGATACTTAACCAGGAGCAGTCTTTAATAGAAATACAGCAGGTACAGGTGGATATGATGAAAGATATACTGGAGCGTATGGAGAAAAAAAGTAAAGATTAAAATTGTTTACTGCACCTTTTTTCTATAACATCCAATAAACGGTCTTGGAAATCTTTTATCATTATGTCTGCCCAAAATTTACCATAAAAATTTACATTACCTTTAAGTTGGTATTGGGATGATAATGTAAGTTTTATTTTTCCGTCAGGTAATGTCGTTAATTCATATTCGGCAGTTTTAAATTTAAAATAATTACCATTTAATACATGTTTATGAAAAACTGTGTTTTGTGCTGAATATGCATCTACAGAAATAGAAAAGGATATTGAATTACAGTAATTATATTTTGTGATGAGCTCTTTAAATTTTAGGCCTCCTTCAAAATACCCGGTACGAATACCCCCTATATCTTTTTTTGTTACTGTTGCTTTTAACGGACGTGGCAATCCCATGTAGTTAAATATACCGGCATTATATTCATCATCCACTATTTGTGGTACACTAACAATATTATTCCAGATTATTTGTTTTGGGGCATCTACTATTTTCTCACTGGTTACTATATTGGTTTCTGCAGGTATATTCAAATCTTTTTCAAAACAAAAAAATATAAAAGGTAATACTGCAAGGCATAATAAGGTATTGTTTTTAAGTTTTTTATTAAGATTGCGGTTTTTAATAAACGCAACAAGAAAGATTATTAAAGTAGCGAAAGCAAAAAAAGGAATAAGAAGCAGAAATATACATAAAAAATCTTCTACTCTTAATATCAGCAGTATGCCAAACAAAGCAATAATGCTTAGCCAGGGAATAAAAAGAATTTTTTTGAAAGAATTTAACTGGTTTTCCTGTACAAATAGAAGAGTAACAGCTCCTAACCCTGTGGGTACCAAAATTAAGAAACTTATTGTAGCTATTGAGGAGTCAAATAAAAAACGTGCTCCCACGCCATAGAGTACACCTACGGCAATACCAATAAATAAAAGTATCTTTTGTTTTTTTAAAACTTTTTTCATTACAAATATAATTGCATTATTACCACATCTAACCAACGGTCAAACTTGTACCCCGCTTCTTTTAAAAACCCGGCTTCTGTAAACCCGAATTTTTTGTGGAAAGCTATGCTTCCGGCATTATCAGCATCTATAAGGCCAATAAGGCTATGGATATTGTTTTTCTTTGCTATAGCGATTAGCTGTGCTAACAACAGTTTGCCTATGCCTTTGCCTTCTTGTCCCGGCGCTACATAAACCGAATGTTCCATTGTGAATTTATAACCGTCCTTTGCTTTTAGCTGTGCATAAGAGGCATACCCGCTAACTTCACCCTTATATTCAGCTACCAGCACCGGGTAATTATTTTCCTGTTTTTCCTGAAACCAGTGCTTTATAAAAGCTTCTGTTTTTGGTTCGTAATCATACACTGCAGTACTGTGCTGTATGTTGTGATTAACTATTTCCAGGATTTTAGGTAAATCCTCATCGGTAGCTATTCTGATATTAATCATTGTTTTGTGAGACTAATTCTTTTAAACCTTCCTTAATCTGGTCAGGGCCATGCTCACCATAATATGTAAATGTTTTTCCGTCGGGCATAATAACAATGGTATTGTTGTAATTGAAATGAATTGGAAAAAAAGCATATTCTATAAGCCTGTTTTTATCATAAACCCAGCCCCATTTTTTTGCCCCGCTATCTTCCGGGCTAAAATCGTGATGATATATATAATATGCTTTAACCTGTTTTTTAATAGATTTAGGGAGCCCTCTTACATAATCTTTATCTTTTTTTTTCCAATATGGTTGATCGAGGTCAGAGATCCTATTGCGTAAACCGCTATAAAATTGAATTATTATTATATCAGAATCTTCAGGCTTATTCCCCGTAAGCATACTTACATATTCTCTTATTTTCTGATTATTACCAGGTGATATACTGTCAAAAAAACTTCTTGTGTACAATTTGGCAACAAATGTGGTATCGGTTTCATAGTACCCTTCTATATTAACCGCATGATGTAACTGTTTATCAAAATCTTTTTGAGAAATAATACTGTCGTTCTCATTAAGGTAAACAATCGGTTTGTCAATAACGGTTGATGTTTGAGAAAATACCGATAAGGGCAGTAATAAAATAATTAAAAATAATTTCATGGCTTTCTTGTTGGTTACAGCTAATATACAAAACAGGCATAAAAAAACCTGCACTTTTGTGCAGGTTCCTGTAATATATAATGTAAGATTCTTATTTAAGAGTACCTACCATGTCTTCCGGTTTTACCCAGGCATCAAAATCTTCAGGAGAAACATAGCCTAAGCGTACTGCTTCTTCTTTGAGGGTAGTACCATTTTTATGGGCCGTCTGCGCAATTTCGGCAGCTTTATAGTAGCCAATTTTAGTATTAAGCGCCGTAACCAGCATTAATGAATTATCAACAAGTTGCTTAATACGGGTGTAGTTAGGCTCTATACCGCTGGCACAATGCTCTTCAAAAGATACACAGGCATCACCAATTAACCGTGCAGACTGTAAAAAGTTAGCCGCCATAACCGGCTTAAACACATTAAGCTCATAATGCCCCTGTGCGCCACCAAATGTAATGGCAACATCATTACCTATAACCTGTGCGCACACCATGGTTAAAGCTTCGCACTGGGTTGGGTTTACCTTACCCGGCATTATAGAAGACCCCGGCTCATTTTCAGGAATCATTATTTCGCCAATACCCGAACGTGGCCCTGAAGCCAGTAAGCGTATATCATTAGCTATTTTATTTAGCGATACTGCAAGTTGTTTGAGCGCACCGTGGCTTTCTACAATAGCATCGTGTGCGGCAAGGGCTTCAAATTTATTTTCGGCAGTTACAAAGGGGTGCCCTGTAAATTTGGCAATATATTCGGCAACTTTTACATCATACCCTTCAGGGGTGTTTAGGCCTGTGCCTACAGCAGTGCCGCCAAGAGCCAGTTCGCTAAGGTGGCTAAGGGTGTTTTTAAGCGCTTTAATGCCATAGGTTAGCTGCGCCACATAGCCGCTTAGTTCCTGCCCAAGGGTTAGGGGAGTGGCATCCATAAGGTGGGTACGCCCAATTTTTACTACATCCATAAATTCCTGGCTTTTTGCTTTAAGGGTATCCCTTAATTTTTCAACGCCGGGTATGGTAACCTCTACAACAGCCTTATAGGCCGCGATGTGCATGCCTGTAGGAAAAGTATCGTTGCTTGATTGCGATTTATTTACATCATCATTGGCTTTTAGAACGGGTTCGCCTTCGCCAATTTTTTTTCCGGCAAGTACCTGGGCACGGTTGGCAACAACTTCATTTACATTCATGTTGCTTTGAGTACCAGACCCTGTTTGCCATATTACCAGCGGAAACTGGTCATCTAATTTACCCTCAAGTATTTCATCGCATACCTGTGCTATGGCATCGCGTTTTTCTACAGAAAGTACACCCAGGTCGTGGTTAGCATAGGCCGCTGCTTTTTTTAGGTAAGCAAAGCCTTCAACAATTTCTTTTGGCATTGTGGCCGCAGGCCCTATTTTAAAATTGTTGCGAGAACGCTCGGTTTGTGCACCCCAAAATTTATCAGCAGGCACTTTTACTTCACCCATGGTGTCTTTTTCTATCCTGTATTCCATTTTTGTTTAAATTGAATTATGGTTGAAATTATTTTACTATTACAGCTTAAGTGCCTGTAAGTGTGCAGGCATTACTAAAAGCCAGCCAAAATTACGCATAAATGCGAGGGATATAAAAAGATTTGGATAATTATTTTGAGCAATTTTCGGGCAGGATGTGTTGGCAAAGTAAAATTTTACAGTATATTTGAAGCTGAATTGAAAAAATTTCAAACATGTTTGAATTTGACCAGTACTTAGGTTTCTTAGCTTTTTTAACTATTGCAACTATCGGCTTCTGGCTAATGATGTTCCTTGTGAGCTTTGTTGGTTATTGGTTAGGCGGCGCTACAATAGAACTTATTAAAGAAAAAAGAAACGAGAGGAGAAACGGGGAGTAACCTGTTTTTCTACCCATAAAAAAACTGCCTCAGGCAGTTTTTTTATGCTGAATATTACCTAAATGGCAATGATGTCTGCCCTGAACCGCCCTATAAGGCTGATGACGTCTGGTTTATACGGCAATAGCTGTAAACAGATGTATTAATTGAGTTTAAGGTTTACTTATGGACAGATTGAAATTTAAAAAACGCATTGTTGCCATAGAGCAAATTCCCCTTTTGGCTTATCTTTTAAAATGGCTGGTTATCTCTTTGGTAATTGGTGTTTTATGTGGTTCTGCCTCTGCATTTTTCCTGATATCTTTAGAGTGGGCAACAAACTGGCGCGAGGCCCACATCTGGATAATTGCCCTGCTGCCGCTGGGAGGCCTTTTAATAGGGCTTATGTACCATTACTATGGTAACAGTGTGGTAAAAGGCAACAATTTACTTTTGGAAGAATTTCACAGTCCCAAACAAATAATACCTTTTAAAATGGCACCGCTGGTACTGGCGGGAACTGTATTGACACACTTTTTTGGCGGTTCTGCCGGGCGTGAGGGTACAGCAGTGCAAATGGGTGGCGCTATTGCTGACCAGTTTACTAAATTTTTGAGCCTGCGCCCACGGGACAGGAAAGTTATACTTACTATTGGTATTAGTGCAGGGTTTGCTTCTGTATTTGGTACACCACTTGCCGGCGCTGTATTTGCTTTAGAAGTTTTAATTATTGGGCGTATGCGTTATGAATCTATACTGCCTTCTTTTATGGCGGCTATAATAGCCGACCAAACATGCCGCATGTGGAATGTGCACCATACACATTATGTTATACCTGATGTACCCGAGATGACCCTTATAAACTTTTTATGTGCTATTGGGGCAGGTATATTATTTGGCCTTGCGGCTATGCTTTTTTCTAAACTGGTGCATTACTTTGGTGCGCTGTTTAAAAATAAAATAAACTATCCGCCATTGCGGCCTGTATTGGGTGGTGCAATTATAGCCCTTGCTGTGTGGAGTATGGATACCACACGTTATATAGGATTGGGGGTGCCTGTTATACAGGAAGCTTTTTTATATAATGTAAACAGCTATGATTTTTTATTAAAAATACTTTTTACCACATTTACACTGGGGGCTGGTTTTAAAGGGGGAGAAGTAACCCCGTTATTTTATATTGGGGCAACCCTTGGCAATGTATTAATATGGTTTTTACCGCTACCTATGCCATTACTAGCCGGTATGGGCTTTGTGGCTGTTTTTGCAGGGGCTACCAATACACCACTTGCCTGTACTTTAATGGGTATTGAACTTTTTGGTGCCGGGTGTGGGGTTTTTGTTGGTATAGCCTGCGTGGTGGCCTATTTATTTTCGGGGCATACCGGTATATATTCTTCTCAAATAGTGGGTAGTGCCAAGCACCTTATATATGGCAGGCAGCAAAACAAAACCCTTACTATGATTACTGCTTTACGAAATAGAGATAAAGCCGGTAACGGTTACAAAAAATAATTACCTATACCCTTTTTACAGGAAAGTAAAGGCTCATAACTGTACCTTTACCCGGTGTGCTGTTGGCTGTAATATATCCGTTATGGTTTTGCATAATCTTTTTGCATAATGCCAGGCCAACGCCAGAACCTTTATATTCTGTAATGGAGTGTAAGCGCGTAAAAATATTAAAAATAGACTCGGCATACTTTTGGTCAAAGCCAATACCATTATCTGAAATATTGATTACGTTGTAAAGGGTATCTGTTTCATTATTAAAAGTGAGAGGAGCATCCGGAGATGAAATGTTAATTTTTGGTTGCACCCCAGGAGCAATATATTTTATAGAATTGGAAATAAGGTTTGAAAACAATTGCTTTAATAAAAACGGAATGCCATGCACATCAGGCAGTTGTTCAGTAATTATTTCGGTATGATCTGTAAGAGAGTCATCCATTCCCTGTGTAATTTCTTCTATAAGCAGGTTAAGGTTCACTTTTTCAAATGAATCATCTGTATGCCTGAGACGGGTATATTTAAGTATATCAATAAGCAATGTTTGCATCCTGGCTGCAGAGGCATTCATACGCTGAATGGTATCCTGAACACTTTCGGGTATTTCTTCATCGCGGGTAAGTATGCGTGAAGAGAGTAACTGTATTTTACGCAAAGGTTCCTGCAGGTCATGCGTGCTAATCCAGTTAATGTTTTCCAGTTCAGAATTAGTTTGTTTTAAAAGTTCACTCAGTTTTCGGTATTTTTCTTCTTCCTGTGTAATAAGTATAAGGTTTATCTGGCGTTGCATACTGTAAGCAAAAGCGGCAGCAGTATCAGTTTCAGGTTTTAGCCAGGGTTTGCTCATACAGTCTACAATCTCTCTCCACAATTTAAAAGAATTTCGGGGAGACATCCCTTTTTCATCTTTTATAATAGATTTTGTGGGGTCGCCTGCCCAATTTATCTCAGTTAATGTTTCGGGCCTGTACCAGATAATACAATTGTTGTTTTCAATACTAAGAGAATGGTAAATTATTCCCGATGCCATTTTACAGTCTTTATATTCAGGAATATAATCTACAAGCTTATTAGTTACAAAACTACCGTGCCTGCTATATTCTGCCAGCCATTTGGTAATAAAAAGTATTTCGTCATCATGGGGGCATAAACCGTTTTTATAAATTTCGCCGTTAAAAAACACCGATACCCCAAAAGCATTACAAAGTTTAAGTAGGTCAGGTTTTTTAACCAGTTCCTTAAACGTATCAGGTTTGGCAGATAACGTTTCTATATTCAGCGCTTCAAAAGCAAGGTTGGTTTTACGGGCTATTTCATACTCTTCGTTTGACTGGCGCAGGTCTATTTGAGAGGTAATAAAGTGCCCCTGCAACTGTGCCGCCAGCTTAATTTCCGGGCTAAGGTTTTTTGGGGAATAATGGTGGCAGGCAATAAGGCCCCAAAGTTTATTTTTATAAATAAGGGAAATAGTTAATGTAGCGCCAACCCCCATATTTTGAAGATACTGTACGTGTATGGGTGATACACTCCTGAGTGTTGACAGGCTTAAATCAAGGGTTTTATCCTGGTCATCATCGAGTGTGTATATGGGTACCGGGGTGTAATCAATATCTGTAATAAGGCGCAGAAGGTTTTGTGTATACAATTTACGCGCCTGTGCCGGTATATCGGTGTGTGGGTAGTGCAGGCCCAGGAAAGGCTCCAGGTCATCCCGAACGCTTTCGGCAAATACTTCCCCATTATAATCTTTATCAAAACGGTACACCATTACACGGTCATATCCGGTAATTTCGCGTGTTCCTTTGGCAACAAGCTGGCAAAGTTCCTTGAAGGATTGTGTGCCTGATAGGTATGATAAAAACTGTTTGGTATGATTATATACATCACTAACCGCTTTTTGCTCTATACTTACCGGCTCTGCTTCTAAAATATAATTAGTACCGCTTAAATGTACGGTGCACAAAAAATCTACACCTTCAAGAGTGATGTTTAAAAGGCTTGAAGACAGCATTTTGCCGTCATCAATATAATCCGTAAGGGTTTGTAGAGCAGTTTCACCAAAAATTTCGCTAAAACTTTTCCCTAAAAGCTGGCTATAAAAAAGGTTTATGTATTCTGCTGAATTAGCACTACAAAAATCTATTACAAAATTATCTTTTTTAATGCCTAATAAAAAACCATGAGGCTGTATACTGCCTGGTATGTGTATGGGTTCCTGTTCGCAATTGGTAAGATTAACTATATCGCGGTTTACAATATCTCTTATCTTCATACGGTCCTTTTCAGGTTTTGCTAACTATGTGTAGCTAAATGTTTTTTAATGGCATCAAAGGCATAATAGGCTCCTTTTATGATTTCTTCGCCGTCATTATTTTCTTTTTCATATTCAGAAAGCTTATTTATAAAAGCTTTCCAGTAGGTGCCGGTTTTATCTCCATATCCCGAAAAATATGTAGCGCCGTTACTACTGTTGTAGCCTAATGTTTTCTCAATATTTTTTAAAATTACCCTTCCGCCCAATGATGATCCTTCAATAACATACAATACGCCCATTGCAAAGCCTGTAGAAAACGTATTGCCATTACTCACGGGTTTACTGTTAGTAGTATATGTTGCACCCAAAAAACGCAAATCTGCCTGTATCAACAACGTTTTATTGCGCTGCTCAAGATCCGGAATTACAGTATTTAGTATAGGAAAAATATTTTCTTCTGCATCTTTAACTATATCATGCATGAGTGTAAGATACTTTATATAGGTATCTTTATCAATATCAGGGCTTATAATTGCTTTTGATATGGGTAATGCCTCAAGTTGCTGATGTGGCAGGGCAGTAGATTCTTTTAGTTTTTTTGAGAATTCTGCAATATGTATATCATTCATATCCTAACTACTGTAAAGAAAATTATCTTTGGTGGGTATAAAATCAGGCCAGTTAATTCTCAGAACATCTTCTATTGATTTTTTTAGCTGATTAAACATACCGGGTTTAGGTACATATAAATTAGCGCCCAGTTTTCGGCTTTCTTCTATAGTTAAGTCATCTTTAGAAGTGGAAAACATTATAACAGGCAGGTATTTGTTATTAATAGTAGTACGCACTTTTTTTAATGTTTCCAAACCATTCATACCGGGCATATTTATATCCAGAAAAACTATATATGGGTGTGGTGGCGGGTTTTGTAATGCGTGAAGCAACTGCTCCCCATTATTTTGTGCTACTACTATATATTTTTTTGAATCTATTATCTGAACAACTTCCCTGAAAAACTCTACATCTTCCTGGTCATCATCTGTATAAAATATCGTTAATTCCTTTGCCATGACCAAAATTATTTGAAGTTAAAACATAACCAAAACAACAAATATAACCAATTTAAAGGCAAACAGATAAGTTCACATTAATTTTAACTGTTAAAAAAAAGTAAATAATAACGAATGAAAATTATTTAAATGCCTCATAAATTATAAGCTTAATATAAAGCTGTCTTTATTTAGCCCATCCATTATATATTGCCAGTTAATATGTACTACATCGCTGAGAATTTTTTTCAGCATATTAAAATCGTTGGGCTTTTTGATGTATACGTTCGCACCCGAAACAAAAGTATCTTCTATATCCTGTTCTGAAGATGAAGTTGAATATATGGCAACCGAAATACGTTTAAGCCTGTCATTATCCCTGATTTCCCTAAGGCAGTCCATGCCAGATTTACGGGGCATATTAAGATCTAGAAAAATAATATCCGGTAATGGGTTTTCGGGTTTGTTAAGATAATTCATCAATTGTTCACCATCGTTAAACATTGATATATCATATTTTATCTTGACTTCTTCAAATGCTTCCTTAAAAAAAAGGCGGTCATCTTCATCGTCATCAGCAAGCATAATATGTAAAGAGGTAGGACGCATTTGTTTACTGTAGTTAAGTTCTGTTTATATTATTTGGTTTCTATGTAACGTTTTTGTTTCATGATTTTCTGGAATGCAGTTGGGGTAACGCCGGTAATGTTTTTAAATTGCTGCGATAAATAGGCAACACTGCTGTAGTTCATCATGAAAGAAATTTCGGTAAGCGACAAATTTTCGGTAAGCAGCAACTGTTTTACCCGTTCAATTTTGTGCAAAATAATGAAATTTTCAATTGAAATAAAAGTGACTTCAGAAAATACCTGAGATAAAGTACGATAGTTTTCCCCAAGTTTTTCTGAAAGATAAGATGATACTTTGAGTGACTGCATCCCTTTATCTGAATAGAGCATTTCTATAATAACATTTTTAATTTTTTGTACTAATATACTTTTTTGGTTATCAACTATTTCAATTCCAAACCCCTTTAGCGACTCAATTAATTTGTTATATGTTTCCATGGGTATATTTTCCCTGAATTTTACATACCCCGGCTCTGTTACCGTACAATTTATGTTAAACTTATCAAGCTGTTGCTGAAGGAGTACTTTACACATCATGTCTATGTTGTATTTTATGTAAAGTTCCATTCTTTCTTTATTCCTGTTTCACAATTAGTAAAATTAGTAAAATTTATGTAAGATGATATAGTGTGTGTTTAATTTGTATAATGTTGTAAGATAAACACTATTTTTTTATGAACAAGGTTTAATGCCAGTGTTTTATAACATAATATTAACTGAATCAAACTATAAAAAACAATGGGTTTAGAAAACAGGTGAGGTATTATTTTAATATTTTTACTTACAAAAAGTCTAATATGCCTATCTATCAGAGTCCGCCCGACGGTGGTATACTATATGCCGAGACCAATCTTGAGCATTTTTTTCCGGAGCCTTTAAATATGATTACTTCTTTTCTGTTTTTAGGTGTTGCATTATACTGGACATTTAAGTTGTGGGGCAAAGGCAAGGAGCACACTTTTCTTTCAGTTGCACTTGTGTTGCTTTATGTTGGAGGTATTGGCGGTACTATTTACCATGGCCTGCGGCGATGGAATATTTTTATTATGATGGACTGGCTGCCTATAATGTTATTGTGTGTTGCAGCGGGGGTATATTTTATTTGGAGGCTTACCCGCTGGTATTATGCTGTAGTATTAGTGTTGTTTTATGCCTGCTTTATGTTTATTGGCCGCACTTACATAGCTAACGCCACAAATGTACACCTTTTTATTAATATAAATTATGCAGTGTTGGCTGCTATTGTACTGGTGCCTGTTGTGGCCTACCTTATTAAAACCCGTTTTAAAAACGGCATGTGGGTTGGGTTTGCTTTACTGGCTTTTATTTTTGCGCTTACCTTTCGGGTGTCAGATATGTGGGGGTGGCTGCAATGGGGCACGCATTTTTTATGGCATACTTTTGGGGCAGTAGCGGCTTTTTGCATGTTTGAGTATCTGTACCTTATAAACAAAACCAAAACTGTGGTGTAGCTCCAGAGGTTTAAAATTCTTAACCAGCAATTATAATATTATAATACCATTTCCTCAAAAAGTTGCTGTGCTGCCTCCGCAGGATTGGTACAAAAGCCGGGGTGGGGCCTTGATGTTTGTATAACCGAGCTGCGCACCGCTGTTAGCCAACGGAAACGCTCGGGTACTTCGAGCAGGGCAATAGGCCCACTATTTCTTGCCCCTTCTGCAATACGCTGAAACGATTCCAAGTTTTGTTGTATCTGTTTTGTATCAGCCTCGTTGTAAAGTGTTTTTATTTTGGTTTCGTTTACGGTATACAGCATTTTTATAAACCTGAGCCTTTTGCAAAACAGCACTATGCCTACGTTTATAAATTCTTCCCGCTCCACACGGGGAACCACACGTACTATTGCATATTCATATAAGTGCCTCTCTTGCATGTTGTGCCTGTTTTATAAAAATATCACTATTAGCTAAACGGGTTGTCAAAAAAGTAAAGTATACTTGTTTTATCTCTTCTGGCGTTTGTTCTGCCCCGTCCCATTGCAGCCATTCATCCGGTATAAGGTTTACAATGCCCCTTAATGTATCTTCGGTTAACAATGCCCTGTACTCTTGGTCAATTTCTTGTAAAAGCGATGCCTGTGGCAGCAACACATGGTCTTTAATAAGGGCAAAGGGACTTTTGGCATGACCTTCAGGATCTGTAAATGAGTGGTGAAAATAAAGGCATGCCCCGTGGTCTATCAGCCACAATTCTTTATGCCATATCAACATATTAGTATTGCGGAATGTTCTGTCAACATTTGTTATGTAAGCATCAAGCCATACAATTTTAGAGGCAAGCTCAGGTGCTACGGTAGTAACAACAGGGTCAAAATTTATGGCGCCCTGCAAATAATGCAGTGCCAGGTTTAGCCCCTGGCTGGCCTGCAGCAGATCTTGTATTTCCTCATCGGCTTCGGTGCGGCCAAAGGCCTCGTCAAGATTAGCAAAAACCAGTTCCGGTACAGGCAACCCAAGGGTGCGTGCAATTTCGCCACCTAGCAGTTCGGCTATAAGGGCTTTGGTACCATGGCCGGCACCTTTAAATTTTAAAACATAATTAAAGCCATCATCTGCCGCAGCCAGTGCGGGTAAAGACCCGCCTTCGCGCAAGGGGGTTATATAGCGCATCACATCTACCGTGCGCAATTGAGGTGTTTTTGCCATAGGAGTTACACTTGCAATGGTAAAAGTAATGAATTTGGCACATTTATTTATTTACTAGCTTCAATCTCTTTTTCAGGAGCCAGTCTAATAACCACATTACCAGCCAATAAATAACCACTAAGAAAGGATAAAAAATAAATATTAAAAAGATATAACCGTGATAGTGGCTGGCATAGGCCTCTCCAATAAAATAATCTATCACAGAGTACATTACAAGATATAGATAAAGGCAGATAAACGGCAAAATAACGCTGCCAGCAATCACCACAGTCGAATATTTTTTGCTGATATGCCTGCGCCTGTATTTTTTGATAAAGATGATATGCAGGGTAACTAGTATAACAGAAAGCGCAAACGCCATTAACCCGGGGCCTATTGTAATGAGGGACTCTGCTACTACCGATATTTTAGGTTTATCTTCTATTATTATATACGCAGCAGGCAGGGTATCAAACTTCCATACGGCTGTAGTTTTCAGGTTACCGCTTTCAGGCACGCCTAAATTGGTTGTTATTGCCTTATGAGCAGCTGTATTATCAAGTGTAACTTCCAACCCGCCATATGAGCGCCAGTATTTGGCAGGAGAGAGTGCATAGCGGAAACTGTACGTATTAAGCCAGTGGTCCCTCACAATCCAGTGATCAGCAGTATAGTTCACTTCAATTATATGGCTGCCTTTGGGAATATCAACATAAAAAAACTGAAGTTCATTAAACAATACGTTTGTATTAAATTCCCCGTCCTCAAGTTCTGCTTCAAAAACGCCGTCATAATTCTGCCATGGTTTACGCTGATAAAACTGCATAAATTCATAATAAGGCACCCCCCCATGCGGGTTGTAATTTTGTGGCACTTGTTGTAACGCTACATTTTTACCATCTATCTTTACTTCAAATCCGTTTCTCAGCCCGGCAGCATAAAAAAGAAGGGGAATCTGTAATCCGCTTTTTTTAGCTTCAATATAATATTCGACTACAAACTTTGCAGTTTTAAATCCCCTATCCGGGATAATATGTATTTTTTCATAAGTAATATCAACATAGTTACCAATAAAAGGAGAGGAAGAAAAACTACCTTCAAGAACCGGCGAAGCCATGTTAGCATCTGTAGCAAAAGGTATAAGCAATAACAGCAATAATATATTTTTTCTAAACTTAGCCATTGCCGTATGCTTTAAAACAACGCTTATACTATTATTCCCAAAGGCCAGCTACTTCATTTTTAAGGTAGGCTACGGCTATACTGCTGGGGCTTTGCTTTTCAAAAAGATCGGTAAGCATTACCTCCCGCAATTTATTTGCGGTATCTACCTTATCGCTCATATTGGTTTTGCGTATAATTTGTATGGTAGTGTTTTTTGCGGTTGTAATAATATCCCAGCTTTCGGCAGATATATAAATTTGCTGTGTAAGGTTATGCTCATATTCCTGCTCTATCTGGCCTATAACATAATTTTCATAATCGTGTTTGTTAGATGACTGAGGGGTAATGCGTATTAATAGTTTGGCCGGGTCTATACGCTCCAGAAACAATACCAGCCTTTCATACGCCTGAAGGCGTATTGGCAAAGCCGCCTTTTGGGCTTCTTTGTGTATTGCATAGCGCCTGCGGCCTGCTTCATTATCCACGTGCATTTTAAAAAAGTGATATGATACCAGCCCGGTAATTAGGGCAGGCAATATGTAAAAGATAATTTGCAGAAAATCGCTGAATTCCATAATAAAGGTATAAGTTAAGTTTTTAATAGTAACGCAGGGCTGCTGCACATAATTGTAAAAGGCTAAAATAATAATTATGTTTATAAGTAAAACCGGTTTATGGCTAAAAATACCCCAATAGTATCTAAAAATAATAAGTAATATTAAAATTTATTTATAAAATGCAGCTATTGGTTTTATAACCTTGTATCCTATAAATCTCAATACAGTTAAAGGAAGCGTATCTCACATAAAATAATTATTTTTGCTGTAAAGTTGTATGATGGAAATTGAAAAGTATATAAGCCAGCTTAATGATGCCCAGCGCGCCCCCGTATTGCAGAAAGACGGGCCGATGATAGTGATAGCCGGTGCAGGGTCTGGCAAAACAAGGGTGTTAACCATGCGGATTGCCTACCTGATGAGCCAGGGGGTAGATGCGTTTAATATATTATCGCTTACGTTTACCAATAAAGCAGCCCGTGAGATGAAACAGCGTATTGCAGGCATTGTGGGTAACAGCGAAGCCAAAAACCTGTGGATGGGTACATTTCACTCGGTATTTGCCAAAATATTGCGTTTTGAAGCCGATAAGCTGGGGTTCCCTTCCAACTTTACCATTTACGACACTCAGGACAGTGTGCGGCTTATAAGTGCCATTATTAAGGAAATGCAGCTTGATAAAGATGTTTATAAGCCAAAGCAGGTGCTTAACCGTATATCATCTTATAAAAACAGCCTGATTACGGTACGTGCCTACTTTAATGATCAGGAATTGCAGGAAGCCGATGCCATGTCTAAAAAGCCACGCATGGGCGATATTTACCAGAATTATGTAGACCGTTGCTTTAAGGCCGGGGCTATGGATTTTGATGACCTGCTATTGCGTACCAACGAGCTGCTGAACCGTTTTCCTGAAGTATTGGCTAAATACCAGGAGCGTTTTAAATATATACTGGTAGATGAGTACCAGGATACCAACCATAGCCAGTACCTTATTGTACGGGCACTGAGTGACCGTTACCAGAATATTTGCGTGGTGGGTGATGATGCTCAGAGTATTTATGCTTTTCGTGGAGCGAATATTAGCAATATACTTAACTTTCAAAAAGATTACGATGATGTGCAGATGTACCGCCTGGAGCAGAATTACCGCTCTACCAAAAATATAGTAGAGGCAGCAAACTCCATTATTGAAAAAAATAAAACAAGGCTGGAAAAGGTAGTTTGGACGGCTAATGACGAAGGACATAAAATAAAGGTGCACCGCAGCCTTACCGATAGTGAAGAGGGGCGTTTTGTAGCCAGTACTATTTTTGAAGAAAAAATGCATAACCAGTTGCTCAACGGGCAGTTTGCCGTGTTGTACCGTACCAATGCCCAAAGCCGTGCTATAGAAGATGCTTTGCGCAAACGTGATATACCGTACCGTATATATGGTGGTCTCTCTTTTTACCAGCGTAAAGAGATTAAAGATGTTCTGGCTTACCTCCGCCTGGTGATAAACCCAAAAGATGAAGAAGCGCTGATGCGGGTCATTAACTATCCGGCCAGGGGGATAGGGGGTACTACCGTAGAAAAGCTTACCGTTGCGGCAAACCATTATGGGCGGTCTGCCTTTGAGGTAATGGAAAACCTTGACCGCATAGACCTGAAGCTTAACAGTGGCACCAAAAATAAGTTACAGGATTTTGTTACCATGATAAAAAGTTTTCAGGTACTTAACGAAACCCATGATGCTTTTTACCTTGCGGAACACGTTACCAAAAAAACCGGATTGGTGCAGGAACTGAAAAAAGATGCCACACCTGAAGGCATTGCGCGTATTGAAAATATTGAAGAGTTGCTTAACGGTATAAAAGATTTTACCGAAGGGCAGATAGAGGTTGACGGCGCACGGGGTGCATTATCAGAATTTCTGGAAGATGTGGCACTGGCTACTGACCTGGATAAAGAAACCGGCGACGATGACCGTGTGGCGCTAATGACCATTCACCTGGCAAAAGGGCTGGAGTTTCCGTATGTATTTGTAGTGGGTATGGAAGAGGATTTGTTTCCCAGCGCTATGAGCATGAACACCCGCAGCGAACTTGAAGAGGAGCGGAGGCTGTTTTATGTGGCGCTTACCCGTGCCGAAAAGCAGGCGTACCTAACCTATGCACAGTCACGCTACCGTTGGGGTAAGCTGGTAGACAGTGAGCCATCTCGTTTCATTGAAGAAATAGAAGGCACTTTTTTAGAACATCTTACACCGGCTGATAGCGGCTATCGTTACAAGCCTATGATTAACGCCGATATTTTTGGTGATGTAGACAAATCTAAACTACGCCAAACCAAGCCGGTAAGTGGCACACCACCCAAATGGGTTACCGATAATGAGCCAAAACCGGACCTGAACATCCGCAGGCTGAAACCGCTTACAGGCAAAGCCCCGCAAAGCAGTACACCTGCTATGCCCGACAGCAAGCTGGCACAGGGCAATGTAGTAATGCATGAGCGTTTTGGCAGGGGTAAAGTGCTTAATATTGAAGGTATTGGTGCCGACAAAAAAGCAGAGATACATTTTGAGGTTGGCGGGGTTAAAAAGCTGCTGTTGCGGTTTGCAAAGCTTGATGTGATTGGGTAATAAAATAATTAGTTTAAATATACTCAGGAAATTTAGCAGCAACATTAGGAAATTTTTCCTTTAAAACATCGCTGTCTTCTTCCCATTTTTCACCTTTAATTTCAAAATTTTCTTTAAAGGCGTTTGGAATATCCTGACCGGTAATTTCATTAAATGCATCGTTAGGTATATAACCAAAGCCTTCCCAATCTTCATCAATTTCCTCCCTATTTAGTTCAGCAAGTGTTTCAGGGTTTTTAATAGTTTTATAGTAAAAATCCTTTCCCTGTGCAATAACCCATTCGCGGAAATCATTAAAGCTATCATCCCCACAGCCTCCATTAATTATGTAAATAGCACCCCATAAATCCCAATGGTAAGATTCTCCACGAAAATATCTAAACCTGTTATTAAATAAAATAATTTCTTCAGGACTTAATTTTAGTAATTCAGTTTTTAATAGCCCTTGTTGTTTTTGATAATCATTATCAGCCTTATCCTTAGTGCTTTGTATAATTAACCAAAAGGTATCTTCGTCCATAAGGGCTTCAGTATTATCAAAGTGCCTTGCAGGAGTCAGACTGTCATGTTGTACTTTTTTATCTTTTGCGAAAAGTTTTCTGAATAGGTTCATAATTTATGGTTTAGTTTGTAACTTTTAACAAAAGTAAATTATTTCAAAAAAAATCATCCACGCCCCTGCGTTATTTTTTAGCACTTTCGTGAATGATTTTAGACTTTTTTTTCCAAAACTCTTCTACATAAAAATTATAAAAGCCAAAGAGAAAATTATCCCTTTGGCTCTAACTGTAATAGAGTAATTAAAAATTACCTGTTATGCTTAAAGTATCTTCTGTCGTAAAAATCGTCCTCATCAACAACAGTATAATCTTCTTCAGGGTAGTAAACTGAAAGCAGTTTCACTTCATACTCCCTTTCAATTTCGTTGTTTTTACCAAACCTGTCGGTATTGGCAAAAGTTTCGTAGCGTATAACATTACTTACAACCTTTTTATTATCTTCATCTAATGATACAGAACCTATTGGTAAAATGAGATGATCTTCACCCTCTTTATTAATAAATTCGTGCGCACCTTTATTTGATGGTATGGCATACGCCTCATGTCCTTCTTTAATCAAGTCTTCATTAACTTCAACATCAAGGTAAACAACCCTTTCGGTAGTTTTGTTCACAATTAAGTTATCTATTTTTCCAATAGTTTTATTGTCAGCATCAATTAAGTTCCAGCCTCTTACATCTGGATAGTCAGAAGCTACTTTATAATCAGATAACTCATCAAGGCGGTATAAATTTCTTTCCTTACGTTCCATGTTTTAAATATTTTAGTGGTTTATTGATTGATTTTTTCTAAAAGGTCAGCCGCCTTGTCAAAAAATGATTTTACTTCACTTTTCTGGTCAAGTGTTAGTTTTTGAGAGTCTATAGAAGCTGCGGCATCTTTAACGGCAGTGCCTTCACTGTCAAACTCCGAATTGGCTTTTTCCTGTATATTTTTTAGTGTAACGGATAAAGTCTCAGCTGCTTTTTTAATATTATCTGCATGAGAGGTTTCGTAAGGGTCGTTTGTTATTTTTTCGGCATATTGCTTAACCTGCCCCATATCGTTAGTAATATCATAATCTATAGCATCAGCTGCAGATTGGGTTGCGGCAATCAATTTCATGAAAGCTTCGTTGGTAAACTCATGGTCAAGTCCCATTTCATTCCGGTTTTCGGATATAAAGTTTACATAGGTAGCAATTTCAATATTGTTACTAATATTATCAGCATCGTTTGTGTAATCATTATCTGATACCACAGTGGTTTGCTGCACTTCCTGATCATTGTTTTTGTCATCCCTGAAAAATATAAAGTATACAATTGCCGCTATTACAAGCACAAGTAATATCCAGGGCCATACCGGTTTTTTCTTTTCAATTTTAATTTCAGCCATAATTTTTGTTTTTAGTTATAAATTGTATTCGAAGTTACCAATTTAATAATGAGATTGGTTTTCAATTAACACTACTTAACAGGCAAAGACTCAAAAGCTTAAAATTGACATAATTTTTGCATATAAGTAAAAAATGTAATCAATAATTGATACTATAAATTCAATGAGTATTCATAGAAGCTTTCAAAAGTTTTGAAAGCCAATTTTGATATAAATATGTTTGTGCTATAAATAGCATTTATTAATTTTAACAATTACTACCCAAAACAAAAATTATGGCCCAGTTTATAAAAATATATCCCGAAAACCCTAACGAGCGAGAAATTGCCAAAGTGATAAAAATACTGCGTGACGGCGGCCTTATTATTTATCCTACCGATACTGTATATGGCCTGGGCTGTGATATTACAAACAGTAAAGCCCTGGAGCGTGTGGCTAAAATAAAAGGTATAAAACTGGATAAGGCAAATTTTTCTTTTATTTGTTACGACCTGAGTAACCTTTCTGATTATGTGAAACAGATTGATACCCCTACGTTTAAGATTTTAAAAAATTCACTACCCGGGCCTTATACGTTTATTTTGCCGGGTAATAATAACCTGCCTAAAGAGTTTAAAAAGAAAAATACGGTTGGTATACGCGTGCCGGATAATAATATAGCCCGTGAAATTGTAAAGCAATTGGGCAACCCGATAATTTCTACCTCTATTCATGATGAGGATGAGGTACTGGAATATTCAACCGATCCGGAACTTATTTTTGAGAAATGGCAGAATTTGGTTGATGCGGTAATAGATGGGGGATATGGCGACAACGTGGCTTCAACGATTATAGACCTTTCAGGGGCGGAACCGGAACTGGTGCGTGAAGGCAAAGGTGACCCGGATATTTTTTAAAGCCTGATTACTATAAATACCAGTTGTAGCACTATATTTATAAGCAACAGCAGCCATAACCATTTTAGGTTATTAGCATTAAATATATTTTGATATATAAAATCATCTGCTTTTGTATATAAAAGTTCTGTGGCCTTTTCTTTATTACCGCGTAAAATGGTATCGGTAACTTCAGTATTTATGAATTTTACAAAAGGAATCCTCTTAATAACAAACCAAAATATCTTTCTTACAAAGCATGGCAGTATACTAAGCTTATCATTGTAAATGGTATAAATATTCAGCGCCTGTGCGTTAAAAGAAGCAGCCGCTTTTCTTTTATTCAGCTCATCGGCAACTTTATTTATAATGCTGCTGCATAATTTTTTAAAAAGCGGCCTGATACCCTGGTATATGATCTCGACCGCTTTTACTATTGCATAACTATATACTTTCTTTATAATTATAAGAGAAAACACTATTCCTGTTACCAGCACAAGCCCCAAGGATATCAGGCCTTTTTGAAACACCGTGACAGCCGTAACTATTAATGCGGTAACCAGGAACAAAACGTTTAAAGCAATTACCAATATGGATATACCAAAAAAAGCCTTAGCCCCCTTACTACCCAGTTTACCCGAAGCTTTTAATAGCTGTAACGGGCTGTTAAAGTTAGCAAGAAGCTTTTGTGCTTTTTCATCTAATACAAATTCCTTTTCATCACCGTTACCTGTGGTATCTCCTATAGTTTGCATAGCACTAAAGATTAGTTCTTAAGCAAACTAGTAATCTGTTCTGCCAGCTCTGTACCAATGCGGTCCTGTGCTTCGTTAGTGGCAGCGCCAATATGCGGCGTTAATGAAATTTTTGGGTGCATAAGTACCTGTACTGCAGGGGTTGGCTCATTTTCAAAAACATCAAGGCCTGCAAAGGCAACTTTTCCGCTGTCTAAAGCTTCCAGTAAAGCTACTTCATCAAGCACCCCCCCACGCGAAGCATTTACAATGCCTATACCGTTTTTCATAGCCTCAAATTCCGGCTTGCCTATTACATAACCATTATCCTGTGCGGGCACATGCAGGGTTATAAAATCAGCCTCCTTAAGTATCTTTTCCATTGGCTCTGTAGGTATATCTACATTAATAAACTGGCCGTTGTAAAAATCAACCCTTATACCTACTTCGCCTTCGTATTTATCAGAAGCAATTACGCGCATACCCAATCCAAGCGCAATACGCGCTACAGAGCGGCCAATACGGCCAAAACCTATTATACCCAGTGTTTTACCCCTAAGCTCGGTACCTGCACCGTAATTTTTTTTAAGCGTATTAAAATTTAAATCACCTTCAAGGGGCATTAAACGGTTAGCATCGTGCAAAAAACGCACCCCGGTAAACAGGTGTGCAAAAACCAGCTCGGCAACAGAATCTGACGACGAAGCCGGGGTATTAATTACATGCATGCCTTTTTGGCGCGCATACTCCACATCAATATTATCCATACCTACACCGCCACGGCCAATAATTTTAAGCCCCGGGCAGGCATCAATAATATCTTTGCGTACTTTGGTTGCGCTGCGTACCAACAGTACCGAAATATCATTACTATTTATATAATTAGCCACCTGCTCCTGGGCTACTTTTGTAGTTATTACTTCAAATCCGGCATCTTCAAGCTCTATAATACCACTTTTAGAAATGCCATCGTTGGCTAATATTTTCATCCTTTATTATTTAAAGATTTATGATTTAATGAGTGCAGTAATTTTGTACGGCTGGCTTATGCCTGTTTTTCCAATTCTTTCATAACATCAACCAATACCTGAACGCTTTCTACAGGCATGGCATTGTAAACAGATGCCCTGTAACCACCAACCGACCTGTGGCCGTTAAGGCCGCTAATTCCGGCTACCTTCCACATTTTATCAAATGTTTCGGTATGCGCTTCGTTATTCAGTAAAAAGGTAATATTCATTTTAGAACGGTCTTCTGTTTTTGCAGAGCCTTTAAACAGCGGGTTACGGTCTATCTCACCATATAATAGGGCTGCTTTTTGGTTATTTTTAGCATCAATAGCCTTAATACCACCTTGGTTTTTTAACCATTGCAGGGTAAGGTATGAGGCATATACAGGAAACACTGCAGGGGTGTTGTACATGCTTTCTTTAGCTATATGCTGCTGGTAATCTAATAATGAAGGGATGTTTCTGCCTGTTTTGCCCAGCAACTCTTCTTTAATAACTACCAGTGCCGTACCGGCAGGCCCCATATTTTTTTGTGCCCCGGCATAGATGATACCGAATTTTGAAAAGTCAAGTTCCCTTGAAAAAATATCTGAACTCATATCGCACACCACAGGTACATTGGTTTCAGGAAAATCATGCATTTGCGTACCGAAAATAGTGTTGTTGCTTGTGCAGTGAAAATAATCAGCATCAGCAGGTATGGTATATCCTTCTGGGATGTAAGTATAGTTTTCATCTTTAGAAGAAGCCACAACATCAACAGTACCAAATTTTTTGGCTTCTTTTATAGCGCCTGAGGCCCATGTGCCTGAATCTAAATAGGCGGCTTTTCCGTTTTCCTGCATAAGGTTGTAGGGAACACGTATAAACTCAAGGCTTGCCCCACCCGAAATAAAGAGTGCCTGGTAACCTTTGCCGGTTAACCCTAAAAGCTCCAGTGCCAGTGCACGGGCTTCGTCCATAACGGCTACAAAATCTTTACTGCGGTGCGAAATTTCCAGTATGGAAAGCCCGGAGCCGTTAAAATCTAAAATTGCCTGTGCTGATTTTTCAAAAACTTCCTGTGGCAGGATAGAAGGCCCTGCGCTAAAATTATGTTTTTTCATGAAACGTGGTATCTGGGTTTAGAGTTTACAAATTTCCTAATTCTGTAGGTAAAAACCATGAAAAATATTATAAATAATGCGACTATAATGTTGATAAAAATGCAATGGTATCTACATTATCTGCATAATCTGATAATGCGGGTTTCTGGGTTTGCCCAAATGCTACTGTGTTTCCAATTTCTTTCCGGCTTACAACACACTGTATTAGTTCATTTTCTGCCTGTAAACGCTGCTTTACAGTTTCCAGATCAGTATAATATTCATAAAAAACACTCGAAATAGGGGAGGCATAGCCTGTATCCTCCTTAAGAGTAAGAAAACCGTTATCCAGTATTTTAAAATTACTCATAAGAAACACCGCCTTATTATAATCGTAATTATTGGCATATTTTTCATATTCAATTACATCGGCATACGCAAATATGGCTTCAAAAAAATCTTTAAAGTCATATCCTTCAGGCACAAATAATTTAGAAACATTACGGCACCCGAGCCCATAGTAACGAAAAATATCTTCGCCAAGCGCGGTTAGTTCTTCTTTAGTTTCATTACCCGAAAGTACCGCTACACTGTTACGGTTTTTGCGTATAATGTTGGGCTTTTGCTTAAAGTAATATTCAAAATACCGGGCTGTATTGTTGCTGCCGGTTGCTATAACTGCATCAAAGCCTTCTAATTTACCGTCTGTAAAAGTAATGCGTTTAGCAAACCCCGGTTGTACTGAAATAAGGTAATTTGCCAGAAACGGTAACAGATAATTATCATTAGAAGACAATTTTACCAATACATTGTGCCCCGTAATTAAAACCGATAAAAAATCATGAAAGCCCACCAGGGGTATATTACCGGCCAGTACCAAGGCTACTGTTTTTGGCTCTACTGTTTCAATGTTATAGGGCGCCAGCCATGCATCAAGATTTCGATCAGTTAGCGCTTCGGCCCACTGTTCCACCGCAAAATATACCTGATCTGGAGTAAACCAGCCATTGTGAGATTGCGATTGTGTTATAAGTTCGCTAAAACGGGTAAAATATTCACTATTATTGAGTACATTTTCATCCTGAAACGTATGCCCATTTTTAAACTGGTGTAAAAATTTTCCTAATTGAGTAAGTGCTTTTTTTGTTTCTGTTAACGTCATTGTACTTGCTTATGAATGTAATTGGGTGTAATTTTGTTGCAAATTTACATATTAATACGAAGATAAAGCTATGGCTATCATAATAACAGATGAATGTATAAACTGCGGGGCCTGTGAGCCTGAATGCCCAAATACCGCAATTTATGAGGGAGCAGACGACTGGCGTTATAAAGACGGTACCAGCCTGCATGGTAAAATTGTATTACCCAGCGGTGAAGAAGTTGATGCAGATACCCCGCAAACCCCTATTAGCGACGATGTATATTATATAGTTCCCGGTAAATGTACTGAATGTAAAGGTTTTCATGATGAACCGCAGTGTGCTGCCGTTTGCCCTGTAGACTGCTGTGTGCCTGACGACAATCACGTTGAAAGTGAAGAGGTGCTTTTGAGCCGCCAGGCGTTTTTGCATGGTGGGGAATAAAAATAATACAGCATTTTTATGATGATATCAGGAGTTATTTATTAACTCCTTTTTTTATTTATAAGAGAAACATTATAAGAATACTGAAAAATAAAAAATCCTGAAGACTTATTACTTCAGGATTTTTTTCATAGCAGCTTTTTTATTCTCCAACTTTAATCATCCAGTTTTTTATATGTTTCTACCATTACATTGCCTGATTTGTCGTTATATGTTTCAATAACAAAGTTTCCTTCATCATCAAAATCACCAACAGAGGTGGCTTCTTTGGTTACATAAATATATTTTCCACTTGGAGTTTTGCGTATAATGGCATAGTCTTTATCATCTGAACTAGATACTTTATAACCTGTTTTTTGGGCTATAAAACTGTACTTTTTACCATTCATGCCATAATACTTCGGTATACCATCAGTTTCTATAACAGTGGTTTTGGTAACTTTTACAGGGGTAGGTTTTATATCCTTATTCAGCTTATTACTGTTGGCATCCTGTAATTCTATATCCTGGTTGGCCTCTGTTTTTTCAACCTTAGTTATTGTTTTAGGTTTTCCAGTACCATCATTAACGGTTACCTTGGTAGTGGTTGTTTCGTCAACAACATTTTTATTTTGTGCATAAAGCGAAACGCTTAACCCAAACAATATCATTAATGCAATACGTTTCATAATTTTCTTCTTTTAGGTTACTGGAACAAAGGTAGTTTTGTAATGTTAAACCCTGTTTTAAGAAAAATATAAAGTAGTGCTAAAGTTGTCGAATATCATTTTGAATTTAAAATACTGTTATGCGCTTTTCTAACAGCTTTATTATAATTAGATTGATAATTTCTAACTACTTCTAGATCTCCTTTAAAACCCTTAAAAATATCATCAATTTGAGATATTAGAGTTGATTGTATTTTTATCACATCATTGCCATTTTCAGCAAATTGTGTATAATTGCGAATATTCCAATCAATTACAGACACCTTAAATTTAATAATTTCAATATCATTTAAAATCTCATCCTTTTTGTTTTTATCAGATTGCATCTGTAGATAGTAGAAATTACTTATTACAAGAGATATATTATCATTAAAATCTGTTGCATGCTTTAAAAATGTTTCAGCCCATTTTACTTGCCATTCTTTTTCCTTTAATGCACTAAGTTTAGAGTTTTCTATTTTTTTATTAATTGCTACCCCAAAAATAAATACTAGTAAGGGGGTAACACAAGAGATGATTAATCCAATTATCTCTAATGTTGTATCTAAAGTTATTCGTAGCATAATATTGAAATTTAAATTTTAATAAACTTTTCCCTCAAAACCTTCATTCCTTGGCTGGCTGTCATTGCTATTACTTCTACTTTGTTACCCAGATAAGGCAGGGTAGCAGGCTTAGGGTCTATATAAAACATTTTAGCACCGGGTTTGGCATAATCTACCAGGCCTGCCGCAGGATATACCTGCATACTGGTACCAATTACAATAATATAATCGGCTGCTTCCACATGGGGTATGGCCTGCATAATAGCAGGCACAGCCTCTCCAAACCAAACAATGTGCGGGCGTAATTGTTTGCCGGTTTGCGGGTGTAGGGTGCCTAATACAATATCTTCTTTCCAGTCTATAATGGCGGTTTCGCTTTGGGTGCACCTGGCTTTCATCAATTCGCCGTGAAGGTGAATTACATTAGTACTGCCTGCACGTTCGTGCAGGTCGTCTACATTTTGAGTAATAACGATAACCTCAAAATGGTTTTCCAGTGCTGCAATAATTTTATGGGCAGCATTAGGTTCAACTTCAAAAAGCTGCTGGCGGCGTTTATTATAAAAATCCAGCACCAGGGCAGGATTAGCACGGAAACCTTCCGGCGAGGCTACATCCATAACATCGTGGCCTTCCCAAAGTCCGCCTGCATCCCGAAAGGTTGCTACGCCACTTTCGGCACTTACGCCTGCCCCGGATAATACTGCAATTTTTTGTTTCATACCCAAATGTAATAAATATGCTATAATGTGAATGATTTTAATGTGCGCACAATAAAAAGGGAAGCAAAATGCTTCCCTTAGAAATAGTTTAAACGTTATTACACTTTACCCAGTGTATACAGTTGGTCCAGCGTAGGGGTGGGGCTTCCGCCTGTTGGCTCCAGAGTTATACCAAATGCTTGTGGGCCCTCATAATATTCCATTTTAAATACACCGCTATGCGCTGTTTTATTATCTATAATACCTATACTTGTTGGGGTAAACGGATCCAGCTGTAAAGCCCATACCTGATATACTTTTCCTTCCGGTGGTTCCGGAAGTCCGGCCACATCCACATAAATTTCGTTTTGGGCTTTGTTTATGTATACACTTGCATAGGCCTGTGGTGCCGCATCCTGCCCCTGTAACGGTATTTTTGTATTTAACGTATCGCGTAATATGCCCAACGCTTCATTTTTTTCTGTATTCTCTTTTTCGGCATTAACCAGCAATTGTTCAAATTTAGAACGTTGTGCTGTAACGGTTTGTATTTCGTCCTGTGCCTCATTATATTGGTAATACTGGTAAGCAATACCAAACATAAGTACTACTGAAGCCACCCAGCCAAGGTATGATGCCGTATTTCTTCTGGGTTGTAGTTGTACCACCTTTTGCCTTTCGAGTAACTTTTCTCGTATTGCCTCGTAGTTAGCTGATGATAAATTTGGAGAAATGCTATATGACAGATTTATGACTGCTTTTTCTATTGAAAGGATTTCTTCTGCTATGGCAGTATGCTGCTGAGATAGGCTATAAATTTCTGTATTTTCAGCTTCGCTCAAAAGCCCGAAAACATAAAGCTCTAATATGCCTGATTCTATATATTCTTCTATATTCATTATACTTCTAATATCGTTCTAAGTTCTTTAATACAATTACGGTTTTGTGTTTTTACCGTACCAAGTGGAATTTCAAGCTCTTCTGAGGCTTCCTGCTGGGTATACCCTTTAAAAAATAGCAGGTCTATCAGTTTAATGCATTTAGGTTTCAGTTTTTGTATAAAAGTTTTGATACCTATTGCATCTATTTTGCTGGTTACACTAGTGTTGTAATCAAGTAGATGTACGAAATTATCAGAAGATAGGTTTTTTCGGCTGTTATTATGGCTCTTAGAACGTAGCCTGTCTATAGTGGCGTTTCGTGCTATATTGAGTATCCACGTAAAAAAACGGCCTTTACTTTCGTTGTAGCTGTCCAGGTTTTTCCATATTTTTACAAATACTTCCTGTAGTACGTCTTCACTTTCCTCTTTATCGTTTAACATGTTGAATATTACCCCATAAAGGTTTTTGGAGTACATATCATAAAGAGCGGTAAAGGCTTTGGTGTCTTTTTTATAAATTTGCTCCAGTAATTCTTCCTGTGTCATGCATGGTAAGTTTGCTTACCCGAATATACA
This sequence comes from Flavobacterium rhizosphaerae, assembly GCF_046000445.1. Lineage (NCBI taxonomy): Bacteria > Pseudomonadati > Bacteroidota > Flavobacteriia > Flavobacteriales > Flavobacteriaceae > Flavobacterium > Flavobacterium rhizosphaerae. The sequence goes on along the minus strand of NZ_JBELPZ010000002.1, from coordinate 79,199 downwards.
ATTTTTTTAATAAGCCACTACATATATATGCGAAATACATTTGACGAACACTACCTTACCTACCTTGAAAATTTTATAACAGAGAGCCGTCGCGATAATTTTTTACGCATACTTGCACAGCGTACCAAGCACTTTACGGTTGCCATACAGGATGTGTACCAGCTGCATAATACAAGCGCCGTTTTGCGTACCTGTGAGGTTTTTGGAGTACAGGAACTTAACGTGATTGAAGAAAAATACGGTAAAAAAATAGATAAGGAAATTGCCCTTGGCGCCCAAAAGTGGGTAGATGTGTACCGCTTTAATGATACGCCCGGATGTATAGATAGCCTGAAACAAAAGGGGTACCGCATTATTGCCACATCGCCGCATAACGAATCGTGCCTGTTGGATGATTTTGATATATCGCAGCCTGCGGCTATTTTTTTTGGGACAGAGAAGAAAGGGCTAACGCAGGAGGTGCTTGATAATGCCGACGGTTATTTAAAAATACCGATGGCGGGTTTTACTGAAAGCCTTAATATATCATCTTCGGCAGCTATTGTAATACAAAACTTAACTAACAGGTTGCGCAATTCTGATCTTGCATGGCAGCTTAGCGATAAAGAAATATTGGAAAAACGTATTGACTGGGCACAAAAATCTATTAAGGATATTGATTTTATTACCCGGAAATATCTTGAAGAAGCTGTATCCTGACGTTATGTTAATTATGGTTTACCGCTTTGTAATTTTCATAACAGCCGCTTATGGCGTCCATAATCTGCAAATCGTTAGCGGTGGAAATAAAATCAGCCGAATAGCTGCATTCTTCTAATATTTTAGCAATTTCCTCTTTGGTAATGCCAAGCAATGCAGCAAGTGTTTCACGATCATATTTTGAGGCAAGCGCATTGCGTACCGCATCATCTTTTTTCATTTCGCGCAGCCTGCGCATTTCGGCCGGTTTTTTACCAAATATATTGTGCAGCATATCAGCAGGGTTCATTACAGAGCTTACTATCTTTTTAAAAGCGTTTGGTGAGTGTTCTCCGCCTTCATAACCTATGCCAAGGCCTGAAATATCATACCGGTAATTTTCTTTTACAGGGGCCAGTTTAGAGTCAATTTGCAAATATCCTGTTAAATGGTATTTGTCAATTACAACTTCATCCAGGGTATAGGCACGCTCTGTAAGCGGAATTTTTGTAGTGGTGGCATTGTTAATCCAGTCATTGGTTACCTTTACTTTTAAAGACTGATACCCAATAAACGAAATATGCAGTGTATCATTAACCGATGCTTCTATGGTAAAATTACCTTTGGTATCTGTAACGGTTCCCTTTACTTTATTAATATTTATAACGCTTACTCCCACTACCGGCAATAGTGTAATATCTGACACTATTGTGCCTGATATTGTTTGCTGGCTGCCTTCCTGCTGTTTACCGGATTGTTTTTCCTGGCTGTAGGCAGTTAGGGTAAAAAGGGATAATAAAAAAACTACAAAATATCTCATCGGTTTATTTTATGTTGTAAAAGTAATAAACAAACGCGATATTTTGTAGTTAGTATGTGGTATATTAAAAATTTTTAACGGCTAAGTACAGCCTGTTAACCTCTTTTAGGCTTTTTTTCCCTGAAAGGGGCATCACTACGGCGTGGCGGTTTTCTGTCGCGGGTATTTCTTCCGGCAAAGTCGCTACGCCTGTCATTTTTTGAATTGCTGCGGCCGTTGTGGTCCCTGCGGCGGTCTCTGGTGTTGTCATTTTTAGACACTTCAACATTAATACGGCGGCCTTCAAGGTGCATGCTGTTAAGCACACTCATCACTTCTTCTGCATGGGCTGCATCGGTGTTAAAGAAAGAGAATCCTTCTTTTACATCCACTTTAAAAATATCATCTCGGCCCAGGCCAAGGGTATCACGTAAAAAGTCTTTCAGGGTCATCCAGTCAAAATCATCACGCGAGCCTATATTTATAAAAAAGCGTACGGCACCACCGGCAGATGAAAAATCTTCGGCACTGCGGTCGTTTCCAGATCTGCTGCTGGAAATATCTTTATTCTTTTTATAGTAATTAAGAAAACGGTTAAACTCCACAGAAACCATTTTTTTAATCAGTTCTTCTTTGCTAAGGTCTTTCATTACCTCATATATAGCCGGAAGATACGAGTCTATTTCGTGGTCTACTTCTACATCATGAATTTTGTTAGCAAGGTGTAGTAACTGTATTTCACAAATTTCCATACCAGATGGTATGCTCTTTTCCTCAAACTTTTGCTTAATAGTCCTTTCTATGGCAGAAATTTTGCGCATTTCGCTCTTAGTAGTAATCACTATAGAGGTACCCAGTTTACCGGCACGGCCTGTACGGCCACTACGGTGGTTATAGGTTTCTATATCATCAGGCAGCTGGTAGTTTATTACATGCGTTATATTGTCTACATCTATACCGCGTGCAGCAACATCGGTTGCCACAAGCATTTGTATCTGCCTGCTACGGAACGATTTCATTACGCTGTCGCGCTGTGCCTGGCTTAGGTCGCCATGCAGGGCTGCAGCATTATATCCGTTATCAATAAGTTTTTCGGCAACTGCCTGGGTATCGCGCTTAGTACGGCAAAACACTACCGAAAATATATCGGGGTTGGCATCGGCAAGGCGTTTTAAAGCTTCATAACGGTCGCGTGCATTCACAAGGTAAAACTCATGCGATACAGTTGAAGAACCGGAGTTTTTGTGGCCTACTGTTATTTCAAGCGGCTTGCGCATAAACTCCCTTGCTATACGGGCAACTTCCTGCGGCATGGTAGCACTAAACAACCATGTACTTTTATCTTCGGGGGTGTTAGAGAGTATAGATACTATATCATCATAAAAGCCCATGTTAAGCATTTCATCAGCTTCATCAAGAATGCAGTAATCTATTTGGGTAATGTTAACAAGCCCACGGTTTATCATATCCTGCATACGGCCGGGCGTTGCCACAATAATCTGTGCGCCGCGTTTTACATCGCGTGCCTGGTCATTAATACTCGCGCCGCCGTAAACGGCAACGGTATTAAGGCCGTGTATGTATTTTGAATATAATTTTATCTCGTTTGTAATCTGCAGGCAAAGTTCGCGTGTGGGAGAAAGGATAAGCGCCTGCGTGCTCCTGTTCTCCGGGTCTATTTTCTGGATTAGCGGGAAACCGAAAGCTGCAGTTTTTCCTGTTCCGGTTTGCGCCAGTGCAACTATATCAGTATCTTTTTCAAGTAATAAGGGAATTGCTTTTTCCTGTACTTCAGATGGGGTTTCAAATCCAAGGTCATTAATCGCTTTCAAAAGCGCTTCATTAAGCCCTAATTGTTCAAATTTGTTCATATATGCTTTAAATAAGCCGCAAAGGTACGTTTTATTAAGCATATTAGCTAATGCGCTACGCAGAATTATTTTTACCCTAATTACTGAATGTCAATATGTTATTTGTTGAGGAAATCTATAAGCTTTTTTACCGCCCTGCCACGGTGGCTCATTGCTGTTTTTTCCTGTAAAGAAATTTGCGCAAAAGTAAGGTTTTTGCCTTCCGGCTTAAATACAGGGTCATAACCAAAACCTTTATCGCCTGTTTTCTCTTCTGTAATTATTCCGTTTACTATACCTGTAAACAGATATTGACTACCGTTTAGGTTAAGCGCTATAACTGTTTTAAAATTGGCAGACCTGTCTTTTGCGGTTTTTAATTCGGCCAGCAGTTTATCCATATTGGCGTTGGCATCTTTAGCCTCTCCTGCATATCGTGCGCTGTATACCCCGGGTGCGCCATTTAGTGCAGTAACCTCCAGCCCGGTATCATCGGCAAAGCAGTTATAGCCGTAGTTTTTGGTTACATAATCGGCTTTTAAAATAGCATTTCCTTCAATAGTAGTGGCAGTTTCGGGTATCTCCTCAAAACAGCCTATGTCTTCAAGGCTTAAAAGTTCTATATCACCTGGTAACTGGTGCTTTATTTCTTCTATTTTGTTCTTATTGTTTGAGGCAAAAACTAATTTCATACGGTATATGGGTCGCGGTTTTGTTTACTGCAAAGTAAATCGGTAATTCCCGAAATTACAAACCAACGCACTTTTTTGCCTTTGCGTACCCCGGCTGCTGTTGAAATTACAGCAATAAACTCAAAAATGTTTAAAAATAATACAAAAGCCAGGTAGGCCCAATATAGTGCTGACGGTGTTGTTAGTGCACCTTCCGGTATTGAAATATTAGTGTAATACCGCTTTGGCAGGCCAAAAGGGTTACCGTTTAATATTACCCTTGATGAAATTATGTTGATTGTCCATAACAGGGCTATGCTGTTAAATGGTATTACAATGCATTGGGCTAACAGTGCCTGTAGTGAGTGCCAGCGTACAAAATATGATGCTTTTCTTTTTGCCAGGTAATAAATAAGGGCAGCAATAATATTAATAACGGGCAGGGGAACCCCCGCAATAACGGTTACAACTGCCATGAGATAAGCATTGCCAGCCTCTTCATACTCATAAAGTTGTTGTGCTTTATTAGGGGAATTGTCTGTCATAAGCCTTTATGTATATTCCACAACCAGTTGGCTGCCGTTGCTATAACAAAAAATGCGATTACCCATTTTGTTTTTAAAACTTCTTCAGTTTTGTGATACGCTTTGTGATAGGTGTTTTTGTTAGTAAACAGGTCATAACCTAACCATAGTGGGGCTATAAGCATAAAAAGGGCAATAAATATGCCCAGGGGATTTATTAAAACAGCTTTAATTACATGACCCTGAGCCAGTGTTAGTACTGCACGTGTGCTGCCGCAGCCGGGGCAGGGCAGGCCTGTAGTGTTTTTAAACAGGCATAAGGTGGTTGTACTGTGGGTATGGTTATTAAATAAAAAAGCCCAACACAAATAGCCATAACCTGCCACAAGTAAAAGCCCCGTGAGCAGGTATAGCCTTTTTTTTGTCATTAGCCTAAAAGCATTTGCATTTTTTCCATGTTCTTTTCGCGGGCAGCATCCTGTATCAGGAACCAGTCTACAATGGCCCAGATGCCACAGCCGCCTGCTGTTAAAAGCTTACCCACACCAAGGCCGGTATCGCCAATGTAAAAGCGGTCAATACCTAAACCACCTGCAAAAATAGAAATTAACAATGTGGTATCCGGTGCTTTTAACTCAATGCTTTGTACGGCAAACCACTTAGATTCGTCAAGAATTAAAAGGCGGTCGCGAAGGTATTGAAGATGTGCAGGCTTAAAATACTTGCTGTTTACCATAAGGTAATTTTCAACTTTAGATTGTTCCATTATAATGTATGTTTATTGGTTTTGCGTAAATATAATAAAAAAGTTATTCTGTAATAATAAAAATAAGGATATAGTAATAATTTATGATAAATTATGTTTAGGAGTTACAGTTTTTAAATGCCTAACTTAACCTGTGCTTAATGAATTGTAAATATATTATGAGAGTTGCAATTTAATAACTAATTTTGGTGCGTTTTTTTAAACAAACAATAATATATATTTGAATGTATGGTTAAAGATTTATTCGAAAGGATTCAAAAAAATAAAGGCCCGTTAGGTAAATGGGCTTCCCAAGCCGAAGGCTATTACGTATTTCCTAAGCTTGAAGGCGACCTGAGCAACAGGATGATGTTTCATGGTAAGGAGGTAATTAACTGGAGTATAAATGATTATCTTGGGCTTGGCAATCATCCGGAGGTGCGTAAAGCGGATGCTGAAGCGGCTGCTGAATTTGGTGCGGCATACCCTATGGGGGCACGTATGATGAGCGGTCACACCAGCTGGCATGAAAAACTGGAGCAGGAATTAGCCTCTTTTGTAAAGAAAGAATCGGCCTACCTTTTAAATTTTGGTTATCAGGGTATGGTAAGCACCATAGACGCCCTGGTATCTAAAAATGATATTATTGTATATGATGTAGATTCTCATGCCTGTATTATAGATGGCGTACGCCTGCATATGGGTAAGCGTTTTACTTACATGCATAACGACGTGGAGAGCCTTGAGAAAAATCTTGAAAGGGCTACTAACATGGCCGAGCAAACCGGCGGCGGTATTTTGGTAATTACCGAAGGTGTGTTTGGTATGCGCGGGCAGCAGGGTAAAATTAAAGAGATAGTTGCCCTTAAAGAAAAATACAACTTCAGGCTGCTGGTAGATGATGCCCATGGCTTTGGTACGCTTGGCGCTACTGGCGCAGGTGCAGGTGAGGAACAGGGATGCCAGGATGGTATAGATGTATACTTTTCTACCTTTGCAAAATCTATGGCTGGTATAGGTGCATTTCTTGCCGCGGATAAAGACGTTATAGACTTTTTAAAGTATAACCTTCGCTCTCAGATGTTTGCTAAGGCACTGCCTATGATATTTGTGAAAGGAGCCCTTAAACGCCTTGAAATGCTGCGTACTATGCCAGAGCTTAAAGCAAAGTTGTGGGAGAACGTAAACGCGTTGCAAAACGGCTTAAAACAAAAAGGATTTAACATAGGCGATACTAATACCTGCGTTACACCAGTATATCTTGAAGGTAGCATACCAGAGGCTATGGCACTGGTAAATGACCTGAGGGAAAATTATAATATATTCCTGTCTATCGTAGTATATCCGGTAATACCTAAGGGTATTATATTATTAAGGATGATACCTACAGCTTCTCACAACATGGATGATATTGAACAGACACTGAATGCCTATGAGGCCATACGCGAAAAGCTTGAAAACGGTACTTATAAGCAATTAGCAGAACGTAATACCGTAGATGTTTCTGAATAACTGAAATTCAGTTCTATATAACAAAACAAGCTGCCAAAAGGCAGCCTGTTTTGTTATAACTATATAATTTTTATTTATACTTCTTTTAAGTTATAAATCTTTGCGATATGTCCTGCGGCGCTTATGGATTCTTGCATTAAAGGCTTTCCATAAATTATGCACAGCATGGTTTTCTTCCAACTCAGGTGTACGGATGCACATCTCTACCTTATTTTTTGTAAAAGATTCATAATTTTCTTCAAATATAATAGCAGTAAGCCCTTTATTCTGGTATTTTTCATCAATACCAATAAGGTAAAAGGCCACACTTTTACTGCGTTTTTTTGCCCGTAACAGGTGTATGAACCCAAAGGGGAACAACCTGCCGTTTGCTTTTTTTAGCGCATCGGCAAAATCAGGCATCACAATGCTAAAAGCAACCATTTTGCCTTCTTTATCAACAATAAACTTAATATATTCCGGGTTTATGAGGCCAATGTATTTCTTTTTGAAATAATCACGCTGGGCATCGGTAACAGCCACAAAAGAAGAAAGTTTTTCATATGTTTTATTAAACAATGCAAACATTTCATCTACATAAGGCATTACATCTTTAGTTTTGGTAAGGCGCAGCGGGGTTAGCCCATAGCGCTTTTTAACCATTTCACTAGCGCGCCTAAAATCATCAGGGTTAATATTAGAAAACGGAAATTCGCTTTCAATCCATTCTTTTTCCATAACATAGCCCAGTTGCTCTAAATGTTCTTTATAATACTCGGGGCTATACCAGCTTATGGCAGTACCTTTTTCTTTAAAGCCTTCGGTAAGTACACCCACCTTGTCCAGATTGTTAAAGCCCATAGGGCCCTCGGTATATTCAAGGTTGTGCTGCCGGCCATATTCATATACTTTTTCCAGCAAGGCTTTGGTTACCTCAATGTCATCTATTACATCAAACCAGCCAAAGCGTATTTTGCGTATTTGCTGTTCTTTTATCTCCTGCCAGTTTATTATAGCGGCAATTTTTCCTACGGGCTTATTGTTTTTATAAGCCATATAAAATTTTGCTTCTGCATTTTCAAACGCCGGATTTTTTGTTTTATCAAAGGTTTCCAGCTCATCGCTTATAAGAGGGGGTATCCAGTAAGGGTTATCTTTAAATAATGTAAAAGAAAATTTAATAAACTCCTTAAGTTCTTTTTTTGTTGTAACTTCTTTTATCGAGATCATAAAAATTAATTTCCGTCCGGGTCAGTATCAAATTCACGCTTTGCTTCGCGCTTTTTCTTCTTTCTGTCACGTTCTTTTTTTTCTTTCGCCTTGTCTTCTTCCAACAGGTCTTCACGGTTGCCTTTACCGGGCAGCAAAATGTCATTGTAATCGGCATCAAAACGCCATGAAAAGCCAATGCCGCCATATAGTATAGAAGGTGTGTTTTTAAAGTTGGTACTAATAGAGGCATCAATCTGCATAGTATCGCTAAGCAGGTGTGCAGCCCCAATACGGGTAATGCCATCGGCATAATAATCACTGCTATAGCCCTGTACTTCAAAAAAGCCAGACCATTTTTCATTAAACCCACGGGTTAATGTAGTAATGAATCCGTAGCTGGGATAATCAGTAGTAATTTTATCGGCTATAATATTGTTTACCCAAACCCATTTGCCAAAATGATTTTGTAATAAAATCATGGCCTTGGGGCTAAAACCGTCTTCCGGAAAGCTGTATGGCGTTTTTCCCTGTAGGTTTACCCCGGCATAAACGGCAACGGCGGGTATAATACTATGCCATTTAAATTTATGGTTGGCTTTCCAGCTTTTAAGGTTTACTTCGGGCTTATAATTTTTATCAGGGTCAAACACCAGGTATTTGGCGCCAATTACGGCCTGCCTGAAATCATTACGGGTATAGGTATATAAAGCATCACTATACTGGTCTACCTCATACTGAATATTGGTTACAATTTCTAATTCCTCAAAAAATACACCATAGCGCAGGCTCAGGTCAAATACCCCGCCATAGCTTTCATAATTAAGTATGTTATGCTTTTCCATACGGGCGTTAACGCCTGTCTCTATCTGAAAAACAGTTTTACCTACCGCAAATGCCATCATAGACTGGCCGGGGCGGTTGCTGTTAATCTGGTCTGTATATTGTGCATGGGAAACCACTGAAAAAAGGACTGCCGTAAAAAGTAAAATCTTCTTCATAAAATACTGTTTGGCTCGTTTATTGTAATACTGTAAACAATTCCAAAAGTACTATATTTATTATTATTTTGGATGTTTTAATTTATATTTAAGTAGTATTTTACGTATTTTTGACAAAATTTTGTGACATGGATTTAGCTTATTTTTCATCCTTTATAAGAACCGTTTTAATTATAATAGTAGCTTTTTATGCATTGAGGTTTATAATGAAACTGCTTGCACCTGTAATTGTGCAGCAGGTAGTTAAGAAAGCCGAACAACATATGTATGAAAGCCATACCAAACAGGATGATTACCGGCAGCCCCGGCAAAAAGCCGCTGAAAAACCACAGGAAAAGAAAAAAGTAGGCGAGTATATAGATTTTGAAGAGATAGAATAACATTATAAATAAAACCTGTTAGTGCGCTGACAGGTTTTTATTTTTTAAGGCCACAGCCTGCTTTATTTTTTAGGAAAATAAGTATCTTCACACCGTTTTTACAGACTTATTTTCTTCACATGAAAAATTTAAACAGGTTTTACCCTCACTTTCTGGCCATCATTGGTTTTGTAATTGTATCATTGGTTTATTTTTATCCGGTACTGCAAAAAAAACAGATATACCAGTCAGATATTGTACAATACACGGGTATGGCCCGCGAACAAAATGATTTTCGCCAGCAAACCGGCGATGAGCCTTACTGGGCCAATAATGCCTTTGGCGGTATGCCAACCTACCAATTGGGTGCAAAATATCCCCACAATTACATTAAACAGTTAGACAGTGTGCTGCGCTTTTTGCCCCGCCCTGCTGATTATGTTTTTATATATTTCCTTGGCTTTTATATTCTTTTATGCGCTTTGCGTATAGATCCACTAAAAGCTTTTTTTGGCGCACTTGCCTTTGGATTAAGTACTTACCTTATTATAATACTGGGTGTTGGGCATAATGCCAAGGCTCATGCCATTGCCTATATGCCTATGGTTGTGGCAGGTGTGTTGTTGGTTTTCAGGCGGCGCTATGTTATTGGGGGGCTGCTCACTATGCTGGCAACGGCTTTAGAAATTAATGCCAACCACTTCCAGATGACATATTACCTGCTGTTGCTATTGCTGGTTATAGGGATATGGTTTACAGTGAAATTTATAAAGAATAAAGAGTATAAGCACCTGTTTGCTTCTATAGTCATATTGCTATTTGGCGCCATATTGTCAGTAGGGGCTAATGCTTCTAACCTTATGGCAACGGCAGAATATACCAAATTCAGCATACGCAGTAAAAGTGACCTTACCATTAAACCCGATGGCAGTACCGACACTAATACTGCTGCTATGGACTATGACTATATTACTGAATATAGTTATGGTGTGACCGAAAGCCTTGACCTTATTGTGCCACGTATGTTTGGTGGCGGAAACAGGGAAGATGTTGGCGAAAACAGTGTGATGTATGATTTTTTACTGGCCCAGGGAGCATCTGCCGCTGATGCTAAAAACTTTGCTGCCAATGTACCCACCTATTGGGGAGACCAGCCCATTGTAGAAGCCCCGGCTTATATTGGGGCTATAGTATTTTTTCTGGCGGTACTGGCGCTGTTTATTGACAGGCGTAAAGTAAAATATGCTTTTCTTATTGGGGCTATAGTTTCTTTATTGCTCTCCTGGGGTAAAAACTTTCCGGTACTCACTAACTTTTTTATAGATTTTGTGCCCCTGTATGATAAATTCAGGGCGGTTTCATCTATACAGGTTATACTGGAATTGTGTATGCCTGTGCTGGCTTTTATGGGATTACAGTCGTTTTTTACCACCGATAAAAAAGACCAATGGCAGGCATTATGGAAATCGGCTTCGGTGTGCCTGGGGCTGTTGGCGCTGATTTTTGTTTTTAAAGGCAGTTTTGACTTTGCCGGAATGAATGACCAGATGTATATGCAAATGTACGGGCAATTAGGTCCTGCGTTTGTAGAGGCACTACAGGAACAACGCATGGAAATGTATACGGCTGATGTACTCCGTTCGTTTTTGTTTATTGCCTTTGCTACGGGGTGCCTTTATGCGGCATATAAAGAAAAATTATCTGCCACCGTAACCGTGGTGCTTATTGGCAGTGCTTTGGTAATTGACTTATTTGCTTTTGATAAAAACTATGTAAATACAGCCGATTTTGTAAGTGCCCGCACAATGGAGCAGCCTTTTACCGCTTCGCAGGCTGATAATTATATTTTGCAGGACACCAGCTATTACCGTGTGTATGATGTGGGCGGAAGGTTAAACGGCCGTGCTTCGTACTTTTATAATTCTGTTGGTGGCTACAGTGCTGTGCGCCCGCAAAAAATGGATGAACTATTTACCTATAGGGTTGAGCCGGAGCTGCAGGGGCTTATTAGTACTATTGACCAGCAAAATATGGCATTAGGCAAGAGCCTTCCGGTGCTTGATATGCTTAATATAAAATACATGCTTTTGCAGGCAGGCGGTGACCAGACTGTACCCATTGCCAACCCGCATGCCAATGGCGCTGCCTGGTTTGTAAAAAATGTAGAAAAAGTAACCACTGCCAATCAAGAAATTGAGGCGTTAAAAACACTTGATACTAAAAACACGGCACTGGTAAATACAGCGGCCAATAAAGGTATTTCACTTTCTGCTGATTATGCTGCTGACAGTACTGCCACAATACAATTGCTTACCCATAAGCCCAATTATCTTAAATACCGGTCTGAAAATAAAGGTAAAAGGCTCGCTGTGTTTTCTGAGGTGTATTACCCCAAAGGCTGGCAGGCGTATATTGACGGTAAACCTGCCACGCATTTTGTGGCAGACTATACCTTACGGGCTATGGAGGTACCTGCGGGAACACATACCATAGAGTTTAAATTTGATCCACAGGTTATAAAAACCGGCGGCACCATTTCTCTTATAAGCTGTATACTAATGCTTTTACTTATTGCCGGGGGGCTGTATTACTATTTCCGTATACAGAAAGCCCCGCAGGCAGCCTAAACTATTTATATGCAAACTACAGGCGAACCATCTGCTAAGCTGAAGGTTTTAATAATTACATATTACTGGCCACCAGCCGGGGGGCCGGGAGTACAGCGATGGCTTAAATTTGTGAAATATTTACCCGGTTACGGTGTGGAACCTGTGGTGTACATTCCACAAAATCCCTCATATCCGTTGCAGGATGAACGCCTGATAGAAGAAATTCCCGATGGCGTTACTATTATTAAACAAAAAATTACAGAGCCTTATGCGTGGGCCTCGGTACTTTCTAAAGGCAGCGCGAAAAAAATAAGCAGTGGCATAATACCTGACAAGAAAAAACAAAGCATTGTACAAAGGCTTATGCTGTGGGTTAGGGGTAATGTTTTTATACCTGATGCACGGGTGCTGTGGGTTAAGCCATCTATACGCTATTTAACCGATTACCTTAAAAACAACCCTGTAGATGTGGTAATAACCACAGGGCCGCCACACAGCCTGCACCTTATTGGCCTGGGACTAAAAAAGAGAAATAATATAAAATGGATTGCCGATTTTAGAGATCCATGGACAAGTATTGGTTACCATAAAGAACTTAAACTTTCTAACCGGGCGGCAAAAAAACATAAATTTCTTGAAAAACATGTGCTTACCTCGGCAGATCATATTGTAGTTACCAGCCCAACCACAAAAAAAGAATTTGAGGGACTGACAAATGTGCAGGTGTCAGTTATTACAAACGGATATGACACCGAAAAAATTTCGCATCAACCCCTTGATGAAAAATTTTCTATAGCCCACATAGGCTCATTACTGTCAGAACGTAACCCACAGGTGTTATGGCAGGTGTTGGCAGAACTGACAAAACAGCAGCCAGATTTTGGCAAATTTCTTGAAATTAAGCTTATAGGGGCTGTCAGCAAGGAAGTATTGCATGCTATGCATGAGCACGGGCTTGGCAGTTATATTACTACTATGGGATATGTGCCCCATGCCGAAGCGATTACCCAACAAAGAAAGTCGCAACTATTACTTTTAATTGAAATAGACCGCGAAGAAACCAAAGGAATTATACCCGGAAAACTATTTGAATATATGGTTTCTGAAAGGCCATTACTGGCTATTGGCCCCAAGGGAGCAGATATAGAATCTATAATAAAATCTACCAATACCGGGGTTTTTGCTACTTATCAGCAAAAAGCATTAATAAAGCAGGCCATTCTACAGTATTTTGAGCACTATAAAAAGGGTGAGTTATTTTCTCATGCTATTGGTTTACAGCAATATTCGCGTAAAAAACTTACCGAAAGCCTTGCCGACTTAATTAAACAGTGTAGTACATAACAACTATAAATATAGTTAGGGTAGGTATAAAAAGTAAGCCCCGCTATCTTGAGAAGATAACGGGACTTAACAAACCAACCAACCAATTATTAATAAACCTCAAAAAGAATTTTGAGATTCTCTTTAAATATATCAATTAACGTGCCAAACATTTTATATTGATATATTATATATTTTGTCAAAATTTTCTGTAAATATAAATAATTATTTTTGAATTTAATACCAGTTAATAAATAAATATTTTCTGCTTTTTAAAATCGCTGTAATAATCATATATACGCATATATCAGTAAGTTGGTTTTAAAATATTACAACATCATACCTCCTGATACTTCTATACGCTGCCCGTTAACCCAACGCCCTTCTTCGCTACATAAAAAGGCCAAAACGCCACCAATATCTTCGGGTAATCCTACACGGCCCAAGGCTGTTGCGCCGGCAACCTGTTTGTTAACTTCAGCATTATCCCTTACATGGCCATTGCCAAAATCAGTTTCAATAGCACCGGGGGCAACTACGTTGGCAGCTATACCGCGTGGGCCGAGTTCTTTTGCCAGATAGCGCGTCAACACCTCTACAGCGCCCTTGGTTGCGCCGTATGCTGATGACCCGGGAAAAGAAAAACGTGCCAAGCCAGATGAGATATTGATAATACGGCCGCCGTCATTCATAAAATTTAATGCTTTTTGGGTAAGAAAAAATACACCTTTATAATGAATATCTATTATATCATCAAACTGCTGCTCTGTAGTTTCCATAAAAGGGGCATACAGTGCCGTACCGGCATTATTTATAAGGAAGTCAAAATTTTTGCTGCCTGTTTCTTCTTTAAGGTGCGATGTTACTTTTTCTAAAAAGCCATCAAATTCTGCCACATTTGCAGTGTTGAGTTGTAGGGCAAGTGCTTTTTGGCCTATGGCTTCTATCTCTGCCACTACTTCGTCGGCTTTTTGTTTGTTACTGTTATAGGTAAATACTATATCTATACCTTTTTTAGCTATGTTAAGGGCCATATCCCTGCCAAGTCCGCGGCTTCCGCCTGTTACTAATGCAATTTTGTTTTTTGCTGCCATCTTTATTATTTTTTAGTTATTAATTTTGATATAACAAAGGTAAGTCAGCAGGGCAGGGCAGTGTTTGCAAAGTTCAATCGGTTATTTGTAAAATTCAAATATTATCATGACCTGAAAGTAAGCGGCGCAAGTTCAGTTTGTTTTTTAAAAAAGTTTGAAAAATGTGCCACTTCATCAAAACCCAGGCTGTAGGCAATTTGCGAAATATTCCAATCGGTTTGTTTAAGTAGTATTTTAGCCTCCTGTACCATGCGGCGGCTGATAAACTCTGTGGTTGTTTTGCCTGTTTTCTCCTTTAAAACTTTATTAAGGTGGTTTACATGTATGGCAAGCCTTTCTGCAAACTCTTTAGCAGACCGCAATTTTAGTTTCTGGTTTGGCGATTCTATAGGGAACTGCCGCTCCAGCAACTCTATAAATAGGGAAATAATACGCTCTGAAGCATTTTGTGAAGAGTGCAAAGTTGAGGCCGGCTGTAACTTTTGCCCGTGGTGTATAAGTTCCAGCACGTAGTTGCGGAGCAGATCATACTTATATTCATAATCAGAATTAATTTCTTTTTTCATCTTATTGAAAATGAAGTGTAAGTCATCTGCCTCTTCATCCGATAGTTCAAATACCGGATACCCCCCAGATCTAAAAATTGGTAATTCATCAAGCACAACACCGCTTTTATTTTTCAGCAAAAAATCATCTGTAAAAACACAAAAAGCGCCTGCCTGGTTTTCGTCCTGAGGCACCCAATGGTAAGGCACTTTAGGTGTAGCAAATAACAAAGCATTTTTTTCTACCTGTATAATTTTATCAGCGTATTCGGCCCTGTTTTTACCGCGTATCAGGCTTATTTTATAGTAGGCCCTTCGGTTATATGGCATAGTATTTTTGAGCTTAACCTCTTTCATGGTTTCGGCAATATCAAATATATTAAAGTGGCCTATATCCTTATTTATGCCGGGAGGTAGGAGTGTGGCAATATCTTTTCCCGTAAATTCGGCAGCCTCTTTATAAAACTCATCGAGTGATTTATTTTGTATGTCCATAGCAACAAAAATTTGTAAAAATCAAAGATATTAAATAATTTGACAGTTACGGTCATAAATTCTATGATATAAAAAACCCAGGTTTTAGTATTGTTGGAGGTGTGAAATATCCTGTCCTGTAATTGTGAAATACCTTAAAAAAATAAAATGTTGAAAAGGATTTTTTATGGGTTAATGTATTGGTTATAAATGCATAACGTAAAAATAGCTTTTCTTTTACTCTTACACAGCCAATGCAACAATTATTGCCAAAATGAGAAAGAAAAACAGTATTGTGTATATAGTTATGTGAGGTTTTTCTTCTTTTTGAGGTTCTGGGTCGATGTGGGTTTGGCTTTTGTGCTCTTCCAGAACGGCTATACGCTTTATGTAGCGGGTATTGCCATCGGCCAGTTTAATGAGCTTGGCATGGATGACGGGTTTATGCTCATTGTTAAGGAAAATTCCTGCAACCAAAACCTCGTCCATAATAAGGTTATTGGTGGCTACATCTCCGGTATATATCAGAAAATCAATAGTTTCATCTGAAAGCGTATTGCTTATAACTGTAAAAAGAGCATTGCGGTCTATATTTCCCCCGGCATTAAAAATACGTTCCTTAATATTTTTAAAGAGCAGCAGGTAAGAGGTAGGTGAGGTTTGCCCTTCCCGGTTTCGGTAGGTATAACTTTTGCGGTACCCTTGTGCATAATCATATTCATTACGTTTTATACTGTTATTCAGTACTATATATGATTCTGATATCTCTTTAAAACGCTCTTCGCTGGCGGCATCACCAGCATTTTTATCGGGGTGGTATTTCAGTGCCAGCAACCTATACGCTTTTTTAATATCCTCCTGAGATGCACCCGGTTTTACCCCCAATATTTTATAGTAGTCTTTCATTTAGAAAAGACAAGTTACTAAAATTTTTTAGAAAATTTATATACAATTAGGCCTGTATTTCCTGCTGTGAGGCTTCTTTTTCCGTAACAATTAATGTAGAATATCATGAAGGACACCCAGAAAATTAGCAGTATGATTAGCATGGCTTGGTGTTTAAACAATAACTACTTATATCTAAGTTTTATCAATACATAATTCTATTGATCAGCCATAGAATCCCAAAAATCCGTATCCATTTTTTTTATTTCGATAGTTTGTTCTACCTGCATTCCTAAACCGTAATCATAAATATAAGCAGCTAATTCTTTTCCGTCAATCAGTACCACAGTTGTATTTCCATAAAGATTTTCAACATATTCTAAAGCTCCTTTCGAAAAATATGATGTAGTAATAAATACTCCTTTATTTGATTGTGCAACAGCCAAAGCGCCAACAAAACGTTGTATTTCTTCACGGCTAACCGCAATATCTAGACGATAGCGTTTTGCCTGAATGTTAATTCTTCCAAATCCTAATATATCTTCCTTTATAATACCATCTATCCCACCATCGTTTGACTGTTTGGTTACCAAACCAGAGTTCTTAACCTCTCCACCATAGCCCATTTTTTGCAACAGCAATACCACTAATTTTTCAAATGCTGCCGGAGTTTTGCCTAAAATAGTACTAAGTATCTCATCATAAATAGAGCTTCTTATATTATTAAACGATGTGTAAAGTTTTTCTTGTGGTGTTGACCTTTCGTTTATATCAAGTATTTTAATTTCAGGATTTTTATTTACCTTCTTTATCTTATCTCTTTTGGCAACTTCATGGTCAACAAATTGATTAATGTATTCAGGGGTTTTATTTTTTAGCATTTCCAGGCCCTTTGAGTTTATTGTATAAAGACCTCTTCCAGGTTTATCTAAAAGTGAAGCCATATTTAAATAGCTCAACGCCCATGAAATTCTATCGTAAAAAATATGTCCGTTTCCCGAAGGATACATTTCGTTTACTTCTTCATCTGTTAATTTGAATTCCTGAGCCAAAGGATCAAGAAAATCTTTCAGTTTCATAGTGCGACCGTCAGCAAGCAATTTTAAAGCTGACATTCTTAACTCATCATATTTAGGTATTGACATTTATAAGGTTTGATAGGTTTAACGTTTAAATGATTTATACATTAATCATAAAAATATAAAATATTTTTTATGCTTAAGAAAAATACACATCTCCTAACCCCTGTAAAGAGGGGAACAGCACATACTTATTTTCGTAATGCATGTAATAACTTGAATTTGAAACCTTTAACTTTAAACCCTAAACTTGAAACAATTACAACTTCTCCCTCAAATACTCCCCCGTAATACTTTTAGGGTTTTTAGCTACTTCTTCCGGGGTGCCAAAGGCTACTAAATGCCCGCCGTTTTCACCACCTTCGGGGCCTATATCTATAATATAGTCTGCACATTTAATCAGGTCAAGGTTATGTTCTATAACAATTATAGAATGCCCTTTGTCTATCAGCGCATCAAAGCTTGCCAGTAATTTTTTAATATCGTGAAAGTGCAGCCCTGTGGTGGGTTCATCAAACACAAAAAGGGCTTTGTCTTTAGTAACACCCTTTACAAGAAATGACGCCAGTTTAATACGCTGCACCTCGCCACCCGAAAGGGTAGAGGAGCTTTGCCCCAACTGCACATAACCTAAGCCTACATCCTGTAACGGTTGTAGCTTAGTCATGATCTTGGTTTGTTTATACTCACTGAAAAATGCCACGGCATCATCAATGGTCATGGTCAGTATGTCGTCTATGTTTTTACCTTCAAAGGTTACCTCCAGTATTTCCTTTTTAAAGCGTTTGCCATGGCAGGTTTCGCACTCCAAATGCACATCTGCCATAAACTGCATTTCTATGGTAACCTCGCCTTCACCTTTACAGGTTTCGCAGCGGCCGCCATCTACGTTAAACGAAAAATGCTTGGCCTGGTAGCCGTGTATTTTAGACAGTTTTTGTTTTGAGAATAAATCTCGGATGTCATCATACGCCTTAATGTAAGTAACCGGATTGGAGCGTGAGCTGCGCCCAATAGGGTTCTGGTCTACATATTCAATATGCTTAACATGCTTGTAATTGCCCCGTAGCTCAGTAAACTGCCCGGCTTTTTCACCCACGCCTTCCAACTCTTTCTGCAGGGCAGGGAAGAGTATTTTTTTAACCAATGTACTTTTTCCACTACCCGAAACCCCGGTGATTACCGTAAGGCAATCTAACGGAAAAGTAACATCTATATTTTTAAGGTTGTTTTCGCGGGCACCCACCGCCTCTACATGGTGCTTAAACTTGCGGCGTTTTTTAGGTACACTTATTTCAAGGTCGCCATTAAGGTATTTTGCAGTTAGCGAATCGCTTTTAAGGATTTCGTCAAAAGTACCCTGCGCAACTAACTCCCCACCATGCGTACCCGCTTCGGGGCCAATATCTATTATCATGTCGGCCTGCTTCATAATATCTTCATCGTGTTCAACCACTATAACAGTATTACCAAGGTCTCGCAGGCCTTCCAGCACTTTTATAAGGCGCTCAGTATCCTTTGGGTGCAGCCCTATTGATGGCTCATCCAGAATGTACATACTGCCCACAAGGCTGCTGCCCAGCGAAGTAGCCAGGTTAATGCGCTGGCTCTCACCGCCTGATAGTGTGTTAGAACGGCGGTTGAGTGTTAGGTAATCCAAACCTACTTCCTGCAAAAAGCTCAGGCGGTTGTTTATCTCTACCAAAAGCCTTTTGGCAATCTTTGCATCATAATCATTAAGTTGCATTTCTGCAAAAAATGTGATCAGGTGTTTAATAGGCTGGTCTACCAGGTCAGTAATCGTCCTGTCGGCTATTTTTACGTAATTAGCTTCCGGGCGCAGGCGTTTGCCTTTACACTCCGGGCATTTGGTTTTACCGCGGTAACGGCTCAGCATTACACGGTTTTGTATCTTATAGTTTTTTTCTTCAAGCTCCGCAAAAAAGTCGTTCAGCCCTGTAAAATATTTATTGCCGGTCCAAATCAAATGCCGGTCTTTTTCACTCAGTTCATAATACGGTTTATGGATGGGAAAATCAAATTTATGTCCGTTATTAACCAGTTGGTCGCGGTACCAGCCCATGCTCTCACCACGCCAGGGGTAAATGGCATTTTCATAAACCGAAAGCCCCGTGTTGGGTACTACCAAATCTTCGTCTATGCCAATAATGCTGCCGTAACCTTCGCAGGCAGGGCAGGCACCATAGGGGTTATTAAAACTAAAAAGGTGTACGTTGGGTTCTAAAAACGTCATCCCGTCAATTTCAAAATTATTGCTGAACGGCAGGCGGTTGCCCGTACTTACCTCCTGTAAAAAAGATTCGCCTTTACCTTCGTAAAAAGCGGTTTGTACAGCATCGGCAAGGCGGTTATAAAATTCTTCCTCATCCTTAACCACAATACGGTCTACCACCAATAGCACCTCTTTATTGGTAAAATCTACACCGCTAAGCTCATCCAGGCGCAGGGTTTCGTTATCCACCAAAATACGGGCAAAGCCCTGTTGCAGCAGTACACCCAGTTTTTCTTCTATGCTACGGCCTTTTTCAGTATGCACAGGGGCGAGCAGTAGCCAGCGGCTACCCTGTTCAAAACCTTTAACGGTATTTACTACATCGGTAACGGTATCTTTTTTTACCTCACGTCCCGAAACAGGGGAGTAGGTGCGCCCCACACGGGCAAACAGCAGTTTAAGGTAGTCGTATATTTCGGTACTGGTGCCCACGGTACTGCGGGCATTGGTAGTATTTACCTTTTGCTCTATGGCAATAGCCGGGGCAATACCCTTAATGTATTCTACCTTTGGTTTATCAAGCCTGCCCAAAAACTGGCGGGCGTAGCTGGATAAACTTTCTACATAACGGCGCTGGCCTTCGGCATACAGGGTATCAAACGCCAGGCTGGACTTGCCTGAACCGGAAAGCCCTGTAACCACTACGAGTTTGTTACGCGGAATGGCAACATCTATATTTTTAAGGTTGTGTAGTTGTGCACCTTTTATAAGTATGTTTTTCTTTGGTTCGAGGGTAGAAAAGTCGGTTTTAATCATAGCAAAAAAATAATGTGCAAAGATACGGTTTTACAGGGAGAATTTTGTTAAGGGAATTAGAATGAAGATTTGTATATGCAGTACTATAAACAATATATTCCCTAATGTTAATTGATTTTTATAAATGCCTTACAACGGTAGTTTTATAGCCTAATATGTTTATATTTAAATCTGAAATACTAAATACAAATTAAAGTGTATGGAAATAGAGTTGAAATATCCTCAAAATGAATTGCTTAAAAAGTATATTAGTTGTTACTATGGCTCTAAAATAGATAACGATAATTATATTGCTTTCCCAAATCACTATTTTCCTACGTGTATTATTAAAAATGCTTCTTTTACAAGTGATGATTATCAGGTATGTATAAAAAAAGAGCCTTCAAAAGGTTTATCATTTTTCGGTACTAATATTTACAAAAAACCTGTTGAAATTAATTTTGAAGGTAAGTTTGAAGCATTTAACATCATATTTGAGCCATATGGCCTGGCACAATTTACTGATAAAGGAATTAATTTTAAAAACAATTTTTCATTAGACTTTACTTCACTCTTACAACCGTTTTTTACTGAGCATCCTTCTTTTGATTCTTATTCCCTCCAAGAAAAAATAAGTACTATAGAAGTGTATTTACTATTTGTTATCAATATAAAAAACCATACTGATGCGGTAAAAAGCAAAATAGATGATTTAGTTATCAATGGTATTACAGAACAACCATTAGCCCAGGAAATTTCCGATAAAACGTTTTACAGGGCTTTTAAAAATATATGCGGAGAATCTCCCGGTACCATATATAATATCATCAGACTGAGAAAAGCGATGGACTATATTGGGCACCGTACAGAAAGTGAAAGGCTAACGGATATTACCTATGCTTTAGATTTTTTTGACCAAGCCCATTTTACTAATTTTTTTAAAAAGCTAACTCAAAAATCACCCAAAAATTTTCCGGTTAATTTAACCTATTTACCCAATGAGATGAATGAGAGTATCTTCTTTGAATTCATAAAAAATGTCTGATACAATTTCCTTTTATAATTTATCTGAAACAATATATGATTTTATAAAAATCATGTCGTGTTATATATTTATATAACTTCTTAACAAATAATATTGCCTGAAATTTGTTAAAATTTTGTCTCAGTATTGTTTTTTAAGATTTAATTATATTATATTTGGCATATCATTAATTCTTAATTAACATTTGCCTATACAAAACAATTACTTTTAGAGCTCCATTAAAACCGGAGGTTTATTGACCAAAAATATCAAAAAACGCTAAAAAGTATTGCTATGGCTAATGTTGTAATCCCAGACGCTGTCTTGGTTAAAAGTTACGTAGGTGGAGATGAAAATGCTCTTGCCACGTTAATCAGGAGGCACCAATCCAAAATTTATGGTTTTATTTATTCAAAAGTAACCGATAGGGATATTGCGGATGATATCTTTCAGGATACTTTTATCAAAGTAATAAAAACCTTAAAAGGAAATTCGTATAACGAAGAAGGCAAGTTTTTACCTTGGGTAATGCGTATTTCGCACAATTTAATTGTTGACCATTTCAGGAAAAACAAAAAAATGCCCATGTTCAGGGAAACAGAAGAGTTTTCTATCTTCTCTATCATGTCAGACAACAGCCCAAATATTGAGAGCATGATTATTACCGAACAGGTAGAAAACGACCTGCAACGTATTATTGAAGAGCTGCCCGATGACCAGCGTGAAGTGCTGCAAATGCGTATATACCAGGATTTAAGCTTTAAAGAAATTGCAGATCTTACTGGCGTAAGCATTAATACTGCCTTAGGGCGTATGCGATATGCATTAATGAATATGAGAAAGGTCATTGAAAAAAATAAAATAATTTTGACAAATTAGGCAATAAGGTGTTTTGTTTTGCGTTCTACTGTGGTAATTTAAACCCAAACGTAAATGGCAAAACTTTACTCTCCAAAAAAAGCAGCAGCAGCGCCTAATATGCAGCCAAAAAAAGAAACAGTAGATTTTTTACTTAATTATTCTAAAGCACTTAAAATAGTTAAAACGGCTCACGGCACTTTTGAAAATGTTGCTAACTAAATAGAAACCTTCCGTTATTTTTTTCGGGAGGTTTTTTTATAGTATTCATCCAGTACAGACTTTCTGCCAATGGTGGCGGTAATAATATCTTTATCAAGATTCCAGCCTCGTGCGGGAGAGTACTCTCTGCCATACCATATAATTTGTAAGTGAAGGTTATTCCATTTATCTTCCGGAAAAAGTTTTTTGGCATCTTTTTCGGTTTGTACTACATTTTTACCATTGCTCAGGCCCCAGCGGTACATAAGCCTGTGAATGTGCGTATCTACCGGAAATGCCGCCACGCCAAAAGCCTGGCTCATAACCACACTGGCTGTTTTATGCCCCACACCGGGTAACGATTCCAAATCCTCAAAAGTTGCGGGTACTTCGCCGTTATATTTGTCAAGTAATATTTCAGAAAGACCGTGTATCGCCTTTGCCTTAGCAGGGGAGAGCCCTACAGGTTTAATAATTTCCCGTATTTCATCAATGCTCAGTTTTACCATCATTTTAGGGTTATCAGCCCGTTCAAATAACAGCGGGGTAATTTGGTTTACCCGTACATCGGTGCTTTGTGCGCTCATTAATACCGCTATAAGCAGGGTATAAGGGTCTTTATGGTCTAATGGTATAGGTATAGTTGGGTATATATCATTTAAGGTTTTTATAACAAACCCTGCCTTTTCTGCCTTGGTCATTTTAACTAAATTTACAGTAAACAAATATACACTTATGAATACATTAAAAAAAGGAGACAAAGCACCCGATTTTACAGCGGTAGATGAAAAAGGTGAAGCACACAAACTATCTGATTATGCCGGAAAAAAACTGGTAGTATATTTTTACCCTAAAGCCAGTACACCCGGTTGTACTGCAGAGGCCTGTAACCTGCGCGATAATTATGAACGCTTTTTAGCCCAGGGGTATGAAATATTGGGTGTTAGCGCCGATGCCCCTAAAAAACTGCAAAATTTTAAAGAAAAGTACAACCTGCCTTTTACTCTTATTTCAGATGAGGACAAAAAAGTAATAAATGCTTTTGGCGTATGGGGGCCTAAAAAATTTATGGGCCGTGAATTTGATGGTATACACCGTACTACATTTATAATTAATGAAAAGGGAATTATAGAAGATGTAATCACTAAAGTTAATACCAAAGAGCATACTTCTCAGATACTGCAATAAGAAAATTTTAGGTTTTAATTATGCTTTTATATAGGCAGTACTTAATTACAGGCACTTAACTTAGAGGGTCTAAACTTTTATAATGGTATCAGTAAAAAAAAAGCATAAAAAACATTTTGCCCAGGTGGGGCTTGTAGCCAAGGGACTTATTTATTGTCTGTTAGGCTTACTTACTTTTATGGCAGGTTTTAATATTAACGGACAGTCTACAGAGAATGCCGATAAGTCTGGCGTGTTTGATTTTATTTATAAGCAATGGGGAGGGCAAATTATATTGGCGGTGCTGGTAGTGGGCCTGGTGTGTTATTGTATATGGCGGCTGCTAAAAGTTTTTGAAAAGCAGGATGATGGCGATGATAAAAAGAAAATTATAGGTAAAAAGATATACTATTTTTTCAGTGTTTCTGTATATGGTTCTTTAGCATACAGCATTGTTAAAAAATTGATTTATAGCGTGTCAGATTCAGGTGATAGTAAACAACATTTAGCGCAAACCCTTCTTAATAAGCCTTTTGGGCAGGTGCTGGCCATCTTAGCGGCACTTATATTTGCAGGTGTAGGTATATACCAGTTTTATTATTCCTTGTCTGAGAAATATAAAAAGCATGTTGATAAACAAGTAGGAAATGAAAAGGGCAGAAAAGCGGTAATGGCAGCTGGTAAAACCGGCTATATTGCCCGTGGCATAGTGTGGATGCTTATTGCCTTTTTGTTTTTGAAAGCCGCATTAAACAAAAATTCATCAAGTGCGGGTAATTCCTCCAAGGCTTTTGCTTTTTTAAGCGAGCAGGCATACGGAACATATTTGCTTGCCGCTATTGGCCTTGGGCTGGTTTGCTACGGTACCTTTAATTTTATAAGGGCGCGTTATGAAAATCTGATATAATTTATTCCGTTTTACTTTTCTCTTTAAATTGTTTCACAGAATCTCGTAACCATTTGTAAAAATCTTCGTGAAAAATACCTCCGATTAGACTCAAGAAAACAATTGATATTGGTTTTAAAGTAACCTCCTCATTTGTTAATATAGTAGGTATCGCATAAGAAATACCTAAAATAATAAACCCTATGCATGCACCCTGTATGAGCAAAAGTAATAAATTAGTTACATCTGCTATTTTAGTGTTATTTGTAATGCAATAATTTATAGTTTTTGCAAAAGTGCCTATAATACCAAATGAAATTGCAGTAATGATAAAATTTAAAAAAGTAGGTATATATACTACATAAGGATATATAGCCTCGGCAAGAAATTGATCTTTGGCTATTTCCGCAATTTTTTTATTATTAAAAGGAATGTTATTAATTACTACCGATTTTCCATCTGAAACTTTTTTATTTTTAACTGCTTCAGACTGGGCGTCTGAATATCGTTTTTCGAGCTCAAGGTAAATAAGTCCTCCAGTACCAAAGTATAAGGATCCTAAAATAAGAAGTATTGTAGCTGCTATTTTCATTTTAGTTAAAAATACATCCTTTAGTTTCTGCTAGTTCCTGTAATTCACTTCTTTTACTGGAGCAATGTATTTTTGTGTGATTTGTGCAGCAAAAAGTAATAATTCTTTGTTCAATATTTATTTTGGCATTTGAAGCTTCTTCAGCATTTAAAGAAAAGTTATCATACCCTAAATTGTTTATAGATATTTCAGAATCTTTAGGCACTAATAATTCAAATTTACCATTTATGTCGGTAATTACAGCTTCATCTGTACTCTCATCCATCAGTGTTACTCCGGGAACAGGCGCCCCTTCATTGTCTATAATGGTACCCCTAAAAGTTACAAATTCCTGTTCACCCGTACTGCTTTCACCTTGAGGGATACTGTCTGCTTGAGAGTCGCTTGTTTCTGCCTCTTTATTAGAACCACAGCTAACCAGTGCAAGCAGTAATTGTAGTGCTATTAATGTAATTATACTTCTCATATTAAAAGTTTTCTTAAAGGTAAACACTTTTAATAAAGTATAACATACCCAATATTAGGTAATTAAAATCTTTTAAAAAATAAGTTTTTTATTCCTGGTTTTGTTCTGCCAGTTGTTTTTTAGGGTCATACCCAAATAAATGATTTTGCTTGATAATTTCAGCAATACCTGCCGGCAGCATGGGTTCCCAGCCGCTTTTTCCTTTATTAATCATTTTAAGCACTTCACGAGAGAAAATATTAAGGTTGCTTTCATCAACATTTGGTATATCAACCACCTTGCCATTAAATTTAAAGAACTTATACAGCTCTTTCATACGTGGGTGTACCTTAAGGTTTTCAGAGTCTATTACTTCACCATTCTCATCTTTCATTGGATATAAAAACACTTTAAGGTCCCTGAAGAAGAGTTTACCAAAAGCCTCTAATATACCGCCACTCAGGTGTCTGTAGTATTTTTCGTCAAAAATATCAATCAGGTTGCTAACTCCCATGGCCAGCCCCATACGGGCCTTGGTATAGCTCGAAAAATATTCAACCACCTTATAATATTCCTGGAAATTAGATATCATTACATTTTGTCCCAGTGCACAAAGCAATTCGGCACGGTCTAAAAAGTCACGTTCGTTAATCTCACCTTCAGAGCGCAAGTTGCTAAGCGTTATTTCAAAAACTACCAGTGTTTTATCTTTGTCCACTTTGTTTTCCTCAATAAACATCTGGTAAGATTTCTCGTAAATATCAATATTTACCTTAGTAACCGGCCTAAAGCTACCACGTAGTGCCAGTATATTTTTTTTGTATAGTACAGCAGCGGGTAAAACATTGTGCCCGGACGGGTCAAACATTACCGCATCGGTCATGCCGTTTTTAACCAGTTGCAGGCTCATCAGCCTGTTATCAACGTCGGCAAAGCGTGGACCACTAAAATTAATGGTGTCTATTTCAATCTGGTCTTTATCCAGGTGGTCATACAGGTAACGCAGTATCTTTTTAGGGTCGTTATACTTATAAAAAGCGCCGTATACAAGGTTAACCCCCAGTATACCTAATGTTTCCTGCTGTAACCGGGCATCATTTTCCTTAAAGCGTATATGCAGTATAATTTCATTATAGTCTTCATCCGGCTCTACCTGGTATTTTATACCTACCCAGCCATGGCCTTTAAACTGTTTGGCAAAATCTATAGTAGCAACAGTATTGGCATAGCTAAAAAACAGTTTATTAGGATGTTTATCACGCTTCAGCCGTTCTTCGGTAATCTTTACTTCATGAGAAAGCATTTTTTTTAGCCTGCTTTCAGTTACATACCTTCCGTCATGTTCAACACCGTATATGGCATCACTAAAATCCTTATCATAGGCAGACATTGCTTTTGCTATAGTACCGGACGATCCTCCGGCCCGAAAAAAATGGCGAACAGTTTCCTGCCCGGCGCCAATTTCAGAAAAAGTGCCGTATATATTTTCATTCAGGTTAATGCGTAGTGTCTTATCTTTTATAGAGGGAACGTGCGCAATTATTTTGTCACCTTTTAATTTTATATCTTCTTCTGTTAATTTCATGAGGATAAATAATATACTGCAAAGTTAGGAAAACACTAATCTTTATAAAACAAATATTGCCTATTTTTGTCTAAAAATAAGGTATTTTGAAGGTTTGGTTTTTAGGCACAGGTACATCGCAGGGTATTCCCGTAATAGGGAGCACACATCCTGTTTGCCTTAGTAATGATGTAAGGGATAAGCGCCTTAGGGTATCGGTATGGGTACACTGGGAAGGCCATTCTTATGTAATAGACTGTGGCCCTGATTTCAGGCAGCAAATGCTTACCTGTGGCTGCACTAAAATAGATGGCATTTTATATACCCACGAACATGCCGACCACACTAATGGGTTGGATGATATTCGCCCATTTTTTTTCAGGCAGGGAGATATCCCTATATACGGGCATAAAAGGGTAATAAAAAATCTTAAGAAACGTTTTGATTATATTTTTGAGTCAGAAAACAAATATCCGGGGGCACCATCGGTAATTGTAAATGAAGTTACTGAAAATGATGTAATTAAATTGGGTAATATAAATGTAATACCCATTAAGGTGTACCATGGCGACCTTGAAATATTTGGCTACAGGATGGGTGATTTTGCTTATTTTACCGATGTAAAAACCATACCCGAGGATGAAATGCATAAGCTGAAAGATGTAAAGGTTTTGGTTGTAAATGCATTGCGTATTGAGCCGCACCGCAGCCACTTTAACCTTGAAGAAGCTGTTGCATTTATTAATACCGTAGCCCCGGAGCGGGCTTATATAACACATATAAGCCATTTACTAGGGTTTCATGCCGAAGTACAGGCGCAATTACCGGAGAATATTTTTCTTGCATACGACAATCTGGAAATAACTATATAAGAATAATTTATAAAATGAAAAAAAACATATACCTGTACCTGTTCATATTTTCGTTACTCATAAACATTTTTACCTATGTATATTTTACAAAAAAAGATGCCTTTACTACCAATACAATAACAAAACTGCAGGAAAAACAACAGGTGTTAAAAGACAGCCTTTTTACAACTAATTATAACCTTAAAAATTCAGATTATTTTTCACTGGAACATGATCCTGATGCTATAGCTTATTTTGAAACTGCCGATATACAGCCTATAGCCATAAAAATAAGGGATGGCATTTTTGCCAAAAATATAGAGCCTAATGGTAACCCACTGGTACAGTATCCGCCTATGGAAGGCAAGCCTTTTACCATAAGCAAAATAAAAATACTGAATAACCGTTGGGTAATTGCTGACTTTTATAACGGTACCCGCAGGGGGCAAGCGCTTATTCGCTATTTTATTGAAGAGAATGGTACCGTTACGTATGAAACGATGGAAACAACACTTTATAAGTTTATTCCATATTAATTTTTTGTATTTTAGCATTCTTTCAAATTATCTCATATGAGACCAGTAGTGTATCTTGCCTTTATGGCTATATGCCTTAGCTCCTGCAATTTTATCCTTAAGGAAAGGGCAGAAAAAGAGCCGGAGGTTAAACCTGATAAAAAGGTGGTTTTGGGTACTGATCAAGACTCACACGGGTGTGTTGCTTCTGCCGGATACAGATGGTGTGCCATGCGTAATGAATGCGTGCGTATTTTTGAGGAAGGCTACAGGTTAAACCCTGTTACAGAGCCACAGGAAGAGGGCATTGCAGAAAGTGCTTTTGTAATTTTTGAAGAAAATGGCGACCGCGCAGAACTCTACCTGCCGGACAGTATAAACAGTATTACTTTAAAACGCACCACCAAAGATGGCCCTTTTATAAGCGATCATTGGACATTGCATCCTGAAAATGGATACACGCTTAAAAAAGACGGTCAAACTGCTTTTGTTGCCGCAAAAATTGAGGAAAATAAAGTTACCGGAGATTACAATCAGCAAAGCTGATTTACTTTTGCAGCCAGCTTAGCAGGTCATAAAAATTTTGTGGCGCCACGCCATGCCCTACAGGGTATTCATGGTATTCCTGCTGTAAGCCCAACTCTTTTATAAATTCCGGCGCTTTACGCGCCCATTCAACAGGTATAACCTGGTCTGCTGTGCCGTGCGATATAAAATACTTCAGGTGCTTACTCTTTTCAGCCGCTATATTTTCAGGAACAATAGGGTAGTGCAGGTAGCCGCTAAGCGCGGCCACACGTACAATTTTCTCTGGGTAAGTTAATGATACCGCATAACTCAATATAGCGCCCTGGCTAAAGCCTATAAGCGTAATGTTTTCTTTATCAATAGGGTAGGCTGCTATGGCCTCATCAATAAAGGCAGCCACCAAATCACGTGATTGGGTAGCCTGTGCATCATCGGTAAATTTATTCATGCCGGCATCAAAATTAATAGTGTACCATGCAAAACCATATCCGGGTAATGTATAAGGCGCACGTACCGATATAATAAAATATTCATCAGGCAGTTGTTCAGCAAAACTAAATAAATCCTCTTCATTACTGCCATACCCGTGAAGGAGTAATAAAAGCGGGTTTTTATCTTTTTTATGTTTGGGTTCGCGTACTAAGTGGTGTAGAGATAATTCCATATTATATTACAGGCTTTTAAAAACTTTTTGAAACAGTGGCCCTAAAACAGGGATAAGATTTTTTTGCCCTGAAACCGCGCCAATAAATCCATATATCCACAATATAAAGAAAAAAAGGTAAAATGCCGATGAAACCATCCAACTGTCAAAATATCCAACGGGATATCCTAATGCTATAAATAAACAGATAAGCCCCAAGGCTTGGCGTATATGGAAAGAAGCAAAGTCATTTTTTCTTTCATTATTAAGTATTAATGCAATAATTGCCCCAATAAAGGTAAGGTAACTTATAATAGCGTGTGTTTTTCCTTCTTCAACGGTATTCATGGTTAATTTCTAATTTTAACGTAAATGTGTTTAATGTGTTTGTTTTCAACATTGCGCTCGTCAACCTCAAAATATTTCTGAAGCGATTTTATTAACGGTGTAAGTTTCAGGAAGCCGTAGTTCCTGGGGTCAAAGTCAGGCCGCTTTTTAATCAACAGGCTCCCAACTTCTGCCAGAAATGCCCATCCGTCATCATCCGCAAGGTCGTCAATAGTAATTTTTATAAGGTTGATAAGCTTTTTATCAATAGGGTCTGCCTGATTGGTTTCCGGCAGGGAATTTTTAGCAGGCTCATTTTTCTTTTCAATATTTTTTTCTGCTACTCCTATAATTTCAATATATATGAATTTATCACAGGCAACAATAAAAGGGTTGGGTGTCTTTTTTTGTCCCATGCCAATAACTAACATGCCCGATTCCCTTAATCTTATGGCCAGCCGCGTAAAATCGCTGTCGCTGGATATCAGGCAAAAGCCATCAACCTTTTCGCTATGCAATACATCCATAGCATCTATAATCATTGCAGAGTCAGTAGCATTTTTACCGGAAGTATAGCTGTATTGTTGTATAGGGGTAATGGCATGTTCTAAAAGCGCAGGTTTCCACCCCGAAACTGTGGGTTTTGTCCAGTCGCCATATATTCTTTTTATGGTGGGTATGCCAAATTTTGCAATTTCATCCAGCATCCCTTTTATGTTAGAGTAGGGTATATTATCGGCATCTATTAATACCGCCAGTTTTAAATCGTTATTTTTCTTCATGTGCGATATTAATCAGGTTCATTACTTAATTTCTATAGTACTTTTTACTTCAATATTTGTGCGCTCATTAAACAATACGTCATAATAATGAGCTTCGCCTGCTTTTGCGGTTACGGCTAATTGCTGCCTGCCAAATTCAAGCCCCTTTTTATCTTTTACCAAAAAAGTAAGGGTATCATTTAGTGGCTTATCGGTAATAAGGTATATAGTCAGTTTGTTGTTATTGCCTTTTTCACCATTGGCAATGTAATATTTACCCCTGTCAAGGCCTTTTTGTTTAAGCCTGTCAGAAATAACAATATTACAATCCAGCGTGCGTTCAACGCCTTCCGAAACACCCTCGGCAAATTCGGTAGCCATTTCACCCACAGCTTCGCCACCCTTGTTTAGGGTTTCTTTGGTTTTATCCTTTACTTTATTGCAGGACATGATAATTAAAGCTATAAAAATGGCTACTGTAAAGCGTTTCATTTGGCGGTATTTAAAATTAGTTTATCACGGTTATATATACCATAAGCCCTGCCGGTAAGTTCCTGCCCTAAAAATGCCGAATTTTTTGATTTTGAAAGTATATCACGGCGGGAAAAAGTCCAGTTCCCCCCGGGGTTAAACAGTGTAAAAGAAGCATTGACACCTTCGGTAATAGTATTACCGGCAAAGCCAAATACAGGGCCGGCAGCAGTAAGTTTATCTACTATAACCTCTAAAGGCAGCATTTTCATTAAAGCGCCAAAAGCGCTTTCAAAACCAAGTGTACCGTCTTTGGCTAAATCAAACTCCAGTTTTTTGTTTTCTATATCAACAGGATAATGGTCTGTAGTAATTATATCAATAGTGCCATCTAAAACGCCGTCAACTAAAGCTTTACGTTCAGCCTTAGTACGCAGGGGCGGGGCTACCTTATAGCGGCTGTCAAATTCTTCCAAAACATCGTCCGTCAGTAACAGGTTATGCACTGCAACGCTACAGGTTACAGTAAGCCCTTTTTGCTTTGCCTCTTTTATTAATTGTACAGACCGCGCTGTGCTTATGGTAGGTATGTGCAGTTTGCCGCCCGTATATTCCAACAGATACAGGTTTCGTGCAATCTGAAGCTCTTCGGCAAGTGCAGGTATGCCTTTTAACCCTAAACGGGTACTAACAATACCCTCATGCACTACGCCTTTGCCTTTTATTTTTTCATCTTGGGAAAAAGCAATTACCAGCCCGTCAAAATCCTGAACGTATTGCAGGGCAATTTTCATAAGGTTGGCATCGGCAAGCGGCTTATTGTAGTCGCCAAATGCTATTGCACCGGCATTTTTCATATCATATAATTCTGCCAGGTCTTTCCCGGCGCTTTCTTTGGTAAGTGCGCCAATAGGGTGCAGGGCAGTAGCAGTATGTTGTGCCTTATTTACTAAAAAAGCAATATCGGCCTGTTTATCGGCAACAGGGTTTGCTGTGGGCTGAAGGGCAACATCGGTAAAGCCGCTTTTAGCAGCCACATCAAGCCCGTTGGCTATGGTTTCACGGTCTTCATATCCCGGTTCTCCAAAATTTACAGAGCTGTCAAACCAGCCGGTTGATATATGAAGGTTGTTTAAGGATATTACCTCATAACCCACATCATTTATAACCGTATCAATTTTTTTAATAATGCCGTTTTCAACCTGAATGTCTTTTGCCTGCATGTTATACGGGCTGTTTTTATCTACAATAACGGCGTTTTTAAATATCAGGTTCATTTTACAAATTTTTGAATAAAAAGTTCAAGTAATAAAAATATCAGCGTACCAATAATAAACCATTTCCAAAGCTGCCCTGCAGTGCGTACAGAGGCAATATCATTATATACGGTGTCTATAGATGATGCTTTTGTATAGTCATCAAGTACATTTTTATTTTGTGCAGTAAGGTCACTTTCTGTACGGGCATAATTAAAGCTTATATTTTTCAGGTTTTCATTATCCTGGTATATACCATAGTTTCCGGCAGTTTCAGGATATTGCCCAAAAGAAATTTTTACTTTATCATTTAAAATCTGCTGCATGGGTATAAAGTCGCCCTCATTATTTTTTACGGTGATAACCTCGTCTTTAGAAAGAGCCGCATTTAGCAGTATACTCTGGTTTTGCCCAATATTTATGGCGTTTATACCTGTTTTATTACTGTTAAGGCCTATGCCATAAAATGTAGGCACTACCAGGTCTAAGTTTTGTTTAAAGTTGGATTTGGTTAACGGCGCAGCAAAAATATAGGCATTTCCTGCGTTGTTGTTTAATGAAGCAAGAAACGGCGTGCCGTCATCATACGTAAGCATTGGCAGTGCCATACCGGAAAGGGTATATGAGGCTGTAGCTTCCGGATACTGGAAGTTATCTACTTTTTTCTCAAAAATTTCCTGATATAACGGGTGGCTAAATGAAATTTTGTTGATTAGCCTTTTGGTTTGCGTTAGAGGTTTATACACTTCATTGCCAAGGCTGCCCAAAAGGTTATTAAGGTTTTGCAGCCCGCTAGTTTCGCCGGGTATAATAATAAGGTTCCCTCCGCGGGTATAAAAATCTTTAAGTGTGGCTACCAGTGCCTGAGATATTTCGGCAGGTTCGTTAAGTATAATAATGTCCTGCTTTTGCAGGCTGTTATAATCAAGGTTGCTTAAAGTGGTATTTATAAAGTTAAACTCATTATCAGTATAAATGCGTGACAGAAATTTATTATTCTCTTCTGTACCCACAGCAATAACATTTACCTTTTCAGGTTGTGATATACTAAAATAATAATAATTGTCATACGGCAGGCTGTTATCTTCTATAGCCACATATCCGTTAAATTCTTTTTTTGCAATGGTAAATGTAGCGCTCTGGCTTGCGGTAGTAAACTTAATTACTGATTTTGCTGTAAGGTTGCCATTATCATATAGGGCTACAGGTACATCATTATTAAAACTACCATATGTCTGTATATGAGCCTTAATTTCATAAAAATTGTCCATTACCTGAGAAATATACACACTGTCTACAGCAATATTATGGATGTTCTCCGCTTGTGGTATTATGGCATATACCGGCGTTTCAGGTTTAAAATTTATGTCCTTGGTTTCAAGGTTAACGGCATCGGTTATCAATACAATATCCTTGCCTTGCCCCGGGCTTTTGGCTTCTGCTTTGGTAAGCAAAAATTCCGGACGGAAAGGCGCATCGGTATACGTAATATTTTGGAGGTCTTTCTGTACCGATTTAATATCCGTATGCCACCAGGCATTAGTGTTTGTAATGAGCGAAAATTGCTTTTCATCTGGTATGTTTTCCAGCAGGTCCTGCACCGCACGTTTAAGTAGCTCGCCACGGTTGCCTTTAGCCTGCATAGAAAAAGAATTATCCAGTAAAATAACCATTTCATTAGCCGTATGCTCACTGTCTTCAGCTTTAAAAAAAGGCTGAGCAAAAGCTATTATAAGGCAGGCGAGTAAAAAAAGGCGGGTAAACAGCAGCAGCCATTTTTTTAATTGGGAGCTTTTGCGTGTTTGTATGCTGAGTTCTCTTAAAAAGCGTACGTTGGTAAAATATTCTTTTTTAAAACGGCGCAATTGAAACAAATGGACCAGGACAGGAATTACCAAAAGAAAAAGAAAGTAGAGAATTTCCGGGTGTTTAAACTGCATTCGTTTGAAAGTTTGTCAAAAATACTAATTTTTATTTTAAAGCAATGTGTTATTACAAGGTATAAATTTCACATAATATTTAAAAACTTTACCTTTGCCTACATTAAATTATACCTCAATGAAAATAATAAAAGCAGTATTGCTACTTGTATTTATGAATGCCGCAGCACAAACAAATTATAACCTTGTAATAGGTACCTATACCAATGCCTGCGAAAGTAAAGGTATATATGTATATGATTTTAATATAAATACGCTTGATTTTAAAGAGAAAGCAGCTACTACAGGCAATATAGTAAACCCAAGCTATGTAAGCGTTTCTGCCGATAATAAATTTCTTTATGCCGTAAACGAAGACGGTAAAAAAAGCACGGTTAGCGCTTTTGAATATAATGCAGATAAGGGCAAACTGAGCCTGCTTAATAAAAAAGATGCTGAAGGTGCAGACCCTTGTTATATTATTAATGACGATAAAAATGTCATAACTGCTAATTATAGCAGTGGCAGCATTACCGTTTTTGAGAAAAAAGCTGATGGAAGCCTGGGCGAGGTAAAGCAGGTTATAAAGCATACCGGCAGCGGCCCCGATAAAAGCAGGCAGGAGGCACCACATGTACACATGGTGCACTTTTCTCCCGACAAAAAATATGTATTTGTAAACGATTTGGGTACCGATAAAATGTACCGCTATACCTACGATGCCAACAACAAGAAAGAGGTGCTGAAACTTAAAGATGCCACAAGCGTAAAAGCCGGTAGCGGTCCACGCCATTTGGTGTTTAACCCCAATGGAGTGTTTGTGTATGTGTTACAAGAGTTAGACGGTACGTTAACAGCATTTAATTATGGAAACGATAAGCTTGAAAAAATACAAGAAGCTACCGTAGCGCCTGAAGATTTTAATGGTAAAAACGGTTCGGCAGATATACATTTTAGCAAAGACGGTAAATTTTTATATGCTACCAACCGTATGGATGCTAATACTATTTCGGTTTTTAAGGTGCATGCCAACGGCATGTTAGAAGCTGTGCAGCAAATAAGCACCCAGGGTGCTGGGCCACGCAATTTTACTATTGACCCTACTGATAACTATATTTTAGTGGCCAACCAAAACACTAACAATATTACGATTTTTAAAAGGGATAAAACTACAGGCATGCTGACCTATACCGGTAAAGAAATAAAACTTTGTTCTCCTGTTTGTCTGGTATTTACCCCAAATAAATAATGACAGAATAATTATCGCCTGCTTAGAAGTAAGGCATTTTGCATAATTACTATTTACCCCGTTTTCTTTTGGCAGCCTTTTTCTTTTCGGCACCACGGTTGCGGGGTTCTGTTTTTCTGGGTTTACGTTTACCGGGGCCACCCAGGTTTAACTTTTTGTTTTTATCTTTCTTTTCGTGAAACGCACTCCCGCCTTCCTGTTTAGGTTTTTTAAGCAGGACCTTAACTTTTTTACGGTCTTTTTCAAATTCCAGTTTACGCTCTTCTATAACAACATCTTCGGGTATTGGGCGTATTTCCAATTCTTTTTCCATAAGCACTTCGGCGCCAAACTGAATTTCTTCCTCATCCTTTGTTATAAAGCTAAGGGCAATACCGCTTTTATCGGCCCGTCCGGTACGGCCAATACGGTGCACATACTGCTCCGGTATTTCAGGAAATTCCATGTTTATAACGTGGCTTATATCTCTAATATCAAGCCCGCGTGCCATAATATCGGTAGTAACAATACCCCTAAGTTCGCCGTTTTGAAAAGCCGCCATGGTATTTAGCCTGTAATTTTGCGATTTGTTGGAGTGTATCACCCCAAACTGGTCATCAAAATTTTCTTCCAGGGCTTCAGCTACAAGATCAGCTGTTTTTTTATTATTGGTAAAAATAAGTATGCGTTCCAGTTTTTCATCCTGCAACAGGTTTTTCAACAGGTTTATTTTAGTAAGAAAGTTAGGAACATTATAACCTATCTGCGTTATTTTTTCTAAAGGTGTGCCGCTTGGCGCCAATGATACTTCTTCAGGAAAATCAAAAAAATCATTCAGCATTTCATCCACATCATCCGTCATAGTGGCAGAAAACAAAATGTTTTGCTTTTTTTCTTTCATCATAGAAAGAATAGAAGTTATTTGGAAACGAAAGCCCATATTGAGTATTTCATCAAATTCATCAATAATAAGCTTTTGCAGTGCATCAAAACGTACTACATTATCTAAAGCAAGGTCCATAAGCCTGCCGGGCGTGCCTACCAATATATCAACCCCCTCATATACTTGGTTCTTTTGGGTGTTAATATTAACACCGCCATAAACACCCAGCACGCGTACTGACATGTATTTTGTGAGCTTTTCTGCCTCTTCGGCTACCTGTACCACAAGTTCACGTGTTGGTACAATAATAACCACCC
Source organism: Flavobacterium rhizosphaerae (assembly GCF_046000445.1). NCBI lineage: Bacteria > Pseudomonadati > Bacteroidota > Flavobacteriia > Flavobacteriales > Flavobacteriaceae > Flavobacterium > Flavobacterium rhizosphaerae. The sequence continues at coordinate 42,399 of NZ_JBELPZ010000002.1, read as the reverse complement.
GGGGTGTTTCGGTAGCGGCAAACTTCCATTGCTTTAAAACAGGAAGCAGGTAGGCAAAGGTTTTTCCGGTACCTGTTTGGGCTATGCCTAAAACATCGCGCCCGGAAAGTACTACCGGCATGGCACGTTCCTGTATAGGGGTTGGGGTTTCAAAACCAAGGTCGTCTAACGCTTTTTGTAAAGATTTAGGCAGGTTAAAATCAGTAAATGTTGGCATAGCGCATTATTTGCTGCAAAGATACACATTTATGTAGTAGCATAGGTATGCGCACATTTAACCTTATTTTTAATGTAAAATTAAAGGGTAATTGTAACTTTATAATTAATTTATGGACGATATACGATTTTATATAGATTATGTAGCCCGTATTATTGAGGCTACCGGTATTGCAGCAATTCTTATTGGCACTGCATTGGCATTAACCAGGTTTATTTTTACAAAGCAGGGCATGACACCCCGGTCTTACCGTACTTTAAGGCAGGAATTAGGTAAAGCCATATTGCTTGGTCTGGAAATACTGGTAGCGGGAGACATAATATCAACCGTGGTAACAGAGCCAACTATGCAAAAGGTTTTAATTTTAGCAGTAATTGTTCTTATCCGTACTTTTTTAAGCATCTCAATAGAAGTTGAAATTGAAGGCCGGTTTCCATGGCAAAAGAAAAAAGACTGATTTAACAAAAGTTTTGATAAAAGCAATTTTGAGGATTTTACCTTCGTAATATAAATAAAAGTGTTATGTCAGAATTTGTATCAATAGGTTCCAAAATAACTGTAGCAAGCATTAGGGAATATCTTTTTGCAAACAAAATTGAAAAAGGGGATAGCCTTATAGTAAGCCCGGCTGATTATGAACATTTAATTGAAGATAGTAAACGTTCCGGGGAGCCTGTACAGGTGCCCTTAAATATATTAGGTGTTTTGCTGGTTAAAGATAATACAGGCAATGTACCGGTTGGTAAGCTCCGGATTGTTAAAAATGAGAAAATCTGAAGTTTAGTACTATGCTACTACTAGGTATGAGTAAGTCTATTTATTTTTTTTAAGGGGGCTGTTTGAGTATTTTTTATTATAAAGTATTTGTTCAATCGTTGAAACAGAAAGATTATTAAACTCACTGCTTATAATTTTTTTAGCATCTCTGGAGGCTATTTTTTGCGATTTAAGTTCGTGATATCGCGAAACGATTTTTAAATTTCTGTATTTTAAGAAATCACTTACATTCATTTTCTTATATCTTTACCAAAAAATCTTTATATTTATAAATATAAAGATACAAAATATTTTTGTAAAAACAATAATTATTACAACAAAAGCGATAATTTCTTATATGAAAAATTATATTGGATTAAATATTAAATATTTATGTGAAAATAATTTTTTATCGCAGGACGAATTTGGTGCAAAATTTGGACTTAAAAAAAGTGTTGTAGGCACTTATGTACGGGGTATATCTAATCCTAAAATAGAAGTTATTCAAAAAATTTGTACTGAATATAATCTTTCAATAGATGAATTTATTAATCATGATTTATATTTAAAAAACAAAGGCTATACAGCAGGCAAAACAGCGTCTGATGATATAAAAACATTAGCAGAGCCAGACACATTTTCTTATGAAGTAGAGAAAGATGCTTTACGAAAAACCATCGAGGCACAGCAGCAAACTATTGAGGCCATGAAGCTTACGATTGATACGCTGATGAAGAAATAAATATTAGGCTTTTTTTATGACCGGCTTTAAAAATATTGTAATACTTTGGAGTAAAGTTTTTAAAGCTTAAAAACTGGTACATTAACGCATTACTGCCGGAACTAAAACAGCTATGGATACAAAATATAAAATTATAAAAGATGCTTTTGAGCGTGAAGGGATAAAATATTCTAATGCCGAATTTAGCATTACCCAATATTCTTTAAATACTCCACTAAGTTTTAAATTTCAAAGTGCCGGGGATTTATTTGATTTTCTCAATATTACTCCTGATAAAGACAAAGATAAAACCGAGAACGTTAATGCCATGATAATGGATGCAGGCTTAGACCCAGAAAATTTTTTCTTTGTGAATTTTTATAAATCTAAAGTTGCAGAACTTTAACCCTCTTTTTTATGGACTTAAAAAGCTTAATAAACCGTATTGATGTTAGGGCAGAACATGATGATTTTGAAAAAAAATATGAGTATAAAAAAAAGGAAATTAAAAAAGCTGAAGTAAAAAATATTTTTGAAACCTTTAAAAAGTTTTTTAAAGAAAGCAAGCAATTTAAATTTAAGGAAAATGAGCATAGCATAACTGCTATGTACCGCAACCATACTATAAAGCTTGATATGGATATTTATAAAAATCTGGATAATCCTTCTTTTGAGCTTAATGGTATTATAAAAATGTTTGATCAAAAAATATACGATTTTACTGCAAAGGGCGTTTATACGGCAGAGCTTCCGTTACCCGAACAAGATACTGGTGAGTATGAACGTATAGTGCATGATACTACTTTTTTTAAAGATTTTATAAGTGGGAGTATATCATATTCTTTTGTATATATACTTGCCGGAAGTGACATTAAATATAATGACATGAAAAGTTTGTTAATGGCATTATAATACAGACTAACGTTTAATAACAAATAAAAGGATGAAGCTTTTTTCCTTAGTAATATCAATAATCGTTTTCTTTATTTCATTATATTATTTAGTACTTAAATTACCGGCTATTATAACTCTTGATGATACAATATATGTATGTTTATTAGTTATACTTATGGGTATATGTACCTGTGGTATTTTAATAAATGTTGATTTTTTCAAAAGAAAAAAAGGAGCAGTGTTTTTTAGCACAAATTCATTTTCTAAAAGAGTAAATAAAAAATAAGAGCTCCAGTAAGGAGCTCTTATTTTTTATTTACCGTCTTTATCAACTAAGGGGCGTTCTGCGCCGTTGGCCAGTTCCCAGGCTGTGGCAAATACAAGCTGTGCGCGTTTTGCCATCAGGCCATACTCAATTTTATCAGGCGTGTCGGTAGGCATATGGTAATCAGCATGTACCCCGTTAAAATAAAATATAATAGGTATTCCTTTCTTCGCAAAATTATAATGATCGCTCCTAAAGTAAAACTGGTTAGGATCGTTCCTGTCATTATAGGTATAATCCAAATCCAGGTGTGTATATTTTGCATTAGCCTGTTCATTAATATTATGCAGGTCGGTACTCAAACGGTCAGACCCTATAACATATATATAGTTCTCACTATTGGCATGCTCTTTATCGCGGCGTCCAACCATGTCAATATTAAGATCGGCAATAGTGCTGTCAATAGGGTATAGGGGGTGTTCAGAATAGTAGCGAGATCCGTGCAGGCCATGTTCCTCGCCTGTTACATGCAAAAATAATATAGAACGCTTAGGCCCATAGCCATCTTTCTTAGCCTTCATAAACGCTTCTGCTATTTGCAATACCGAAACCGTTCCGGAGCCATCATCATCCGCGCCATTATATACTTCACCATTTTTCATGCCTACATGGTCATAATGTGCCGAAATTATAAGTATTTCTTCTGGTTTTTCCTCGCCTTCTATAAAAGCCCATATATTTTCAGAATCATTAAGCTTTGGGCTAAAGGGGCGTACCATAAATTCTGATGGAACAGTCTGGTACCAGCCATCAGCCGCAGGCGGATAAGAAATACCATTAGCTTTATACTGGCTTATAAGGTAGCGGCCTGCCTTTTTTTGTCCTTCAGTACCGGTATCCCGCCCCTGCATAGAGTCAGATGCTATAATATAAAGGTTCTTTTGCAGGCTGGCCGGTGTAATGGTATTCAGGTATTTAGTAATATCTGCTGTGGCAGGGTCCTTACGTACATTTTTTGAGGGACCACAGGCAATAAAAAGGCTTAGAGCCGAAATAATTAATATCTTCTTCATCTAAACGGAATACAATTATATATGTGATATAGAAAACCTTGCTACTTTTTTTAAGAGTATAAAGCTATTAAAAAATAATAAAAGTCAGTGCTAAAATATTTCATCCAGAAAAAGTATAAAATGCTGCCATGAGCGTTTATCAGCTTTTTCATTATAAGCAGCCCCTTTACTGTTATCATTTCCTGCTTCTTTCTCGGTAAATGCATGTACAGCGTTGCCATAGTAAATCATCTGCCAGTCGGCTTTGCCGTCTTTCATTTCTTTTTGTACCGATTTTATATCGGCTTCCGGTGCGTATGGGTCATCTGCACCGTGCAATATTAATACTTTCGGAACTATCTTGTCATTTGGCCTTGAAGCATCTTTACCCAATCCACCGTGAAAAGATACTACACCTTTTACATTCATATTAGCACGGGCAGCCTCTAGTGCACCCGTACCTCCAAAACAATAACCAATAACTACAATATTATTTGCATCGGCACCAGCTTTAATAAGCTGGTCAAGCGCTGCCTGTATGCGTTTTTGATATTCTTTGTAGTTGTTTTTGTAATATCCGGCCTGTGTACCGGCCTCTTTAGTGTTTGTTGGATATTTACCTTCACCGTATATATCGGCTACAAACGCATAATACCCTTCATGTGCTAATTTTTCTGCTACTTCTTTAGAGTGGTTATTTATTCCCATCCAGGCAGGTAATATTAAAATACCGGCTTTTTGTTTTATAGGCTTGGCGGGTATGGCTGCAAAGCCGTTTAATTTTTGTCCGCCTTCGGTATACGATACCGGTTTTAACTGGGCATTGAGTTGTATAGAAGATACAATTACTAAAATTGAAAATATTTTTTTCATAAAATAAGTATTGATTAGCGCATATAAAGATACGCCTTAAACCTTACAAAATAAATAAATACTTGTTTCAAATATTTCAATTCTGTACATGTTTCAAAAACAATAAATACAGTAAAAATAATGCGCTTTGTACAATCATAAAACCATAATTGTAAGAATAATTCAAACATTTACAAGTATTTGGCTATAAATTTTGATGTTTAAATTCAATTCAATAGATTTGGTTACATCATTATTTTAGCTTGATTTTATCAGGTTTTTATTTACAAACCCCTTTTTAATAATCAACTTACAATGAAAAGAAAATTATTCCTAATACTTTCTGCTATAAGTTTTTCGGTTAGTGCCCAGATACCTATTGATGGCCTGGCTCCTGATTTTACAGCTACAGATATTGATGGCAACCAACACCATTTACAAGAGTATCTTAATGAGGGAAAAACGGTTATACTTGATTTTTTTGCCACTTGGTGCACCCCTTGTTGGGGCTACCACTCTTCACACGTTTTTTCTGATATGTATCAGGCTTATGGCCCTGATGGTTCTGATGAGCTTATAATACTAATGATTGAATGTGATCCGCAAACTAATATGGATGATTTAAAAGGGTTAACTGAAGTAAGCCGGGGAAACTGGCTTAAAGGCACGCCATATCCTGTTATTGATGATCATACTATAAAATATAATTTCCCTGTAAGCGGATATCCTGAATGGATTAAAATATGCCCGGATGGGTCTCAGTTCTACATTCAGGGGTCGGCATCAAATCCTGATGTCTATGGGCATTATACCAATCAAATGTCAGGCTGCAACGGACCGCTGACAGGAATTGAGAATCATGCGGAAATATCAGGCAGCAATATAAGAGTTTGTTCAGGTTCCGGAATAAATGATATTGATTTTGAAGTAATAAACTATGGTACTAATGATATGCAGAGTGTAACAGTGGCACTCAAAAAAAATGGTACGGTTATCCACTCAGAAACGTATGCCGATGAAACTTTTGAAATGTATTCCCGTTTTTCTGCTACACTCAGCAACATAGCATTTAATTCAGGTTATGAATATACCATCGAAGTAACTGAAATAAATGGCCAGCCTGCTTTTAACGGGGCTTTAGAGAGTAATATTATTACTATTGACCCTACACCGCAATCTGGTGGCGATTTAACCATTAAGGTATATACCGACTATTATCCTGCTGAAATAAGCTGGGACATTACCGATACAGAAGGTAATGTACTTATTGGCGATGGCCCTTATCAGGCAGGTAATGATAACATATCAGGCGGGGGTGGCCCCGACGGGCTGGCAGTAAAAAGCTATACGCTAACATTGCCCGAAGATTTGCAGGAATGTTACCATGTAAACCTTTATGATGAATTTGGGGATGGTTGGAACACTGTTCTCGAGTCAGATATTCATACCGGCCTGGAAATTATTTCGAATGGTAACCAGGTACTTTTTATAGACGGTATGACTATTGGCGAGGGAGTAAATGAAAAATATGCCTTTCAGGTTAATGGTAACTTAAGTGCTACCCAAACAATTGAAACTAATCCATTGGTTATTTATCCAAACCCGTCACAGGGTATTTTTAATTTTACTACCCAAAATCCTGTAAGCATCACCGTTATAGATGTTACAGGAAAAGTTGTTTATACTGCTTCAGGTATTAATAATAACGATGCTATTAACTTAAGTTCCCTGCAAAAAGGTATATATATTGCGAGAGTTAAGGGAACCGATAGCGAAAAGATTCAAAAACTGGTAATTAATTAATCTAGCTATATTTATTTAAAACAAAATCAGCGGGAATTCCCGCTGATTTTGTTGATATAAGCGGCAATAGAAATACTATTAAGCAATAGTAACTTCTTTTGATAAATATACATCCTGAATACCATTAAGCAATTGTATGCCTTCTTCAAACGGGCGTTGAAAAGCTTTGCGACCCAGTATCAGCCCGGTGCCGCCGGCACGTTTATTAATAACGGATGTTTTTATGGCATCGGCAAAATCTGATGCGCCTTTAGATTCTCCACCCGAATTTATAAGCCCGGCACGCCCGGCATAGCAGTTTAATACCTGATAGCGGCATAGGTCAACCGGGTGGTCAGATGATAATTCACTGTACATCTTTGGGTCGCTTTTTGCAAATTTAATGGCAGTAAAGCCACCGTTATTCACGGCCAGTTTTTGTTTAATAATATCCGCCTGTATGGTAACGCCCAAATGGTTAGCCTGTCCAGTAACATCTGCCGCAGTTTCATAATTTACGCTGTCTTTGGTATAATCGCTGTTACGGGTATAGCACCATAAAATAGTAGCCATACCCAGTTGATGGGCGCGTTCAAAAGCTTTAGCTACTTCAACAATCTGGCGGTTAGAGTTTTCAGAACCAAAATATATGGTGGCACCCACAGCCGTTGCCCCAAGGTTCCACGCATCATCTACACTGCCATACATAATCTGGTCATATTTGGTTGGGTAGGTAAGTAACTCATTGTGGTTTATCTTTACAATAAAAGGAATTTTGTGGGCATATTTTCTTGAAAGAAAGGCCAGCCCCCCAAAAGTGGTAGCTACAGCATTGCAACCGCCTTCAATAGCAAGTTTTATAATATTTTCGGGGTCAAAATAAATAGGGTTTGCTGCAAAGGCACTTCCGGCAGTATGTTCAATACCCTGATCAACCGGCAGTATAGAAATATATCCTGAACCTGCCAGCCTGCCGTGGTTATATAATGAGCTCAGGCTGCGCAGTACCTGCGGGCTGCGGTTACTCTGTGCAAATATATCGTCAATAAAGGTAGGTGAGGGGGTATGCAGTAAATCTTTGGGTATTTTGGGGCTGTTAAAACCCAACAGGCTTTCTGCTTCATTGCCCAAAGCCTGTTCTATATCTTTATAAGTCATCTTGTAAGTATTTAATTTACTATAAAGTTACGCATTAACTGCTAAAATAACTTTAAGCACATGTTAAACCTGTTGCATATACCATACTATAATCCGTAAATTTTAAAGGGTTTTTATTGCACGGCTCTTTTACTGCTATGCTTTTTTTCTGTATTTTTACACTCCAAACCAAATACGCATTATGAGCCAGAAAATATTGCTCACTTCAGGGGAAGTCAATATCATTTTACACCGTTTGGCCTGCCAGTTAATAGAAAAACACCTTGATTTTTCTGATACAGTACTTATTGGCCTTCAGCCCCGCGGACGCTTTTTGGCTGAACGCATTAAAGAAATACTGGAGAAAGAATATAATGTGAAGGAAGTAAAACTTGGGTTTTTAGATATCACATTTTTCAGGGATGATTTTCGCCGCGGCGATAAACCGCTTGAAGCCAATAAAACCGAAATTAATTTTTTGGTTGAAGGTAAAAAAGCGGTATTTATAGATGATGTATTGTACACCGGCCGCAGCATACGTGCCGCACTTACAGCCATACAATCATTCGGAAGGCCTTCATTAATAGAGTTAATGGTGTTGATAGACAGGCGTTTTAGCCGCCACCTGCCCATACAGCCCGATTATAGGGGGCGGCAGGTAGATGCCATTAATAACGAAAAGGTAAAGGTGCAGTGGCAGGGCCATGACGGAGAAGAAGACAGCGTATTTTTAGTATAAGAGTTTACAATTAAACACCAATGAAGCAACTAAGCGTTAATCACTTATTAGGCATAAAGTATATCAATAAAGAGGATATAGACCTTATATTTGAAACAGCCGACCAGTTTAAGGAGGTTATTAACCGGCCTATTAAAAAAGTTCCATCGCTGCGCGATATTACCATAGCAAATATATTTTTTGAGAACAGTACCCGTACACGCCTTTCTTTTGAGCTTGCACAAAAAAGGCTTTCAGCCGATGTGATAAGCTTTTCAGCAGCGCAATCGTCAGTTAAAAAAGGCGAAACACTTATAGATACAGTAAATAACATACTTTCTATGAAGGTAGATATGGTTGTAATGCGGCATGAAAAGCCGGGTGCTGCCCATTTTCTTTCTAAAAATGTAAATGCAAGTATAGTAAATGCGGGTGATGGTGCCCATGAACACCCTACGCAGGCTCTGTTGGACTCGTTTACAATAAGGCAGTCATTAGGCGGCGTTGAAGGAAAAAAAGTAGTTATAGTGGGAGATATATTACACTCACGCGTAGCGCTTTCTAATATATTTGCCTTACAGATGCAGGGCGCAGAAGTAAGGGTTTGCGGCCCTAAAACATTAATTCCGCGCTATATAGAATCGCTTGGGGTAAAGGTAGAACCCAATCTGCGCAAAGCAATGGAGTGGGCCGATGTAGCCAATATGCTAAGGGTACAAAATGAACGGCTTGATGTAAATTATTTTCCGTCAACCAGAGAATATACCCAGCAGTATGGCGTAGATAAAGCCTTTTTAGATTCGCTGGATAAAGAAATTGTAATTATGCACCCCGGCCCTATAAACCGCGGCGTAGAAATAACCAGTGATGTGGCCGACTCTCAGCAATCGGTAATTTTGGAGCAGGTAGAAAATGGTGTGGCAGTACGTATGGCTGTAATTTACCTTTTGGCATCAAAAATAAAACAATAAGTTTCCGTTCCTAATAAAAGCCATTGCTGGTTAACTTCCGGGTTAGTAATGCAGCATTAGCCTCTAAAAATAATTGTATGAAAGTTGATAAAAAAGGAGATACAGTAATACTCAGGCATACTAAAGGAGATGTACATTCCTTTTCAGAAAAGATAACCGGAGAATATAACTCATTTAAAGAAAGCCATATTATAATAGACCTTACGCATGATACAAGTGTGGGCCTTAGTGATGTGCTTTTATTCCTTACCCTTTCCAATAAGCACCGCAAGGCAAAAAAATCATTTGTTATTGTAGTAAATGACTTTGATTTTGATGAGGCACCGGAAGAAATGGTGCTGGTACCTACTTTGCTGGAAGCACATGATATTATACAAATGGAGGAGATTGAGAGAGACCTGGGCTTTTAACCCGTTAATGGATAATTACTTATAATGAAACTTACTATACTGGGCTGTTATGCGGCAACCCCGCGTTCTATGACAAATCCTACATCGCAGGTACTTGAAATTAAAAATAAAATGTTTTTGATTGATTGCGGCGAAGGTACACAGGTACAGCTCAGGAAAAACAAACTCAAGTTCTCCAAAATAAGCCATATTTTTATTTCGCACCTGCATGGCGACCATTTTTTCGGGCTTATTGGGCTTATATCCACATTTTCTTTATTAGGGCACCAGAAAGACCTGCACATATACGGTCCCAAAGGAATTAAAGAAGTCACGCTGCTGCAGTTAAAACTTTCTGCTTCCTGGACCAGCTATAACCTTTATTTTCATGAATTAGAATCACGCATGCCAGAAGTGGTGTATGAAGACAGTAAAGTAAAAGTAACCACTATACCCCTGAAACACCGGATATATACTAACGGCTACTTATTTGAGGAAAAACCCGCCGAACGAAAATTAAATATCGACGCAGCGCAGGAGTATGAGATAGATACCTGTTATTTTCAGAAAATAAAAAATGGTGCCGATATTACGCTTGATGATGGCCGGGTTATATCCAACAGCACACTTACTTTTGATCCTCCGGCACCACTTAGTTATGCTTTTTGTAGTGATACCCAGTATCTGGAAGATATTGTGCCACAATTACGCAATGTAGATGTGCTGTACCATGAAAGTACATTTTTAGAAAAAGAGGGGCATTTATGTGAGCGTACCATGCACAGCACTGCACAGCAAGCAGCAACCATTGCCAAACTGGCAAATGCCGGAAAACTAATCTTAGGGCATTTTTCTACCCGATATGAGGGTATAGAACCATTTAAAAGTGAAGCCATTGAGATATTTGCCAATACAGAACTGGCAGATGACGGCAAAGTTTTTGAATTTTAACCTATATTTTACCGTAATACATAGCCTTAACTATACCATCTGCAAGGCCAATTTTAGGTACATATATATGCCGTGCGCCGCTCCATTTCATGGCGTTAAGATAAATACGTGTTGCATATATAATCACATCGGCCCTGTCAGGGTTTAGCCCAAGGTCCGCCACGCGCTGCTCATAGGTCATGTTGTTGAGCATCTGGTACTGTGAGTTTACATAGAAATAGGTGAGAGGCTTATCCTGCTTTTTGCCGGAAAGCTTAAACAATTTATTAATGTTACCGCCAGACCCTATAAGGGTAATACCATCATAAGGCTCTGTTACCGTTTTTATCCATTTTTCTATTTCCAGCCACACCACATTGTTTACCATATTATTTAACAGGCGCACAGTACCGTTTTTAAATGATTTTGAAGCAACAATTTTACCTTTAGAAAATAAGGAGAACTCTGTACTGCCGCCACCAACATCTACAAATAAATAATTATGGTCTGGTTTAATAAATTCATGTAGGTCAGTCTCCGCAATAATCGAAGCTTCTTTTTTGCCGTCAATAATTTCAATCTTAATATCGGCTTCCTGTTGTATAATATCTATTATTTCCTTGCTGTTATAAGCCTCGCGCATTGCTGATGTGGCACAACCCATATACCTTTCTACTTTATGCACTTTCATCAGCAGCTTGTATGCTTTCATAGCATCAACCATGCGCTGTATATTTTCTTCGGTTATTTCTCCCACCGTAAAGGCATCCTGGCCCAGCCTTATAGGTACACGTACCAATGAACTTTTACTAAAATGGGTTTCTTTACCTTCCTGCTCAACAATATTAGTAACCAATAACCTTACAGCATTAGAGCCTATATCTATAGCAGCATATTTTTTTATATTAATCATTTATACATTTTACAGTATTCAAAAAAAATTATAGTTCCTCATAAATTACCTCCAGCTTATCCCGGTAGTAATTATAAGTTTCCAGTTGCGCCCGGAATACTTTTGCGTCCGATTTTTTACGGTATTTGTTTTCAAGGTTTTCAGAGTGCAGCCTTGCTTTTACATTTCCTTTCCACCCAATTTCAAAAGTATCAATAAGCTCCTGCTTTATTTCTTTATCATATATAGGGCAGGTTACCTCTACGCGGGAGTCAAGGTTACGGGTCATAAAATCAGCTGAAGATATAAATACATCCGGTTCTCCGCTGTTTGCAAAAATATATATACGTGAATGTTCAAGATAATTGTCAACAATACTTATAGCTTCTATATTTTCACTCATATCTTTTACCCCCGGTATAAGGCAGCACATACCTCTTATAATTAACTGAATCTGTACACCTTCGCGGCTTGCCTCATACAATTTATCAATCATTTTAAAATCGGTAAGGCTATTCATTTTCAGCTTGATATACGCTTCTTTTCCGGCTATGGCGTTGAGTATTTCCCTGTCTATAAGTTTATAAAATTTATTACGGGTATAATGGGGAGATACAAAAAGGTGTTTATAGCGATATACTTTATAATTTACATCAAAAAAGTCAAAAACACGGCTAATGTCTTTCATAATCTGCTGGTGGGCGGTAAGGAGCGTAACATCGGTATATATCTTGGCGGTAGACTCATTAAAGTTTCCAGTAGAAATAAAACCGTAGCGTTTAACCTTTCCGCTTTCAAGCCGTTCTACCAGGCAGATTTTACTGTGAATTTTAAGTCCCTTAATACCAAATATAAGGTTTATACCCTCCGTCTGCATCAGTTCGGAGTAATGAATGTTGCTGGCTTCATCAAAACGGGCCTGCAGCTCTATTTGTACGGTAACTTTTTTACCGTTTTTAGCAGCATTAATAAGCGAGCTTACAATTTGTGAATTGCGAGCCAGCCTGTACAGCGTAATTTTAATGGATATAACTTTGGGGTCCAGTGCAGCCTCCCGTAAAAACTTTATTACGTAGGAGAATGACTGGTAAGGTGCATATATTAGATAATCTTTTTTCTTTATTTTTTGTAATACGCTACCCTCTAAAGATAAACCTGTAACGGGTAGGGCTACATTATGCTCATAAAGCAAATCATACCGCCCAAGCGTTGGGAAACCCATGTAATCCCTGCGATTGTGGTAGCGCCCGCCGGGTATAATACTATCACTGGAATCTATTTGCAAATTGGTAAGAAAGTAATCAACCATTTCCTGCTCCATATCCTGGTCATACACAAAACGTACCGGCTCTCCAATACGGCGGTCTTTTACACTAAGCGATATTTTTTCCATAAGGCTTTTGCTTTGGTCTGTATCAAGTTCAAGCTGGGCATCACGGGTAATTTTAATCATGTAGGCGCTAATGCTTTCATAATTAAATATATTAAATATCTGGTGTAGGTTAAGCCTTATAACATCATCTAAAAGAATTACATACTGTTTTTTGTCTGTTGAAGGAAGTATTAAAAAACGGCTTACCGTTTTAGGCATTTCTATAATAGCATAGCGCTTAGGCTTAGATGAGAATAGTATGCTTTTATTACTGCTTTTTTCTGGTGCCTTTGTTTTCATTTCCAGTTTCACAGCCAAGTAACCTGAGGTATCTTTTAAAAGCGGAAATTCTTTAAGCTCATCAAGCATTATAGTTAACAGTTCCGGGGCAACCTTTTGTATAAAAAAATCTTTAACAAACAATTCCTGCTCTTTATTAAGCTCGGTTTCGTTTACCATAAAAATGTTTTCTTTTTCGAGTTCCCGCTCAATATTGCTTAATATCCTAAGGCTTTCAGATTGCTGCTCTATGGCTATATCTGTAATTTCCTTTAGCAATTCCTGCGCAGAGTTAGCTCTGGGGAGTTCTTCGCTTATAATGCCATCAAGTGCCTGCCTACGTATTGCAGCATAGCGCACCCTGAAAAATTCATCAAAATTGTTTGAAAATATACCTAAAAAGCGCAGCCTGTCTAATAATGGTACATTGGTATCGGCTGCTTCCTGAAGTACCCTGGCATTAAATGCCAGCCAGCTTTTTTCTCTGTCAATATACCTGTTTACCGGTGAGTGGTGGATCATATTTTTTTAAGTCACTTGGAAATAATACTTTTTCTGTCTTACCTCTGTTTATGGACTTCCAATCTTTTACATCAAAAGAAAGGTGTACAAAACCTGCCGTGGGCACATTTTTTAGGGCACGGCTCCCAAAGATATTAACAAAATTAGTAATAGCGTCATTATGTCCAAAAAGAATTAAGTTATCAAATTGGTCGTTACAGTTTCTTATTACTTTTTCCAGTGCTTTTTCATCAAAAGTATATAAGTCATCTTTTAGTATAATGCTTTCTGTAGGTATTAAAAGATTTTCTGCAAAAATATAAGCCGTATTTTTAGCTCTTAGCGCAGTACTGCTCCATACTATATAAGAAGCAGGCAGTTCCTCTTCTATATTTGCCGCCATTAAATGCGCATCGTTAATTCCCCTTGTAGAAAGGGGTCTTTCTTTATCGTTAACCGGTGCATCCCAGCTTGATTTTGCATGGCGGATGAGGATTAAATTTTTCATACCTTGAGATTTAATATTCCTGAAATTTAAATATCATAAAAAATAAGTCACAACGGTTTATAAAAAATGTTAATTTGGTATTAAAATTATATTTCGCCATTGGATTTTACTCTAAAGATATTAAGATAAGTAACCCTAATTAGAAAATATGAGCATTGAATTACAATGGACTATTGCCGGAGTATTAATTCCTATTATATTTTATCTTGTCGATAAATACCTTAATGCTAGTACAAGAGCTGCAAAAAAATATTTAATTTATAAATGGCTTGAAAATAAAAAGATAAATAAGAAACTTCAAAATACCATTTATGAATTTGCCATGAAATATGACGGATGGAATTATAAATCATTTACAGACTCAAATCTTACCTACAAAGATTTCTATAATAATCTTAAAGAAAAGTATGATTTAGAATATTCAGACGTGGCATATTCTGTATTAAAAAAGATGAAGTTGACTAAATATCAAATAGATGAGTTTATAGCTAAGCTTAAAATTCAAGAAGATAACTTAAACCTTTTACAAAACAGTATAGATGTAATCATTAAGAAATATGAACAGGAAAATACTCTTAAATAAATCTTAAAATAAAAAACTACCAAAAATTGATAGATTTATATTTATAAAAAACTATTGGTACAAAATTTCTATAGCTAATTAAAATTATCAGGGTGCCAGTCTTTCTGCTTTCCATGATAGATCTTCATTGACGGTATAGCGTATACGGTCGTGCAGGCGGTTGGGGCGTCCTTGCCAAAATTCCATTTCAACAGGCTTTACAATATAGCCTCCCCAGTGGGCAGGGCGGGGTACTTCTTTACCTTCATATTCATTTTCAAGTTGAGCGAGCTTTTCGTTAAGGTATTGACGTGACGGAATTACTTCACTTTGTGGGGAAACTACTGCACCAAGCTGGCTGCCGTGCGGGCGGCTCTCAAAATAACCGTCTGAATTGTTTTCAGTTACTTTTTCGGCTTTACCTTTTATAATAACCTGCCGCTCGGTTTCATACCAGAAAAAAGACAGGCACACATTGGGGTTGGCAGCAATAGCCCTTCCTTTTTCAGAATTATAATTGGTATAAAAAATAAAGCCTTCATAGGTAAATTGTTTAAGCAATACCACTCTTGATTTTGGATAACCATCAAGCCCTATTGTAGCAACAGTCATTGCGTTTACCTCGCTCGCACTTCCGTAAGCTTCGGTTTCTATAAACCAGTTCCTGAAAAGTGTTATAGGGTCTTCGGGAAGATTTTCTTCGGTAAGCTCACTTTTTTCATATACCCTTCGGTAATTACTTAAATCATTGTCCATAATAAATTGTATAAAAACAAAGTTACATATTGGGGCATATATTCCCTAATAAAAAAGAGGCTTACAAAGCCTCTTTTACAAATTTTACTTTTTTAAGTATGTATTAAAATATTCTGCTATTTTTTTATTGAGATGGTACCTGTCTTTACCACGCACATTATGCTCATGGGTTGGGTATAAAAAGTAATCTACCTGCTTGCCATTGGCAATACACGCCTGTATAAACTCCATACTATGCTGCTGAACCACCACGTTATCCTGTGCGCCATGTATTACCAGCAAATGGCCCTGTAATTTTGGTGCTTTATCAATTACGTTTGTTTCAGCATAGCCTTCAGGGTTTTCCTGAGGCATATCCATATAGCGTTCACCGTACATTACTTCATAATACTTCCAGTCACATACAGGGCCACCGGCCACACCAACTTTAAATGTATCGGCATGATCTAACATTAGGGAAGTTGTCATAAAACCACCAAAGCTCCAGCCATACACACCAATACGGTCAGCATCAACAAAAGATTTTGACTTAAGGAAATCAATACCCTTCATTTGGTCGGCCATTTCGTTAACCCCAAGCCTACGGTGTACTACATGCTCAAAATCACGTCCTCGTGCATCACTGCCGCGGTTATCAAGCGTAAATACCACATAACCGTTTTGAGCCATGTAATAATCAAAAAGGCGCGCACCGCCCAGCCAGTCGTTTGTAACAAGCTGTGCATGTGGGCCGCCATATACATATACCATAACCGGATATTTTTTTGACGCATCAAAATCTGCCGGATATATAATCCTGCCGTTTAGCGGTGTTTTACCATCAGCCGCCGTAAGGCTTACCAATTCCATTTTTGGCAGGTTTGTTTGTCCTGTAAAAGGGTTTTCTGCTTTAAAAAGGGTAGTGGCCTTGCCGTTTTTAGTAGTGATAATGCTTACATCATTTGGCGTAGTGGTATTACTAAAGCTGTCCTGTGCCAGTTCTCCGTCGCTGCTCACAATGTCGGTATGTGTGCCAGAGGTGGTAGTGATTTGTGTGGTTTTACCCGTCTTTAAATTTACTTTATACAACTGCCTGTCGAGTCCTGTATTGGCAGTGCCTGTATAAAACACATTTTTAGCATCTTTATCAAAGCTATGCAGGTTGATAATAACCACATTGCCAAACCCCAGGTTTTTTAAAAGTTTTCCATCTGTATTATAAAGATAAAGCTGCTCATAACCATCTTTTTCGCTACGATATAAAAACTGGTCGTTATGGCCGGGTACAAAAGTTAGGTCGTGTAACGGCTCAACATACGTTTTAGATTCTTCCTCAAAAAGCGTTCTAATAAAGTTGCCTGTAGCGGCATCATATTTATTTAATTTAAGATGATTTTGCTCCCGGTTTAGCACCCCAACATAAACATTTTTGCTGTCGGGCGACCATGTTACGCAGGTTAAAAATTGCTCTTTAGGCCCTTCGGTTTTAAGGGTAGTTTTTTGCTGAGTGGCTATATTATAAACAACCAGTGTAACTTCCTCGCTTTTCATACCTGCCATAGGGTATTTAATATCTTTAACTTCGGCAATGCGGGTATCCCACTGCACTAATGGGAAATCGGCTACCATAGTTTCAGCCTTGCGGTAATAGAGCAGGTTTTTACTGTCAGGGCTCCACCACATCCCTTTATCAATACCAAACTCCTGGCGATGTACATAATCGCTGCCGTTTACAATGCCTTTATCAGCATCATTGGTAACTTTAATGTCTTTTCCAGCATCGGCCGTAATAACAATATTGTTTTCCTGTAGCCAAGCCAGGTTTTTACCATCAGGTGATATATAATTTTGGGAATCTGAAACGTGGGCAAAAGCGTTTATAACAGTCTTAGTTCCAACATCAAAAAGCACAGCATAACTATTATCTTCTGAATCAGCTTCAAAAACAATGGTATTTTTATCTTTCCAGGAATAGCCATAAGGAAATATCTGTAACGCAAACTTTGTATTCGGATATTTTACCTTTAAGGCATTACCCAGGTCTTCCTTTGTTAAAAATGTCTTTTCTTCCCAATTTCCATTTTCACTGCGCCCTATTAATTTTTGGTATGTATCGTCAAGATAGGTCAGCGTATGGGTATCGGGCCTCCATTGTGGCGAAACAAGGCTTTTTGGTGCATATTGCTGATATTGTCCATAAGTGGCCTCTTCTATAGTAAGGTTGTGTTGTGCGGTAGCTGCTGCACCTGATAAAAGGAACAGCCATAAAAATTTTTTCATTATATCTGTATTGTTTCAACCGCTAAAATACAAATAACTGTTTTGTTTTAAAGCGGGTTTTTTAAACATCCTTTTTTAACGTACTTTGCAATAATAAAATCTGGTTATGGAAAAACAAAATGACCCTGAACTTTTAAGGGAGCACCTTGCAAATGAGCGTACCTTTTTGGCATGGTTACGCACCTCTATAGGTATTATGGCCTTTGGTTTTGTAGTGGTTAAATTTTCTCTTTTTGTAAAACAGATAGCTTTTAGCCTGGGTACCGATGCCGTAGTGCCCAACCGGGGCTATTCTGCCGCTATTGGTATATTGCTGGTTAGCGTAGGGGCATTAATGTGTTTGTTTTCTTTTATAAGATACAAACGTACCGAGAAACTTATACGTAACAGGGCATACCGCCACAATTCTGCTTTATTAATTGTAATAACGGCAGCGGTATTGCTCATGAGCGTTGCCCTGATATTGTATCTGATAGAAACTACTTAATAATCCCGAGTTCTGCCATGCACTGCCGCATCATACTATAGGTGCGCTCAATATCATTATCAAGCCCTATAGAAAAACGTATCAGTCCATCACTAAGGCCCATTTGTTTTTGTTCCTCTGCGGGTATTTCACTTGAGGTAGAGCTTCCGGGCGCGCTGAATAATGTTTTATAAAAACCGAGGCTCACGGCAAGGTAACCCAAATTGCGGTGCTGCATCAGCTCCATAAGCTCATTGGCTTTATCCAGGCTGCCTACATCTATGGTAAGTAAACCGCCAAAACCATATTCAGGGTTAATCATTCCCTTATATTTGTTATGTCCCCTGTGGCTTTCAAGGCCGGGGTAAACTACGGTAAGCCCATCCTGTTCAAAATGTTGTGCAAGGTGCAGTGCATTATAACTATGCTGTTTTATACGTATGTGCAGGGTACGCAGGTTTTTTAGTATACTGGCGGCCCGAAGGCTATCCATAGTAGGGCCAAGCAACATAGCAGCGCCTGCATTTACATTTCGAAGGTCATCAATAAACTGCTGAGTACCGCATATAACACCGCCAACGGTATCACTACTGCCGTTAATAAACTTGGTAAGGCTGTGTATTACCACATCTGCCCCCAGTTTGTATGGTGAAACCGACAGTGGAGAAAAAGTATTGTCAACCACCAGTGCCAGGTTGTGTTTTTTAGCAATACCAGCAAGTGTTTCAATATCGGCAATCTCTAACAGTGGATTGCTCACGGTTTCACAATATAATACTTTAGATGTGGGCGTTATGGCCGCTTCAACCGCTTCAGGGTTGGTAATATCCACAAAAGATGTGCTTATACCAAATCCCGGTAGAAAATTCTTCATAAAAGCATACGTGCCTCCATATACCGTTCGGCTGCTAATAATACTATCGCCGCCTTTGCAAAGCTGTAATAAAACAGAGGTTATAGCCCCCATGCCGGATGCTGTTACATTAGCAGCCTCAGTACCTTCCATAGCAGCCAGTGCCTGACCTAAATACAAGTTACTGGGCGAAGAGTGCCGCGAGTACAAGTAACAGCCTTCGGCGTTACCTTCAAATGTATCAAACATGGTTTTGGCAGAAAGAAAGGTATAGGTGGAAGAATCTGATATGGATGGGTTTACGCCTCCAAATTCGCCAAAATATTGTAAATCCTGAATGTTATCTGCGGGATTAAATTCTTTCATAATGTGTGTGTTTATTTATTACAAAATGATGTATTTTGGGCTGTATTATCAATAGTATGTATTTATAATAGTTTATTATACTATATTATAGTATAATTGTAGTTTTTTATTCTGTATTACTAGTTATGGTTTAATATTTAAAGAAAATTTTTCATATGGAATTAGACAGCACCGATAAAAAAATATTACAGTACTTGCAGGAAGACAGCACGCCCACCACAAAGGCTTTATCTCTAAAGCTGGACTTATCGGTTACTGCCGTTTATGAGCGCATAAAAAAACTGGAACGCAACGGTATTATTGATAAATATGTTGCTGTGCTTAATCCGGCCAAGGCAGGCAAAGGGTTTTTAGTATTTTGCCATCTTAAATTACTACAGCATACACGGGATTATTTGACTAAATTTGAAAAAGAAGTTATAAAGCTTGAAGAGGTATTGGAGTGTTATCATGTAAGTGGTGATTATGACTATATTTTAAAAATTGTAGTAGCTGATATGACAGCTTATCGCGAATTTATGGTAACAAAACTCACCACCCTGCAACATATAGGGAGCACCCACAGCACTTTTGTTATAAATGAAGTAAAAAACACAAACATCATTGTTTTATAATGAAGCAATAAAAAATAGTATATTTGATTTAATTAAAAACATTATAGTTATGAAAAAAACCAACCTGATTATGGTTTTATTGTTACAACTCACTATAAATGCTTTTGCCCAAAAAGCGCCACAAACCAAAGTAGCACAGGGCATTTTAGAGGGTATGGTGTTGCCTACGGGCATAGAAAACTATAGAGGTATACCCTTTGCACAGCCACCTGTAGGTAACCTGCGCTGGAAGGCTCCGCAACCACCACAAAATTGGGATGGAGTACGCAAGGCTACAACATTTGGCGCCAGCCCTATGCAAAAGCCCGTATATGGGGATATGATGTTTAGGGCACCAAAAATGAGCGAGGATTGCCTGTACCTTAATGTATGGACACCCGCTAAGAAAGCAAATGAAAAATTACCGGTATTGGTTTATTTTTATGGCGGGGGCTTTGTAGCAGGAGACGGATCTGAATATCGTTATGATGGTGAAAGCCTTGCGCAAAAAGGCATCGTAACTGTAACACTTAATTACAGGTTAGGTATATTTGGTTTTTTCAGTCACCCCGGGCTTACAAAAGAATCGCCCAACCACGCTTCGGGCAATTACGGTTTATTAGACCAGAATGCTGCACTAAAATGGGTAAAAGAAAACATAGCCTCCTTTGGTGGAGATCCCGATAAAATTACTATTGCCGGGGAGTCTGCCGGGTCTATTTCGGTGTGTGCCCAAATGGCTTCACCACTATCAAAAGGTTTATTTACACAGGCCATAGGGCAAAGCGGTGGTATGATTTCTCCAACTTTTGTACCAGTAGCCATGAAAGATAATGAAAAGCGGGGCGAAACTTTTGCTGAAAAAGCAGGAGTTTCCTCTTTAGAAGCGCTCAGGGCTATCCCCGCAGAAACATTACTTGATGAGGCATCTAAATGGGGGGCTTTCAACACTTCGGTTGTGATTGATGGCTATTTTTTACCAAAACCCCCGGAAGAGGTGTTTGCTGCGGGAGAGCAGGAAAAAGTGCCGCTGCTGGCAGGATGGACAAATGCAGAAATGCCTTATCAGGCCTTTATGATGGGGCAGTACCCTAATCCCGAAAATTATACAAAAATTGTTCAGGAACGCTTTGGTAAAGATCAGGCAGAAATCGTATTTGAGCTTTACCCAGGAGGTAATGAGCAAGAGGTAATACAATCGGCCACTGCACTGGCAAGTGATGGTTTTATAGTGCTGAGTACCTGGAAATGGCTCAACCTGCACCGCAAAACATCTGGAGAGCCTGTTTATGCCTATACCTTTAGTAAAGCAAGGCCACCAATGAGAGCCGAAATGGGAAATGCCAAAACCGGGCTTGCGGGTGGTATTATAAAAGATGACGGGGAGAAAAAAGAAGAAAATAAAATGCCGGAGGCCTTAAAGGGCGCTTCACATGCCAGTGATATTGAATATTTACTGGGAAACTTAGCTACAAATAAAGTATTTAGCTGGACGGAAGATGATTATACGGTTTCTAAATTTGGTGAAGAATACTTTGCTAATTTTATAAAAACAGGTAATCCTAATGGTAAAAAGCTTCCGGTTTGGCCTGCAAGCAGTGCAACCGGGCTTATGAATATTATGGATATTAATGTAGCTCCAAAAGCAGCTCCGGATGAAAATGAAAGCAGGTATTTATTTCTGGATAAATTTTATAAGTCAAAAAAATAGTTGTTTTGTTTGGTATTGAAAACGGGAAGAGGAATGTAAATTCCTCTTTTTTATTTGGGGCAATCTGAATGTTATTAACTAACTTTGCTTTACAAAATTAAAAACCATCATTACACTATGAGTTCATTTGACGTTGTCGTTATAGGCTCGGGTCCGGGCGGTTATGTGGCTGCCATCCGCGCTGCACAATTAGGCTTCAATACTGCAATTATAGAAAAATACCCAACCCTTGGCGGCACCTGCCTTAATGTAGGCTGTATTCCCAGCAAAGCGTTGTTAGACTCTTCACACCATTATCATGATGCCCATGCTACTTTTAAAGAGCACGGTATTGATATTGAAGGAGAAATAAAAGTAAATTTTGAGCAGATGATTGCCCG
The DNA here is from genome assembly GCF_046000445.1 of Flavobacterium rhizosphaerae. Taxonomy (NCBI): domain Bacteria; kingdom Pseudomonadati; phylum Bacteroidota; class Flavobacteriia; order Flavobacteriales; family Flavobacteriaceae; genus Flavobacterium; species Flavobacterium rhizosphaerae. Next base: position 20,217 of record NZ_JBELPZ010000002.1, on the reverse strand, counting down.
CAAACAGGGCGTTGTAGACCAAAATGTGAGTGGTATTAAATACCTGATGGATAAAAACAAGATTACTGTTTTAGAAGGTGTTGGCTCGTTTGAAGATGCTACCCATATAAAAGTTACCAAAAACGATGGGGCAGAGGAAACCATAGAGGCTAAATATACTATTATAGCTACAGGTTCTAAACCTTCTTCGTTACCTTTCATCAAAATAGATAAAGAAAAGATAATCACATCTACCGAAGCCTTAAAGCTTAAAGAAGTGCCTAAACACTTAATTGTAATTGGTGGTGGTGTTATTGGGCTTGAGCTTGGGCAGGTATACCTGCGCCTTGGGGCACAGGTAAGCGTTGTGGAGTATCTTGACCGTATTATACCGGGCATGGATGCCTCGCTGAGCAAAGAGCTTACCAAGGTGCTTAAAAAGCAGGGCATGAAGTTTTATACTTCACACAAAGTAAAATCTGTTGAGCGTGAAGGTGAAGGCGTAAAAGTTGAAGCAGAAAACAGTAAGGGAGAAACCATCACCCTTGATGGCGATTATGCTTTGGTGTCAGTAGGGCGCAGGCCTTTTACCGAAGGCCTTAATGCTGATAAAGCCGGGGTAAAAATCTCTGAAAGGGGACAGGTTGAGGTAAACGAACACCTGCAAACTAATGTGCCTAATATTTATGCTATTGGCGACGTTGTACGTGGTGCAATGCTTGCCCACAAAGCAGAAGAAGAAGGGGTTTTTGTTGCCGAAACTATTGCAGGCCAAAAACCACACATAGATTATAATCTCATACCGGGTGTAGTATATACCTGGCCAGAAGTAGCTGCAGTGGGTAAAACCGAAGAGCAGCTTAAAGAAGCTGGAATAGAGTATAAATCAGGTAGTTTCCCGTTTAAGGCACTTGGCCGTAGCCGTGCCAGTATGGATACTGATGGTTTTGTGAAAATTCTTGCCGATGCCAAAACAGATGAGGTTTTGGGTGTACACATGATTGGTGCCCGTACAGCCGACCTTATTGCCGAAGCGGTAACCGCTATGGAGTTCCGCGCTTCTGCTGAAGATATCTCAAGGATGAGCCATGCCCACCCAACCTATGCCGAAGCCGTTAAAGAAGCCGCACTTGCCGCTACTGATAACAGGCCAATACACTTATAATTCATTTAAATTTATATCACAAACCCGCTTTAAAGCGGGTTTGTGTTTATTGGTACTTTTTGTCTACCTGTTAATTTAATAATGTGAGAACAACAGTTATTCATACTATCCAGGATATAACATTGTTTAAAAACCAGCTGTTGCAGTGGTCGCAGCAGTTTCGCGAAGTTGTTTTTTTAGACAGTAATAACTATCATCAAAAATATAGTTCGTACGATGCGGTATTGGCTGTAGATGCCTTAACATCTTTACGTACAGACTACCATAATGCTTTTGAAGATTTACAAACATACCAGCAAACTACAAAAGACTGGCTTTTTGGCTATCTGGCTTATGACCTTAAAAATGATACGGAACAACTACAATCTTCTAATTTTGATGGTTTGGAGTTTCCTGACCTGTTTTTCTTTCAGCCTAAAAAACTTTTTTTTATAAAAGAAAACAGGCTTACGTTGAGTTACCTTGCTATGTGTGATGATGAAATAGAAGATGATATAAAGGAAATTACGGCTATAATACCTAATCATAATGGGCAGGTTAGTAGTAAACCGTTACACATACAGCAACGTGTTTCAAAACAGGATTATTTACATAAAGTAAATACTATGTTGGGGCATATTTTAAGGGGGGATATTTATGAGGCTAATTTCTGCATGGAATTTTATAATGCTACCGCAGATATAACCCCCTTAAATGTATACCAAAAATTAAATGCTATTTCTGAGCCGCCTTTTGCTGTTTATTTTAAAAATCATAACCATTATGTACTTTCGGCCTCGCCGGAACGTTACCTGCGTAAGGATGGCAGCAAGATAATTTCGCAACCCATAAAAGGTACCGCAAGAAGAAGTGATGATTTAAATGAAGATATTCAAATAAAAGATTTACTGCATAGTAACGAAAAAGAACGTGCTGAAAATATTATGATTGTAGATTTGGTGCGTAACGATCTTTCACATACTGCTGCTAAAGGCTCGGTTAAGGTAGAAGAGCTTTGTGAAGCCTATACTTTTAAGCAGGTTCACCATCTTATTTCTACTGTAGTATCGCATGTTGAAGATGGTATTTCGCCTGTAGAGGTCATAAAAACAACGTTCCCAATGGGAAGCATGACAGGAGCGCCGAAAATATCGGCCATGAAAATTATAGAGTCGCTTGAAGCAACTAAAAGGGGAGTGTACAGCGGTGCAATAGGATATTTTACCCCGGATGGCGATTTTGATTTTAATGTGGTTATACGCAGTATTTTGTATAACAGCCAAAACAAATACCTGTCTTTTTCGGTAGGAAGCGCCATTACGGCAGGTTCAGTGCCCGAAAGTGAGTATGCAGAGTGCCTGCTAAAAGCCAATGCCATGCATAAAGTACTTAATGCCGATGCATAAAAAAATTGCGTATTTTTGACCATGCTTTTACAATTTCAGCAACATCTTTCACAGCATTTCACTTTTTTAAAAGGCAAAAAGCTTTTTATAGCAGTGAGTGGCGGTATAGATAGTATGACCCTCTTACATTTGTTTATGCAACTGGATTATGAAATAGCTATACTTCACTGCAATTTTAACTTGCGTGGGGAAGAAAGTAATGGCGATGAGGCTTTTGTAAAACAGTATGCACAAAATAATAAAATTACCGTATATAACGAACATTTTGATACCGAAGCCTATGCGCAGGATTATAAAGTTTCTATACAAATAGCAGCGAGGGAACTACGCTACGAGTGGTTTTATGAACAATTGGAAGAAAAAGAATACGATTATATAATTACCGCACATAATGCCGATGATGTGCTGGAAACTTTTTTGATAAACCTTTCGCGCGGTACAGGTATAGAAGGGCTTACCGGAATTCCGGAAATAAACAACAAAATTGTAAGGCCATTGCTTGCTTTCAGCCGTAAGGATATTGAAGCGTATGCTAAAAAAAATAACATTAAATGGCGGGAAGACAGTAGCAATGCATCAGATAAATACCTGCGTAACAAAATTAGGCATCATATCAGTCCGGTTTTAAAAGAACTTAACCCTTCGTTTTTAGAAAGTTTTCAAAATACCCGCCAGCATTTAAAGCAGGTAAAATCTTTAGCCGATGATGCCGCTGTACTGGTTTATAAAAAGGTAGTTAATGACTTTGATGATAAAAAAATTATAAATATTAAAGAACTTACAAGGCTGCCCAATTATAAAGCCTACCTGTATACGTGGCTTAATCCGCTTGGTTTTACCGCTTGGACAGATATTTATAATCTTGTAATGGCACAACCGGGTAAATATGTATTGAGCAATGCATACAGGATATTAAAAGACAGGGACACGCTTATTATTGAGCAGCAAAAAGAGGTGGCGGGAGATGTTTACCCGGTATATGAAAATGACAATTTTATAGAAATCCCGCTAAAGCTAACCTTTACAACAGTAGGTAGCTTAGATAAAGATTTGATTAAAAATACTGTTTATGTTAATAAGGAATTAATAAAATTCCCGTTATTTGTTCGTAAATGGACGGAAGGTGATTATTTTTACCCTTTCGGAATGAAGGGGCAAAAAAAGAAGGTGTCTAAGTATTTTAAAGATGAAAAATTATCTTTAAGTGATAAAGAAAATGCCTGGCTACTTTGTTCCGGAAATGATATAATATGGGTTATAGGTCACAGGGCCGATGACCGCTTTAAAGTCACCACACAAACAACACAAATTTTAAAGATAGAAGTTGTAAAATGAAAAATTTTTTAACGCTGTTACTAACAGCATTTACTTTTGTTACTACCTATGCCCAGATACCTTCGGGCGAAGTTATGGAGCCTGTAAAATGGACGGCTAAAGTTGAAAAAGATTCTGAAACCGATTACACGCTGGTTTTTAATGCAACGATTGAGGACCACTGGCACATGTACAGCCAGTTTACAGCCGATGGGGGCTCACTACCTTTAGAGTTTATCTTTAATAATAATGAAGGTAATTATGAATTAGTAGGCAAAGCGGAAGAAAGTAAAACTGAAACTGCTTTTAATGAAACCTTTGGTGTTGAGGAAACTTTTTGGAGCCATACGGCGACGTTACGCCAGAAAATAAAAGTTACCAACCCTGATAATAATATAGTACAGGTAGAAGTAGGCTATCAGGTATGTAAAGAGGTATGCATTATGGGCAGTAACCTTTTTGAGTTCAACCTTAGCAGTCTTACTGCCAAAGAGGTAAAGGTATTTGAAGAAGTACTGTCAGGCTTTAAAAAAAAAAGTGAAAAACAGGCAGTAACAACACCGGACGACGAAAATGATACCGACCCGTTAACTATATTTTTTGGCACACTACTGGCTGGCCTTTTGGTTACTTTTACACCATGTGTATTCCCCATGATACCCATGACGGTTAGTTTTTTTATAAAACAAAACAGCAGTTCGGCAGCCAAAGGTAAATTTAATGCCATATTTTACGGTATATGTATTGTAGTTATTTATGTATTGCTATCATTGCCATTCCATATTTTTGAGGGTATAGACCGAAATATTTTTGCAGATATTTCTACCAATGTTTACCTGAATTTATTTTTCTTCATCATATTTATAACATTTGCCATTTCATTTTTTGGTGCTTTTGAAATTACCATACCCAACAGCCTGGCGAGCAAAGCAGATAATGCCAGTAACTCCGGTGGGCTTATTGGTATTTTCTTTATGGCATTAACGCTTATTATAGTATCATTTAGTTGTACCGGCCCTGCTTTAGGGTTTGTTTTTGGTACGGTACTATCGTCAGATGGTGGTGCAACATTGTTAAGCCTTGGTATGTTTGGTTTTGGCTTAGGGCTGGCTTTTCCTTTTATGATATTTGCTTTATTCCCAAGCCTTATGTCTAACCTTCCAAAATCAGGCGGCTGGCTTAATACGGTAAAAGTGGTATTTGGATTTATAGAGTTAGCGCTTGCATTTAAATTCCTTTCTAATGCCGACCTTGTGTTACAGTTACACCTTTTGGAGCGTGAAGTTTTTATAGCCATCTGGATAGCCGTATTTGCTGCATTAACTTTGTACCTGTTTGGTAAATTCTCTATGCCGCATGATAGCCCTGTGCCGTTTCTTTCAGTAGGGCGTATGTTGTTAGGGGTTTTATCATTAACCTTTACCATATACTTAGTACCCGGTTTGTGGGGGGCTCCCCTTAAGCTAATGAGTGGTGTATTGCCTCCGTCAACCTATAGTGAAGCCCCCATGGGCTTTGGCGGATCCGGAAGTACTGCTGCAATAAATAACAACGAGTTGACGGAAGGTGCCAAAGTATCGGTACATGGTATTATTGCTTTTGAAGATTATGATAAAGGCCTGGCTTATGCCAAAGAGGTGAATAAACCCGTGATGCTTGATTTTACCGGACATGTATGTACCAATTGCCGTAATATGGAAGAAAATGTATGGGTAAACCCTCAGGTACTCTCTATATTAAAAAATGATGTAGTACTGATTTCTCTTTATTGTGACGAACGTATTGATTTACCGGAATCTGAGCAGTTTATATCTGAATATAGTGGACGTAAAATAAATACAGTAGGGAAAAAATGGAGTGATTTTCAATTAGGCAGGTATGAGTCTAATGCAAGGCCTTACTATGTTTTGATAAACCTTGATGAAACAAACCTAAACGACCCGGTGGCTTATACTCCCGATATAGAAGAATATCTTGCCTGGCTAAAAGATGGATTAAGTAAATTTGAAAAATAATATCGTAATAAAAAAAATGGCGCTGCGGCGCCATTTTTTTATTCTTTATAATCATAGTCATTCAGAAATTGTTTTATTTTCCCTTTATCGTAAGCTGCTAACAGCTTTTTTAGTGAGCCTCTAATTTTTACATTATTGTCCTTGTTTTTAATGTATTCGGCTATTACTTTCCATATTTCAGTTTTAGTGTCATCATCAGGATCTTTAATTTTATGCTCTATCTGGTATTTAACCATTGCGGCAAAATATATCCCCATTAGTTTTGCATCGCTATCTAAAATAGTCATGGTATGGTCTACAGAAAAAATGTATTCAGATGTGTTATCCATCCATTTAAATAGATAGGCTCTTGCATCATCCCGGTAATCTTCCAGCACATTAATGGGTTTAGAAAGTAAAAAATCAGCGGCTTTTAAGGCATCATCAGCATTTTTAACTGAGGTAACCTGTGCCTTGGTTGCCATTGTGCCCAAAAGGCTGCAAAAAATAATAAAAACAAATTTTTTCATGTTGGTTGGTTTTTTGGTTCTTACAGCAACAAACATAATAAAACTTTTTAAATGTACTTTATTAATTTTCGGGCACAGGTTTGTACCGGGTCCCAAACAGGGGAGAAGGGTGGGGCATAGGACAAGTCCATATCAATAAGATTTTGCAGGGTTAAATTATGGGTTATAGCCACAGCCAGAACATCAATACGTTTGGCTGCATCTTCTTCACCCACAATTTGCCCGCCAAGCAGCCTTCCACTGTTTTTTTCTGCAAGTAATTTTACTGTAATTTTTTTATTTCCTGGAAAATAATCAGCACGGGTAGTGCTGTCTATAGTAGTAGCAACGTACTCAATATTCAGTTTTTTAAGTTCTTTTTCCTGCAAACCTGTACGCGCTACTTCATATTTACAAAGTTTACAAACCGCAGTGCCTACCACTCCCGGAAATGTTATTTTTTCACCGGCCAGGTTGGTTCCGGCTACAAGCCCTGTTTTATTAGCTACAGTACCCAGTGCAATATAAAATTGTTGCTTACTTACCAGGTTAAGTGTTTCGGTGCAATCACCTGCAGCCCATACATCTGGTATATTGGTCTGCATTTGTCCATTAACTTTTATAGCGCCTTTAACCCCAAGCGCTATACCGCTGTCTGCTAAAAATGTAGTATTTGGTGCAGACCCCATACCAAGTATTACTATATCTGCATCAATAGTATTGTTGGTAGTAACAACAGCATTAACTTTATCATTATCAAGCTCAAAATGCTTAAATTCTTCGTTAAGATATAAATTTATCCCAAGGCTTTTTATTGCATCAGATATTTTAATACCCATATCAGGATCTAATGTATCCATTACCTGGCTACCCCGTGTAACAATGCTTACTTTTAGCCCACGCATTAAAAGCGCTTCGGCCATTTCCAGGCCAATGTATCCGCCGCCAATAATTACGGCTTTTCCGGGTTTGTTTTCGCGTATGTATTTCTCAACCCGGATGCCACTTCTCAATGTAGATATACCAAATACATTTTCGGCACTGTTCCCTTTTACGTCAGGGCAATATGCCTTAGCCCCCGTAGCAATTAAAAGCTGGCCGTATTCCTGCCAGAATTCACGGTTATTCTCTGTATCATGTACCTTAATACGTTTATTGGCGGTATCAACTTTTGTTACCAAATGCTGTGTATGTACATCAATATTATACTTATTCCGAAATTCTTCAGGGCTGCGGCGTACCAGTGCATCACAATCTGTAATAGTACCCGATATAAAATAAGGGATACCACATGCAGAATAAGAAGTATAGCTCGTTTTTTCAAAAACTATTATTTTTCTGTCCGGCTGCACACGACGTACTTTAGAAGCCGCAGACATCCCTGCTGCATCGCCCCCAATTACTACTAAGCTATCGTCATTCAATCTGGTCATATCGTTTTATGTTTTTTTGTACCCAACGCGCTGTAATGCCATGTATGAGTACTGAATAAAAAATAGTGGCAGTTGTAGTAGCCACAAGTGTTTTAGGTTTTTCAAAACCAATAGCAGTTAATCCATAAGCCAGGTAATATAATGAACCTATTCCGCGTATGCCATAAAACGAAAGTACAAATTTTTGAAATGCATTGAGGTTTGTTTTTATAAGTGAAAGATATCCTACTACTGGCCGTACAACCAATACCATAAGTAAGGCAATAGCTATTATTTTAGGCTCAATTATCATTCTATAATGCATACCTATAAAAATACCTATAATTATAAAAAGTATAGCCACAACAAAACTTTCCAGCTCTTCATTAAAATCGTGCAGGCTGTTCATGTGTTTTTTGTGCTTTTCGTAACGGCTAAATACAGAAGCAGCAAAAAAAACAGCCAAGAAACCATAGCCGCCAACAATTTCGGCTATTGCATAGGGCAGAAGTATTAAGGCTAAAGATAAAATTCCTCGGCTTATACGACCCAGAGTATCATCTTTACTGCCTGTTGAAAATACTATTTTAAAAAGTAGCCATCCTGTTAGTAACCCAATGCCTATGCCTAATATAATTTTTATTAAAAAATCATGAAGAAACCAGTCGCCAATCCATTCTTTATAATTTAAGCCTTTTAAAGAAGCATGTATCGCAAAATATGTAAAGGGAAAAGCCAGGCCATCATTAATACCTGCTTCGGCAGTAAGCCCCAGTTTACTTACAGAATTATCTTTTTCACCCGGGGCAGAAGTTTGTAATTCTCCTGCAAGTACAGGGTCGGTGGGTGAAATAAGTGCACCGTACAGCATAGCTGTAGCCGGTGCAAACCCCATAACCCACCATCCTAAAAAAGTGGCAGCTATTATAGTAATGGGCATGGTGATTATTAATAGCCTTGAAGCATGTCGCCAGGTTTTCCATTTAAAGGGTTCATTAATCCTTAGCCCCGCATTGGCAAGTGCTACAAGTACCACAAATTCTGTTAAGCGTTTTAAAACTTCTAGATGTTTTAACGGATCAATTTGATAATGTAATATTATAAAATAACCAGCTATGCCTATTATGAGATAAAATATTGGTGCAGAAAAGTATTTATTACGAAATATAACCGGCACTATAGCTGCAAACAATGCTATAATACCTGCAAAAAGTAATACAAGGTCATAATATTCAATTTTAAAATAACGCTCCATAAGCATTAAGCCAATATTTTGCCTACTAATGTGATTATATTTTTAAATTTACTGATGTTTTATATCAGGTAAAAATCACAGGTTAAATTTTAAGTACATTTTGGGAAAACTGTTGTATTGGCAAACGTTTAAGTTTATAAGAAATATTACAATCATTTTCCGTATTTTCACGCCTCCAATCAAATATAAATGCTGATAAAAGTTTTTGGAAGCGCCGTTTTTGGCGTTGAAGCCACTACAATAACCGTAGAAGTTAATATAGATAAAGGCATAGGTTACCATCTTGTTGGCCTCCCGGATAATGCCGTAAAAGAAAGCAGCTACCGTATTGCTGCCGCACTTAAAAACAACGGCTACAGCCTGCCGGGTAAAAAAATTACTATAAATATGGCGCCTGCAGACCTTCGCAAAGAAGGGTCTGCTTATGATCTTACCCTGGCCGTAGGTATATTGGCGGCAAGCGGGCAGATAAAAGCAGATGAAGTTGCTAAATATATAATTATGGGCGAGCTGTCGTTAGACGGTTCTCTGCAACCCATAAAAGGTGTACTGCCTATTGCCATAAAGGCCAAGGAAGAAGGTTTTAAAGGTTTTTTCCTGCCGAAACAAAACGTAAAAGAGGCTGCTATTGTAGCAGGGTTAGAGTGTTACGGCCTGGAAAATATTAGCGAGGTTATAGATTTTTTTGAAGGCCGTGGTACTATTGAACCTACTTTAGTTAATACCCGTGAGGAATTTTATAAAAACCTTGAATTTCCTGAATTTGATTTTAATGATGTAAAAGGGCAGGAGGGCATTAAACGTTGTATGGAAATAGCGGCTGCCGGTGGCCATAATATTATTTTAATTGGCCCGCCCGGTGCAGGCAAAACTATGCTGGCCAAGCGGCTGCCCAGTATATTGCCTCCCATGACCTTGCGTGAGGCTTTAGAAACTACCAAAATACACAGTGTTGCCGGAAAGATAAAAAACATTGGCTTAATGAATCAGCGCCCTTTTCGTAGCCCGCACCACTCAGCGAGTTCAGTATCGCTGGTGGGTGGGGGAAGTTTTCCGCAGCCCGGAGAAATAAGCCTGGCCCATAATGGTGTGCTTTTTCTGGATGAGTTGCCGGAATTTAAACGTGAAGTGTTGGAGGTAATGCGGCAACCGCTGGAAGACCGTGAGGTTACCATAAGCCGTGCACGCTTTACTATAACATTCCCTTCCAGTTTTATGCTGGTAGCCAGTATGAATCCCAGCCCGGGAGGCTATTTTAATGACCCTGATGCGCCGGTAACTTCTTCGCCTCACGAAATGCAACGCTATATGAGCAAAATAAGTGGCCCACTGTTAGACAGGATTGATATACATATTGAAGTTACCCCCGTGCCTTTTGATAAACTAAGCGATACCCGAAAATCAGAAAGCAGTGTAGAAATCAGAAAACGTGTTACTAAGGCACGTGAGATACAAACACAGCGGTTTGAAGAATATGAACATGTACATTACAATGCGCAAATGAGCTCCAGGCAGATACGCGAATATTGCAAACTTGATGATGCTTCACTGCAATTATTAAAAACAGCAATGGAGCGGCTAAACCTTTCGGCCAGGGCGTATGACAGAATACTTAAAGTTTCACGTACCATTGCCGACCTTGATGCCGCCATAAATATTTCTCCACAACATATTAGCGAAGCGATACAATACCGAAGCCTTGACCGTGAAGGATGGCTGGGATAATATAAATTTTGAATTATAATTATGCTTAGAGAAGAATTACAAGAACTTTTTGATGCCATGCCTTTGTTTGTGCAGAAAAAATTGGAGCCAGTTACAATCAATTTGCTGGAACGCGCTGCCGAACTGGATAGCGAGAAAGATAAATCATCTGACTACTATGCAGAAGAGCATGAGGATATCATGAAAGAGGTAAACAAAGTAAAATATATAAATGACCAGTGGAAGATTATGAATGCCAGAGATACTAACTAATTAAGTCCTAATTCAGAAAAAGTATCTCCCTTATTTATATCGCCGGTCTCAAAGCCTTTTTTAAACCAATACGTACGCTGTTGTGAGGTACCGTGTGTAAAAGAGTCTGGCACTACACGGCCCTGTGCTTTTCTTTGTATGGCATCATCACCAACTGCGCTTGCAGCGCTAAGCGCTTCATCTATATCGCCTTCTTCCAGTACATTGTTCATTTCTTCATTATAATGTGCCCAAATACCGGCATAAAAATCGGCTTGTAACTCTAATGCTACCGAAAACCTGTTGGCTTCAGTTTCACCAAGGCGTTGTTGCTTGCGCCGCACTTTTTCTGAAGTACCTAATAAAGTTTGTACATGGTGCCCAATCTCATGTGCTATAACATAAGCTATGGCAAAATCGCCGCCCTTTGCACCAAAACGTGTTTGAAGTTCATTAAAAAAACTAAGATCCATATATACTTTATGGTCTGCCGGGCAATAAAAAGGTCCTGTAGCTGATGATGCCCCACCGCATGCTGTTTGTACAGCATCGCGGAACAATACCAGCTTCGGCTGATTGTATGTGAGGTCATTTTCCTGAAATATTTTTCCCCAGACATCTTCGGTGTCAGCCAGTACAGTAGCTACAAACTCACCCATTTCTTTATCTTCTTCGGTAAGTTCTGTGGTTTCAGAATAGGGCGATGATTGCTGTATCTGGTTTTGTATATCGTTTATAACAGCAGTATTATCTCCGCCCATAAACATATTTATGAGTAGTACAATAACGCCTATTATACCACCACCAACAGCTACTTGTCCGCCAGAAACACCCCTGCGGTCTTCTACATTATTACTTTGTCTTCTGCCACGCCACTTCATATAATTTTTTTTAATAAAATGAAATTACAGATAATAACGTGTACTGGAATCTACTTTATAAAGATTTTATGATTTTTACGGCTAAAACCCAACCCGGAATCCTATATAGGCATCGGCCTGGTCAGTATCTGTTACTGTAGCAGAAAGCAATGATGACGAGCCTATAAAGAAACCACCCAAACGGAAACCAATACCAGCAGTAAAGCCCGATATTTCGTTGCTGGCCAATGGCATATATGCTTCAAAAAAGCCTGAAGAGTAGCGGGGTGTTACAGAATATATGTTAGGTACGGTTATTTGGTTGTTATTATTGCTATCGCCTGTTTTTTGCTGTACTAAGGCTGTGGCATACCACCTGCGGTGAATTTTAATATCGGCATATACAGAAAGGTAGGAGGGAAGCTTAACTTTAAAGTCCTGTTGCGATTTTTGTATGGTGGCAAAACCACTTGAAACAAAAATATCTTCTATTTCTTCCACGCTTTCCACTCCCTCAAACTGGTTTAGGTTAAAATACTGTCCCTCGGGAATATTGAGGCTGTAATTATTAGTAGTGTTGTTATCATCTTTAAAGGTAAGGTTCCCGAGGTTTTTAAAAGAAATACCTGCGTTAACCCTATAACCGTCTTGATTATTATCTTTAAGCTGGTAATTTATACCCAGGTCGGCACAAAAGCCATTTAAGCCACCTGCAAAGAACTCAGTAAAACTACCGGAATCAGAATAATCATCTGCAAGTGGACCTGAATACGCAAAGTTAACTTCGGCCTGGGCGTCAGTTAAATATACATTTCCTAAATCATTAACAATGGTTCCATTAAGTTTACCCGCTCCCATGTTGGCATAAGTGTTTGGAAACAGCAGTTTAAAGGTAAGTCCTGCAGATAGTTTATGTTGGTTATCCTGATAAAACTCGCGGGCTGCCGAAAAGCCTATTTCGCCCCATGATGTGCCCACAACCCTTTGATTCTCTGATTGTAATATAGGGTATACCTGTGTAATATTGTCAATACCCCCATTGGTAACAGCCCTGCCCAATGTTGTATTAATATCAATAAAATTTGCCTTGACATGTGCACCTGTAGAAATGGCAAATCCCCATTTATCTTTTTTAAACCCAAATGCAGGTCCCAATATAGCTACATCGGCAGAAAGATTTGCGGCCTCATTACCCGAAAAAATCATTTCCTCAAAGTCATTATCGCTATGTAACAGGTCTGCAAACGTTATTTTATTATTTGCTACGCCTGCGCTAAAATTAAAAATATTTACTTCGTAGGTGTTTTGAAGGTTTACAAGCTCTGCAGGGTTAAGGTCTGCATTTAAAAGCCCTGTACGTTTTGAGGTTGCTATGCCCGAAAAATGTTCCTGGGCAAATAATCCGTTTGCAAACAAACAGTATATGAATAAGGTAACTTTTTTCATAATTGAGGTATTTAATATACTAATATAGTGAATTATTAAAAATCTTACTGATAAAATAGTAAAAGTGCATAAACTATATTTTTATGATAATAAATACCTAATTGTGTGTATTTCTATAACGCTACAGCAGACCATACAGCATCTTTAGGTACCGGTGCTGTAATAGCTATTAGTTCTTTATTTACAGGATGGATAAAAGATAAATGGCGGGCATGAAGACTTATACTGCCATCTGGGTTACTGCGTTCAGCACCATATTTAAGGTCGCCTTTTATTGGGGAGCCAATAAAAGAAAGCTGCGCACGTATCTGGTGGTGGCGGCCTGTATGCAGGTTTACTTCAAGAAGTGTATAGGTGTTGAGCTTTTGTAAAACGGTATACTCAAGGCTGGCTTTTTTGCTGCCGGGTACCTCTTTTATATGTGCTTTACTGGTATTATTTTTTTCGTTCCGTTTCAGGTAATGTACCAAAGTGGCTTTTTCATCCTGAGGCATATTTTTTACGAGTGCCCAATAGGTTTTTTGAGTTTCGCGGTTTTTAAAAAGGTCATTAAGGCGGGTTAACGCTTTGCTGGTGCGTGCAAAAACCACTATACCGGTAGTAGGGCGGTCTAAACGGTGTACTACCCCCAAAAATACAGCCCCGGGTTTGTTGTATTTATCTTTTATGTACTCTTTTACAACCTCACTAAGCGGTTTATCTCCTGTTTTATCACCCTGCACGATATCGCCAGCACCTTTGTTAACCACAATAATATGGTTGTCTTCATACAATACCTGAAGGTTATTTTTGTCAGATAATATCTTCACTTATGTAATTTGAAAATTTGAAGATGTGCCAATTTGAAAATTGTTTTTTAGTCAATGTGTAATTTCCTAATTATCAAACTGTCATATTGGTACATTAACATTTAATACTGCTCTTTTTCGTTAGGGAAATCAGATGATTTAACATCTGCTGAATATTGGCCTATGGCAGTGGTCATATCTTCAAATAGATTAAGGTAACGGCGTAAAAAGCGGGGGCTGAACTCATTGTTCATACCCAGCATATCATGTATTACAAGTACCTGTCCGTCTACACCGCCGCCGGCACCAATGCCAATGACAGGAATGGTAAGGCTCTCGGCTACTTTTTTGGCAAGTGCAGCAGGAATTTTTTCCAGTACCACTGCAAAACATCCAAGGTTTTCAAGCAACATTGCATCTTCCAGAAGTTTTTCCGCTTCGGCATCTTCTTTGGCGCGGACTGTATAAGAACCAAACTTATAAATAGATTGGGGGGTTAAGCCCAAATGTCCCATAACGGGTATACCTGCATGGAGCAGTTTTTTAACGGAGTCTTTTATTTCTTTACCACCCTCCATTTTTACGGCATGGCCACCGCTTTCTTTCATAATGCGGATAGCCGAACGCAATGCCTCTTTCGGGTCGCTTTGGTAGGTACCAAAAGGAAGGTCTACTACTACAAGGGCACGCTCTACACCGCGCACAACCGATGAGGCATGGTAGATCATTTGGTCCAGCGTAATGGGGAGGGTAGTTTCGTGGCCTGCCATAACATTACTAGCAGAATCGCCTACCAATATCACATCAACCCCGGCAGTATCTACAATTTTTGCCATAGTGAAATCATAAGCCGTGAGCATAGAAATTTTTTCGCCCTGCGATTTCATTTCTATAAGCGATTTTGTAGTTATCCTTTTATAATCTTTTTTAGCGACTGACATTTTTCAAAATTTTAGGATGGTAAAAGTACTAATTTGTGATTATAGAAGTGTTTAAAATATAGTTTTTCTTGATAGGTAAGCTAATTTTGAAATTAAATTTGACCTTTATTCTATCAATTTTTTGTAAGCGCGATCAAAGTATTATACTGCTTCACACCTTGTTTTTCTTACGCATTTTCATGTTTAAAAATTCTACCGCAAGAGAAAAGGCAATGGCAAAATAGAGGTAACCTTTGGGTACTTCACCTACATGCTGGCCGGCAAGCTGCGCGTCAGAAAGGTGCATGCTTTCGGTTATAAGCATAAAACCAATAAGTATTAAAAATGCCAACCCAAGTATTTGTATTGAGGGGTTTGCGTTAACAAAATTACCTACCGGCACCGCAAATAACATCATTATACCCACCGAAATTACTACTGCGGTTATCATTATATATAATGCGCCTTCAAGACCGCTGGTCATACCTACGGCGGTGAGTATAGAATCTATCGAAAAAATAAGGTCTATTAGCAGTATCTGGGCAATTGTGCCTGCAAAAGATTTCGCAGCGCTGGTTTTTAGTTCTTTTTCATGCGCTCCTTTTATATCTACTTTTTCATGAATTTCTTTGGTACTTTTATAGATAAGGAAAAGCCCTCCGGCCAATAATATTAATGCCTGGCCGGTAAATTGAGCACTAAACCAGCCCCAGTCAAAACCAAAAAGGGGCTTTTTCATCCGTGTTAATACAGTAATGCCAAATAACAGGCCAATACGTAAAAACATGGCAAGAAACAAACCCACCCGCGTAGCTTTTTTTCTTTCAGCCTGGGGTAATTTTCCTGTTACTATAGATATAAAAATAATATTATCTATACCCAATACAATCTCCAGAAAGGTTAGGGTTAATAAAGCTATCCAGGCATCAGGGTTGGATAAAAATTCCATATACAATTAGTTAATTTTAGTTGCTATTCCTTTTAATTTTTGTTTATCTCCCACTATAGAAAACTCATAGGTGTATGTATCGCCGTTTGTTGTTAATATTTTCATATCAACTGCTTTTTCTTCCTGCATGTTTTTGGGATTCATTTTTCGGAGTACATATTCACAATCGTTTACCCAGCGTACGGTTGCGGTATCAGTTTTGCCCTCATAGGTTTCAATTTCAAGGCTGTCAGTACGTATAAACACAGTGGTTTTCTTTTCGCCGTCTATAATATATTCCGACTCAAATTTCCCGGTTTTAAAATTGGTGCAGTTACGCTCCTGGTTATAACAGGACATTAAAAGCACGGTAAGAATAAACAGGTATAAAACTTTTTTCATTATTTGTTATGTTCAGAATCAGATAATTTCTTCAGTTCACTCTCAGTAAAATGTTTTACCGATTTTTCCACGGCAAATTTATCTGAGTTATATTGCCCGGATTTATTTTTAGGGATGCTAAGGCTCTCCCATGGTGTTTTCTTTATCATTTTAGCAAAAAATACAATTTGCCCAACATGGTAGGGGTAGTGTGCCAATTGCCGGTTTATGGCCTCCATAACCGTATGCCCCTCATTCCGGATATAAATAATATCGTTAAGGTTATCTGGTGTAACAGTATTAAGTGCGGTAAACAGGCAACTCCAACCTGATTCCCAGTCACATAATAGGGCTTCTTTATTTATATAGGTGTTTTCAAACTCATCATCACGATTGCGCCATTCTTTTTCTCCGTCAGTAGTTAAAAAATCTGTCCAACGGCTCATCATATTGCCATACATGTGCTTTACAATAATAGCAATACTGTTGGTGTCTTCATCCGGAGAATAAAAAAGCTGCTCCGGCTCTAATTGCGCCATAGCTTTATCAGCTAACGTTTTGTAGTATAAAAACTGTTTTTTTACACTTTGAATATAATCTTCTGCTGCTTTCATGGCTAATAGATTAATCGGTCATACTTTTCATTATTGTACGTATGCCCATAAACATAAACCACATGCCGGTAAGGCAGCAAATAATACCGAGGCCAATAACAGGAATAAATAGGGGGTGCCCCTGGTTTTTAAAAGAGCTGAAAATTACTACAGGCCCAATAAAAAACAAAGGGAGCGCAAAAAACAGGTACCGTAGCCCCCGCATTAATATTTTTTTATCTGTTGGCATGGGCTTCTATGGCTTTACGTACGTTTTTATATTTTTCTAACAGGGCAATGGCTTCTTCTTCCGGTATATTAAGTTCATCCATTATCATTTTTACACCCCGGCCTACCAGTTTATGGTTACTCAGTTGCATATCTACCATTTTATTGCCCTTTACACGCCCCAGCTGAATCATGGCAGCAGTACTTATCATATTGAGTACTAATTTTTGGGCTGTCCCGGCTTTCATGCGGCTGCTTCCGGTTACAAATTCAGAGCCAACTACCACTTCAACCGGGTTTTGTGCCACCTGTGCCAGTGGGCTGCCCTGATTACAGGTTATACAACCTGTAGCAATTCCGGCATTATTGCATTTTTCGAGACCGCCAATAACATAAGGCGTAGTACCCGATGCTGCAATACCTATTACCACATCATTGGTAGTAATGTTATATTCAGAAAGGTCTTTCCATGCCTGTTCTCGGTCATCTTCTGCAAATTCTACAGCCCGCCTTATAGCAGTATCACCTCCTGCAATAAGACCGATAACCAAATCAAACGGTACACCAAAAGTGGGCGGGCATTCACTCGCATCTACTATTCCCAGCCTTCCACTGGTGCCTGCGCCAATATAAAACAACCTACCGCCAGATTTTAAGCATGATACCACAACCTGTGTTAATTGCTCTATTTGGGGTAGCGCTTTTTCTACCGCAAGGGGCACTGTTTTATCTTCGTTATTAATATTACGGAGCAAATCACCCACCGGCATTTTTTCAAGATGCTCATATTTAGATGCCTGCTCGGTAGTTTTTATGAAGGACATGATAAATTATATTTCAGGTAAATTTAAAGAAAATAAGCCATAATAACCCCGAGAATGATAACCAGTAATTTTGCGAGGTTAAATTTATGGTTCTCTGCCGATTCAAAAATTATAGTAGACGATATGTGGAACAGTATACCCACTACCACGGCAGAAATTTCTGTAAAATAATCTTCTATAAAATGCAGGTTTTCGCTTAATAGTGTGCCCAGGGGTGTCATTACAGAAAAAGCCAACATAAAAAGGGTAATGGGTGTTTTTCCTAAACCTGAATTAATAAAAAAAGCAGTTAAAATAATAGCGATAGGGAAGTGGTGAATGGCTATTCCCCAAGCCAGGTCGTTATGATGGCTTACCGGCATACCCTCTAACAAGGCATGTATACAAAGGCTTATAAAAAGCAACCAAGGCATGGGCGCATAATGATCGTGGCTGTGGTCATGATGTTTTCCAGGCCCGTGAACGTGCCCGTGTTCTGCACCGTGCGAAAAATACTCAAGTATTATCTGGAAAATAATACCTGCCATAATAAACAGGCCTATGGGGCTATTATGTCCGTGCTCATGCCCCTGGTGGTCATGGTGATGGGCAGTAGCGCCTTCATATACTTCCGGTAACAGATGCATTACAGTAAGCGAAAGCAAAAAAGAACCGCTAAATGCGAGTAACAGTTTTAAATTCTGCCGTTTAGAAGGTTTAATAAAAACAGCTACGGCATAGCCGAGTATTACAGACAAAAAAGGTAATATATATGCCATTGTTATTTAAAAATCATTATCAATCGTTCTGATTCGTTTTTTTTGAATTTATGTAGCCTGTAATCGCCAAAAACATCCAGCAGGTAAATACCGGCCTCGTCCATCAACTGTTCAAAATTATCCAGTGTAAGCGCCTCTACTTTTTCTGTAAAGTGGTAATGCCTGCCACCCTCTTCAAAATCTATCTCTTTAATAATATGGTTGTCTTCTACATAACGCTTAATATGAAAATCTATACCTTCTACAGTTTTTACATCATGCGGTACAAGGTTTTTAATTACGTGTGGCACATTCATAAAATCAATTACAGCAAAACCATCGTCTTTCAGGCTTTTGCATATCGATTTTAAGGTAGCCATGTTATCTTTATCTTCATCAAAATAGCCAAAACTGGTAAACAGGTTAAAAATTGCATCGTATTTTTCGGGAAAAGGTTCACGCATATCGTGTACCATAAAATGCAGTTTTTCATTAGCAAATTCAGAAGCCTGCTTAATGCTGTTTTCACTCAGGTCGGCCCCGGTAACGTCATATCCAAGCTGATTTAAGTATATAGAATGACGGCCTTTTCCACAGGCAAGGTCTAATACTTTAGCATTATCGGGCAGGTTTAGGTAACTGGTAAGGTTATCCATAAAAAGCCTGGCCTCTTTATAGTTGCGGTCTTTATACAGTATATGATAATAAGGTGTATCAAACCATGAAGTATACCAGTCGCTTTTATTTGTATGCATAGTTTGCCCTGTAAAAAAGTGCTGCAAATTTATACTATTATATGCAATTGTAGTGCATTAGCAGCAAAAATGTAACAAAAGGACTAAATAAGCTTAAATGTTAAGTTTTTAACAGCATTTTAATTAATAACATTTATTTTATAAGTAAATTTAGCGTGTAGTAATACACTGATGAAATTAATCTTAAAACAAAAAGCATGGAACAAAAAGTAGCCGTATTTAACTCCTATAAAGAGGCATTAGAAGCGCTAAAAGAATTAAAACAACATGATTTTCCTATGAAAGATGTATCTTTAGTAGGAAAGGCCGGTATAGTTGATGATGAACATATACACCTTGATGAAGTAGATAAAGCTACTAATATACCTGCTTATGTAGGTATGGGAGCTGGTACGGTAGTAGGGCTTTTAACCGGGTTAGGAGTATTTGCCATACCTGGATTTGGTATGTTATATGGTGCCGGTGCCCTGGTAGGCGCAATTGCCGGTGTAGATGTTGGTATGATAGGCGGAGGGTTTGCCTCGCTGGTAGCCAAACTTTTTACAAATGATAAACATGTTGAAAATATTAAAGAACATATAGAAGCAGGAAAATTTGTACTGGTAGTAAGCGGGGATAAAGATGAAATTGCCGTTGCAAAAGAAATTTTAAGTTCTAAAAACCTGCACTCACATTTTTATGAGTAAAAAGGAAAAGATCAGATTTATTAACGGGGCTGTCTCAAAAGTGAGTCAGCCCTATTTTTTTTAAACAAATAAGGGAGCCCGCGGGTTCCCTTTATTCTGCAA